>NZ_JAHZOE010000001.1:0-355309 GCF_019448545.1 Anoxybacillus sp. ST4 | reverse complement strand
TTTTTCAATTCTGACTTGGAGAAAGGACGGTACATACTTCTACCTCTCCTTCTTCATAGTTTTCCTTTAACATATTAACAAAAGAAAAACGATTTTGTCCTTGACAAAATCGTTTTTCAACAGTCTGGGACGAAAAACTTTCTTTTCGTCCGATTTTTTATTATATGACCAAATTTTTTTGGTGATATGAAAGCGCAAAAATTATCTGTACATTTGAATTGTGGGGGTGATGTTCATGAATGAAACTGAAAACCAAACCGACAATACTTCCAATGGCGATATAGCACAAAACGATGTTCAGCAATATGTTGACTTGCGATCACATACAACAATTGAAACGCCAGAAGGGAATATTCATATCATTCATGAAATCACACTAGGTGAAATGATTATATCGGTTTTGATTGCAGCAACACTCATTTTTATGTTTTTAGAACGGATGATGAGGAGGTAAAAAAATGTATTCTATTGTTTTTGGAACACCGAAGGACATTTTTGCGACGTACCTCATCATCATGACTTCCTGTATCGCCTCATTTCCAATTACGATGTTTTTTCTTTCGATCGTAAAAGGTGTGAAAAATAGATGGTGACGACTGGAACACTTGCAGCGTATGCCTTCAAGGCAGTTTTCGGGAATGCGGACGTGATGACAGGAATTGCAACATGGTCAATATTCTTAACCATCTTGTTTTTAACTATCGCCATTTATAGAGAGACAGGGAGGGAGTAATAATGTCAAGTATTGGTAATGTTTTTGATTGGGCGTTTTTTTGGGGCGTTTTTGGCTTTCTTTTGAAAACAGTTGCTCCCTTCATAATGTTGATTATAGCTATTGTGGCGGTAGGAATGCTTTTGCACGGTGTGATCGTAGCGATCAGATCGAGGTCGTGATACTATGCCGGAATTTCAGACATTTTTCACACCTGCACGGTTGGACGAGTTTTGGTACTACGTCAAGTGGATACTTTTCTATGTAGCACCAGCAATCATGATTATGGCTGCGGCTGGAGCATTATCCATGTTTATAGCCATGATGAAAAAATCATTTGCGAATACAAAGCAAATTGACAAGAGCGAAAATAATGAGGACTACGAAATTCGAAGATACTAGGTTTTCAACTAGCGAATGCTAGTGAAATATAAAAAAAATTTAAAGGGAGGAATTATACATGCCTGTTTTAGGAGCTGCTATTGATTTATCAGGTCTTTCTTTACCATTTACTGTTTCAGATGTCATTGGAAGTGTGAACTCTTTACTTGGTTGGGTTGGACCATTCGTACTCTTGGCAATCGCATTAGGTTTTGCACCAAAAATTATTGCTTTTATCAAATCAATTTTTGGTCGCGCTGCATCGCGATAAGCAAGAACAAAGAAAAAGGAGGAGCGATCCTCCTTTTTCCATAGAAAGGGCGTGTCGTATTTTAGATGTTTAAGAAAATCAACATCATACTTTGTTTCTTGCTCCTTGTATCATTTTCCAAGCCTTTTTTTGCTTCAGCAGCAGGGGAGTTTGAAGTAATTGAAGTTTACGATCCGCAAAATTTAATCAGTACGCCGTTGCATTATAATCCAAATTATCATGGTATGGATGTTGTTCTTGTTTACTTTAGAGGAACAAGTATAAAAAAGCTTTGGGTATCTGACTACGCCGATTCTTCGTTCAGCACACCATTGAATCCGAAAACAAGGACGGCGGCAGACTACGGATGGAGCTATTTTAATGGATTTTATTTTTCATGCAACAGATACTATAAAGCTGAATTTTTTGGGGCGACGGACAACTTACTTATTCGCATTAAAATTCATGTGACGGGATTAGTAAATCCCTCGTGTGATTCATCATCATATGGGAATTATGACGACATGGGGGGAAGTGATTCAAATACCTGTAATGCTTGTGACCTTTTCTCGTGTCCAGGGTGGGATCAATACCTAGGAAAACTAACAGAAATAAAAAATGCAATTCCACCAGCACCAAACTGGAACCAGGTGGCGACCGTTTTTCGTGATACAATCGTTCCTCAACTTGTATCCGATATAGGGACGCTTCTAGGGCCAGCACCAAGTGTACCGAACGAACCTGCGGAACTATCTGACTTGGACACACGAGGAATAGGAAATAAAGTTCCGAGTATGCCTGATCCAGGGCTTGATACATCGGGATTTACGAAAGGAAGAATTGAAAGCGAAGCACCTGTCATTGAAGAACGTGCTGACCCAACAGGAGGATGGGATATTTCAGATCCACTTGGTACACTTCCTGACTTTCCAAGCATGCCAATCCCAGGAGAAACGGATCCAAAAGGATGGGATGCAGGAAAGCCGAAAGAAACAGACACGCAATTACCAGTACCAAAAGATCAAGATGGTACACCGGACATCGGCAATGCTCCAACACCAAACCAAAACAGCGATACACCGCCAAGCCCTGGGGACAACAGCAACAACGTGCCAATACCAAACCAAGACGACATACAAGGATCAAAATACTACAAAAAACACCCTGATGATCCAGATGGAGGTGTGGGGGGATAGTGGTAAGGTTCAGAAAATTTATTTTTACATTTTTTCTATTATCTTTATTATCAATAAACATACAAAAAGTTCATGCAACAGGTTGGACAAATGGATTGTATTTTGACGGGATTGACGATTATGTGAGGGTAAAATATTCACCTGTGTTGCAACCAACTGATAAGTTGGAAATAGAAGCAGGG
Organism: Anoxybacillus sp. ST4; assembly: GCF_019448545.1. Lineage (NCBI taxonomy): Bacteria > Bacillati > Bacillota > Bacilli > Caryophanales > Anoxybacillaceae > Anoxybacillus > Anoxybacillus sp. ST4. The sequence goes on along the minus strand of NZ_JAHZOE010000001.1, from coordinate 352,588 downwards.
GTATATGCAGACTGGGATGAACTAAGAAAAAGAGGTTGGACTGCTGTTGTTAGTAATACACAAGTTGGAGGCTACGCACTAACTATTAATAGTAGTGTCTTTACGGGAAATACAATTGGGGTAGTATTTCATATAGGATCGTCCTATCGCGGGGTATCGATACCTCTATCGGAGTTGACACCAGGGTATCATGTTTTTAAAGGAGGATACGATGGCTCAAAAATTTATTTTTATGTTGATGGGGAATTAAAAAGGACGCTTAATGTAACAGGAAGTATCACATATAGTTTAAAAAATGCATTAATAATAGGTAATGATGCTGGAAATGGAGACATCCCTGACACTGGCTCTAAATATTTTAAAGGCTATATAGATTATGTAAAGATATCTAGGGGTAATACTATCTTGGGAGAATGGCTTTTTGAGGAAATGAATGGATTAATTGCATATGATAGTTCTGGTAACAGCTTTAATGCCGAATTACTTAATGGAGTATCTTGGAGTACCTTTCCTAAAGGAGATATATTTCCACCAAGTGAGGTGAGAAATGTTGAGATATTTTCTCAAACTCAACAAATTGACTTAATGTTTCTCACCCCCAATGAATTAGATTTCGCAGGAACAAAAATATACTTAAACAATGTTTTAGTAGCAACTTTAGATAAAACGAAAACATCATATTCTTTTACTGATTTAATTCCCAACACAACATATACGATTAAGATAACTACATTTGATGAAACCGGAAATGAATCAGAAGGAGTGACGATGACAGCGAGAACTAAAACCCCGATTGTTGATAACGTAGGTAACCTACAAGCCGACGCAAAATACGACCGTGTCAAACTCTCCTGGACACGACCGGATAGTGAATTTTTCTCACACGCTAAAATTTATCGGAAGAAGGTCGAACAAAAATCATTTTGGGATCAATTATTCGGCACGACATCTGTTTCCGCCGAAACCACATCGGATGGCTATACGCCGATGTTCGAAACGAACGGAACGTACTGGACAGACTTGACCGTCACGCCGGACACGACATATTCGTACAAGGTGACATCGGTCAATATTGAAGGGAACGAGTCGCAAGGGGTAACGATTGAAACGACAACACCGTCCGAGCCTGTTCCGGTCTTAACTGGCGTGGCGACAACGCAAAACGAAAACGGCGACTATGTCGTCACATGGACAAGCCCGGCGAGAGGAACAGTGAAGCTGCTAATTGAAGGCCGAGAATATGCACAGGTAGACGCAGCAACGAAACAAATCATAGTAAGAAAAGAAGATATGAAAACGGACTTTTTTGGAGCATATGCAGCGACGCTCATTCCTATTGGTGACTATGGAACAAAAGGGCAAGCTGTCAACGTTCCAAGCATAGGGGGAAAAATTGATTTTCCTTTAAGCTTTCAAGATTTTTTGGAAACGGTAGTAAGTATTCTTGCCTGGGTAGCACCGTTTTTACTTTTATCCTTTGTGTTCATTTTTTGGAGGCCGATTTTCAACTTTTTCAAAAAATCATTTGCTAAGGGAGGGCGTGTAAAACAATGAATTTCAGCATATTACAAGCTGTAATGGAAATAATTTTTCAACGGTACATGGTGTATCTCACGCCTGCCATATTTCTTTTTGTTGTAGTGTTATTTTCAGATCGCCTCGTCACTTTTTTATATGATGCTTTTAGACGTAGCAGGTGGTAATGATGTATGTATACATGTTTGTTGTAGGTGGAATTTTAACAGATGCATTTGGAAGGCTCTTTGATGTTATATGGGGCGGTATAAAATGGATCGGGCGATTGTTAAAACGACTGTTTCAAGGGCTTGTTGACTTGTTCATCGGTTTTTTTGAAGTTATTTACGCATTGATCGATGGGCTGTTGTATTTTCTCTACAAAATTGGTGTCCTAGCAGTCAAGCTTTTCCTCTTGTTTTTTGAACTTGCGAAAATGATTGTCTCCCTTTTTGTTGGTTTTGGTCGTACACTAGCAAGTCTTGTATACGTCCCGCGGAGTGGAAGTGGAAATGGATATTCAGAAATGCTTGGAAAAATCTTTACCGCAATGCAGCCACTTAAACTTGAACCGATCGCGTATATATTGCTCTTCATTCTGTGGATGTTTACAGCTGTTGCAGCGATTAAGTTATTATCCTCAATTCGGATAGGAGGGGAATAATGGGGATCAAGGAGCAAATTCGAGGTTTCATCGATAAAATTTTCAATCCTCCTATCACATTTTTAGATATGGCGATAGAAAAATTGCACGCGGTAGGGCAAATAACGGCGCAAGGGCTGAATGTCGGGAAATATTTAGCGATTTTCGGCGATATGCCGAACGCATGGCAGCTTGTCATTTCATCGGCGCTGATGTCAGTGGTTATTCTCGGATCGTTGCTTATTTTCCGTTCTGTTATGCGGCTCTATTATTCTTTGAAAGAAGGTGTGAAATGGTGGTAGATGCGTTTTTCTATATGTTTACGCTAGGCGCTGGGGCAGCGTCAGGCGTTGGGGTTGTCGCGTTTTTCGGTTGGAAGATTGTTCAGTTTTCAAATAGAAAGAAAAAACAACAAAGAAAGGCGGTCATCTAATGGCACTCTTCAAACGAAAAGAAAAAGATGAGTTTTTCCCGGAAACGAACGATATTCTCATTGTGTTCGACGACGAACAAAAAACAAGCGACATTCAACGCATCGATGAAATTCGCGACAATGCAATATATGTAATCGGAAAATATTGTGTTCCGATGCACGATTGTGAGGTAACGACAGGTATCGAAGGACGACATTTTTTCTATCGTGCGCCGTCGCGTTCTGTCCAGGAAACAAAACGGCTTGCGGAGCTTGAAAAAAGCATTGTATTGCGGCAAATCACGTCGTATCGCCAACCAGAGCCACAAAGTCAATTCGACTTAACGAAAATACTTCTATTCGGTCTTGTGTTCTTTGCATTCATCATCCTTGGTATTTCAAGCTGTTCCGGAGGTGGATCGTGATGCAAAATCAAATAGCCTTTCTAATTTTTGAATTGAAAGGAATGATAGACACAATCGAAGAAATGGCGAGCATAGATGAGCAATGGAATTATCCTTGCATCGAGCGTCTTCAAAAGAAGGTCAATGAGCTTGTCGAACTTGTAAAGGGGTGATCGCATATGCAAGGAACAAGCAATGCTGAAAAACTACAAAGTGTCATTTCCGATGACTTGTTTCCGCAAGTGCAGCACATATCAGACGTTAAACAAGTTCTTGAGGAAATGACAACGAAAGCTCAAGAACTACAAGAATGGCAGGTTAAAGCGATTTTATTGCTTGAGAGTCTTTCAAAAAACGAATATTTGCACGGAAAAAGCGATCCGTATCGCGAAATTATCAATTTCATTATGCAAGGTAAGGTTCTTGTCGCTGATCCGCAATATTACATTGATACAATCGAAGCTCTTATTCCTAAACCACCGAAGCCTGTGATTGTTGCTCCGAACGGTGTGGAGAAGGGAGGAAAACGGTAGTGGCACATCATTTCTTCATACAAGGTCCGTTAGGCGCTGGGAAAACATTGATGATGTCTCTCTTTGCGCACTATTGGCGAGAAAAAGTGCGTGCGCGTGGCGGTGATATTCAACTATTTTCAAATTACGGTTTAAAAGATTCGATTCCTCTTGAACATTATACAGATTGGTACAAAGTAGCTGAAGCACAGGGGAGCATATGTTGCTGGGATGAAGCGCAAATGGCGTTTTCTAACCGAAAATGGTCAAAATATGGCTCGACAATTGCGACAGAAGTAATGATGTTTACAAGAAAAATGAAAAGTGTTCAAATCTATTGCTCACCGTCTATCAACAATGTTGACAGTCGTATTCGCCAAATCGTTGAAGTATTAATCAACGTTAGAAAAATTGGTGATAGAGGCTTTGCAATTCATTTTACTGATTATCAAACAGGGGAATTTATGCATAAGCAGTTTTTGCCGATGTGGAAGGCAAAGAAAATTTTCAAACTTGGCTTATATGACACAGACACGATGGTACTAGGTTTTCCTCTCCCGTCAACGGAACGAGAAGGAAATGAGTTTTTCCAAACACTTGAAGAAATTCATGATAAAGCGCGTAAAACGGTTAGGAGGGCTGCCCATGAACTACTCACTAGTGCCGGAGCACTATAAAGATAAAGATCCACGTACATTGTTGTATCATTTTCCGTCCATTCCAGCCGTGAAATTCGCAAAAATCACGCAGAAATTCTATTTTTTCAAACAGCTTGAAATCGCGCAAGACATTGTCAACCGGATGGGGTATATTTTGCTTCCATCTGTATGTATGCACTGGGAACGCGTGAAACAGTTTGCTGACCGGCGAATCCGTATCGGAAGAAATTCATTTTTTTTTATGAAAATTGAAGAACTGACAGAAAAGGAAAAGGAGAAGTTGAATGAATATGTATCTGAAATAAGATTGGAGGAAAAAAAACATGCAACTAACTAATGATGAATTAGCTATGCTCATTTTGCATATGAGTATTATGCGTAAAGAAATTAAAAAGGCGTTAAAGCGTAATTACGGGTTTTGGGAAGGAAAGAAAAGGCTAAACGTTTATGACTCAATTTTAGACAAAATTACATCGTTCAATGAAAAGAAAACGTTGCATGATATTGAGCTTGATGATGACGAACTAAGCATGTTACATGCATTTTTGTCAACATATACAGTTGAGATTGAGCGACAGGCACAAAGAGAAAATATGAGTGTAGAAAGCAGTGAAGTATTCAAGCTGTTGAGCGACATTTTAGGCAAAGTTGAGGGATTGCAAATTGCAAAAATGTGTTGATGAGCTAATAAAAGAATACTACCGCAAACGATATATACTTGCAGAAGCAAAGCGGAGTGGGAATAAGTTTCTCGCGTATATTTACGCACAGGAGATTGAAGAAATTAAGCGCATTTGTTTTGAAAAGTACAAAATTATTATCGACTAGAAACAGATAACATGTGCAAGCATGCTATCTGTTTTTTTTTCATTTGTACAAACATCACCTGCATATCTTCAAAAAAGGGAGGTATGCGAGATGAATGTACGAATTATAAAAGGAAAGCATACTGACAACAATATTCAAGCCTGCTATCATTATTTATTGAAGATATATAGAAGGGAGATAGCAGAGGATGAAGGCTATCTACGCAAGGGTATCGACGGAGGAATCGGCACAGAAAGGATATTCAATTGCTCATCAGATCGAAGAAGCGAAGCAAAAGGCGAAAACGGACGATGTAATGATATACAAAGATGAAGGCTTTTCCGGCGAGTTTCTTGAGCGTCCAGGGCTGGAACGCTTGCGAAATGATATACGAAACGGAGTGATCGATACTGTCATTGTGTACGATCCCGATCGACTGGCGCGTAATCTCATGCATCAGTTGCTGCTAGATGATGAGTTTCGCAAATACAATGTTGAATTGTTGTTTGTCAATGGTGAGTATGCAAACACGCCGGAGGGAAAATTGTTTTTTTCGATGCGCGGAGCTATTTCGGAATTTGAAAAAGCAAAAATTCGCGAAAGAACGATGGCAGGGCGGAAAAGAAAAGCGCAACAAGGAAAAGTTGTGAAAAACGATCGAATATATGGTTACGATTACGATAAACAGACGGGACAGCTCAAAATAAACGAAAGCGAGGCTGAAATCGTCCGATTTATATTTGATAGCTTTACACAAGAACGGTTTAAAGGCATAAACGGTATTGCATTGCATTTGACTGAGCGAAAAATACCGACAAAAACAGGAAAAACGGTGTGGCATCGGCAAGTTGTGCGGCAAATATTGATGAATGAAACATATATGGGAAAAAGACCGCAAAACAAATGGAATACAGAAGGAAGACTGGCTAATAAGTATCGTACGGAAAACAAAGTACCAATTCGCTTGCGGCAAAAAGAAGAATGGATATACGTCGATGTTCCAGCTATCATTTCAGAGGAACAATTTAGACAAGCACAAATGCTTTTAGAGCAGTCTCGGAGAAGATATACAAAAGCAGCAAAGCGTCAATACTTGCTTTCGGGCCTTTTACGTTGCGCGCAATGCGGAAATACAATGACTGGCCGATACGCAAAAAATTGGGGTAAATACTTTCGAGAGTATACAGACATAAAAAATACAGCTGGCGCAAAACACCGTGGTTGCGGAATGGTCGTTCGCGCGGACGAAATCGAACATGAGGTATGGACATATTTACTTGATCTATTCAACCATCCAGAACGAATACAAGAATTCCAACCGGTCGCTGACGTTGAAAATAGCTATGAAAAGAAAGAACTAGAAAGGCTAGAAAAAGAGATTGACCGAGCGAGAAAGGGACGTAAACGCCTGCTGTCGCTTGTCACAATGTCCGATGACGATGAACTTGATCTTGAAGAAGTGAAAGAAGAAATACGACACTTGCAGCAACGAGAAAAAGAGCTGATTGAACAATACAGTCAGCTCGAACAGCAATTGAGAGCGATTCAAGAAGATAAGCCAACCGGATACATTTTACAAGAAGCAATTGACTTCTTTCTGAATCACAAAAAAGAACTTGACTTTGAAATTAAACAAACGCTGATCCGCAAGGTTGTCAAAGAAATTAGGGTTATCGATAAAGAAAATATTGAAATTCATTTGTTTTAGAAGGCACCTGCCCTGGTGTCTTTTTATTATCAAATATTTGTCGGAAAATGTCGATTTGTTTGTGTAGAAAGTTCTATTTTTTTTGATGTAATGTGTTAAACGGAAGGAGATGGTGAAATGCACAAGGATAGGGAGGAACAAGGTAAGAATATAACGAAGGATCCTGAAAACTCGCCGTTATATAAGGAGTTTAGAGATTTAAAGAGGCGTATTAAAGCAACAAGACACTCTCGGATAGAAGCGTCAAAAAGACTGAGAAGGAAAAATAGTTACTATGAAAAAATAACGAATTTTTACTCTTTAATTGTTTTGATCCTGTCTGTGTGGTTTCTTAATCAATCTGGTGAAATGGGATTATTAGCAGCCAAAATTCTTCTTGTTTTATCGTTATCTCTAACGTACTTCACAATGTTCATAAATGCAAAAAATTATAAAGAAAGGGCTGGGAATTTCGAGACGAATTATCAACAGTTAGATGTTCTTACTAATAAACTGGATCGATTTGAAGCGAGTCAAGAAGTGTTGACTGAAAATAAGTTAAAAGAATTTCAACGTGAATACGAAAAATTGATTATAGGAAAAGAAAATCATCTAAATATTGATTTTTATATGTCTACACCTGAAAAACAAAAGGAATTTAAAGAAGAGATAATTAAGTACAAAATAGCGGAGGGTTTGTTCAACACTCTAATAGCGATTTACCCTATTCTATTATTACTATTAATCTACTTGTTTTCAAAACTTATAAAAATAATTAAGTTCTAAGACATCCGAACCACCGGATGTTTTTTGCATTTATTTACGCATACTATAGACATTAAATTCTCATTTTCAATACAACGGGCGGCATAAGTGGCAAGCTTCGTTCCTTTCCCGGTGGAATAGCTTTCAATTGCTTTAATTAAGCCGATCGTGCCAATCGAAATTAAATCTTCTGGATCTTCTCCCGTGTTTTCAAACTTTTTCACGATGTGAGCGACGAGACGTAAATTATGTTCGATCAGCTTGTTTCGAGCATGCTCATCTCCTTTCGCCATCTGTTTCAAATACATCGCTTCCTCTTTTGCATCAAGCGGTTGTGGAAAGGCATTATTTTTTACATAAGAAACTAAAAAGACGAGCTCTTTTACAAACAAAGCAAGCGCAGAAAAAATCGTGCCCATGTTCGTTCACCTCACAGGTGGTCATTTGTTGCTTATGTATGTATATGCATTAGAAAACTTGTTCGTGTTTGGACACTTTATTTTCTTTTTCCTTCTTTGTTTAATGAAGAAAATGATATATAATCGTGAAATATAAAAACATGACGTGAAAGAAGGATGAGTCGTGCGAAAAGGAATGACAAAACCGTTAAAACTCAACCCACCGCAGTTGTTAGCACTTATGTTTCTTTTTCTCGTCGTTGTCGGTGGAATGTTGTTGAAGCTGCCGATTGCGACAGAACGGGAAATTAGTTGGCTTGACGCATTATTTTTGTCGACGTCCGCAGCAACGGTAACGGGATTAGCACCGATTGATCCAGGATCTACATTTACGACGTTCGGGGAAATCGTTTTAATGGTGCTTATCCAAGTTGGTGGGCTTGGAATTATGACGTTTGCGGTGCTTGTCGTTATCGTCCTTGGCAAAAAAATTGGGATGAAGCAGCGCATGTTGATGCAAGAAGCGTTGAATCAACCGTCACTTGGGGGCGTCATCCGGCTAGCACGTAACGTGCTGTTGTTTTCCTTATTTATGGAGCTCGTTGGCGTGGCATTGTTGGCTATCGATTGGGTTCCGAAAATGGGTTGGACGAAAGGGCTTTACTACAGTCTTTTTCACACGATCGCGTCATTTAATAATGCTGGGTTTGCGTTATGGCCTGATAATTTATCCAAGTTTGTCGGTGATCCGATCGTGAACATAACGGTCACTTCCTTAATTGTTATTGGTGGCCTTGGATTTACAGTCGTATTTGATGTGTTATATCAACGTCGTTGGAGAAAATTGTCCATTCATACGAAACTCATGTTAGTTATGACGCTCGTTGTGAACGTGTTAGCGACTGTTTTTTTCTTTTTACTTGAACATCATAATCCGAAAACGCTCGGTTCCCTTTCACTTTCCGAGCAACTATGGGCATCGTACTTTCAAGGTATTACGCCGAGAACAGCAGGATTTAACACGATTGATGTAGGTTCACTTGACCAGCCGACAGCGATGTTCATGATTTTCCTTATGTTTGTTGGGGCAGGAAGTACATCGACAGGTGGAGGAATTAAACTGACGACATTTGCGGTGATCGTTTTTGCGGTGTTGAGCTTTTTGAAAGGGAAAGAAGAAACGGTCATTTGGCAGCGTACTATTCGCCATACAATTATTTTGCGTGCGTTAGCCATTGCATCGATGAGCATGTTGTTTATTTTTGTCGTGACGCTAGCTTTGACGCTCACAGAGGATGCATCCGTCCTTGCGCTCTTATTTGAAGTCGTATCTGCGTTTGGCACAGTGGGGCTCTCCATGAATATGACGCCGCATTTATCGTCGGTTGGTAAATTGCTTATCATTGTCGTCATGTTGTTTGGAAAATTAGGCCCGTTGACGCTTGTTTATTCGATTGCGAAGCCGAAAAAAACAAATATTCGTTATCCAAATGGCGATATATTGACAGGATGAACAAAAGCGAGGGAGCGTCCCCTCGCTTTTATTGTGCCGGTTCTTGCGGCATAATTAAAATTTCTACCCGTCGGTTTTTCGCTCGTCCTTCAGCTGTTGCGTTAGATGCGATCGGTTTAAATTCACCGTATCCTTTTGCGCTAAATAGTTGCGGGTCTAATTTTGTATTTTCAAGCAATAGTTTCATAAAGTTAACGGCGCGCATGACGCTCAATTCCCAGTTTGAAGCAAACTTTGCATTGTTGATTGGCACGTTGTCTGTATGTCCACTAATGACGATGTTGCGCGGTGGGTTCATGACGAGCAAATTCGATATTTTTTTAGCGACATCGCGATATTGCGGTTTAATATCGGCGCTACCTGAATCGAACAATACGTCGTTTGCGATCGTCACAAGCAGTCCTTCTTCTGTCATGGCGACAGATAGTTCCCCACTTAATTGATTCGTTTTTACATATTCGTTAAATTTACTTTGAATCTTTTTTAGTTCCTCGTATTCTTCTTTTGAAATTTTTACATACGGCTTTTGACTCGGAGAATCTTTAATGACCGAATCCATTTCTTCGCGTTCAATCGGACTTAAATATTGCAGCGCTCCTGTGCCCCCTGTAAACACGCTATTAAAGGCGCGAGCAATTTGCATAAACTTTTGAGAGTCGATTTGGCTGCTGGCAAATAATACGATAAACAAAGCCAACAGCAACGTCAGTAGGTCGGCGTACGGAATTAACCAGCTCTCATCGACATGTTCCTCATGATGATGCTTTTTATGCTTTTTCGCCATTATTTTGAGCTCCTTGTCCTAAAAGTTTTTGACGCTCGCTCATCGGCAAGTAAGAAGCTAGTTTTTGTTCAATCGCCCGCGGTGCTTGTCCTTCGATGATAGAGAGCACCCCTTCAATCATCACTTGCCGCACTTTAATTTCCTCTTTCGATTTCCGCTTCAATTTGTTCGCAAACGGATGCCAAAGCACGTATCCGGTGAAAATACCCATAAGCGTTGCGACGAACGCCGCACTAATCGCGTGACCGAGACGTTCAATATCAGACATATCTTGTAAGGCAGCGATTAACCCAACAACGGCACCAAGTACCCCAAGTGTAGGAGCATACGTTCCTGCTTGTGTGAAAATAGTTGCATTCGCTAAATGACGTTCTTCCATCGCTTCAATTTCTTCAGTCATTACATCGCGAATAAATTCTTGTGACTGTCCATCAATAGCTAAACTTAATCCGTTGCGCAAAAATGGGTCATCAATTTCGGCGACTTTCGCTTCTAGCGCTAACAACCCTTCGCGGCGAGCGATGTTCGCCCACTCAACGAAAAGTGGAATCAATTCTTCAATTTTTGGCGTTTTCGACTCTTTAAAAATTACCCCGAATAGCTTTGGGACTTTCGAAATTTCTTTCGTTGGAAAGGCAATGGTTACTGCGGCCGCTGTCCCTAATAAAATGATTAAAATCGCCGCAGGGTTAACGAGCACAGCTGGGCTAACTCCTTTAAACACCATTCCGACACCGACTGCAATAATGCCAAGAATGAGCCCAATTAAGGACGTACGGTCCATGATATCACCTCTAGTTGTAGAATGAAAAATAAATCCAAGTTTATCATATAATTTATCCGAATGTTTGAAAAGGGAAATTTGTACGAAAAAAACCCTTGAAGTGGAAACCTTCAAGGGACGTCTAATATAATCGTCACATTTTCTTCAGTTTAAACGAACCGACCATTAAAAGAGAAAGCGTAAAAATAATAAAAATAAAGACGTAAGGTGGGAAATAGTGAATCGTCAAATAACTAAGCGTCAATAAGCAACCTGCCGCAGTAATCGGCAAACCGGTAAAATAACCGTTACTTTCAGTAATGTTAAATCTTGCAAGGCGAAATGCTCCGCAACCGATATAAAAAATCGTGAAGAACGAACCAGGTGCGCCAAATTCGTGCAATAAACCTTGATAAAGTAATAGTGCAGGTGCTACCCCAAATGATATAATATCACTCATTGAGTCCAATTGTTTGCCTAGGTCGGATTCGATGTTCATTTTTCGAGCGACCGTTCCATCGAAGCGGTCGGCAAGCGCTGCTAGAAAAATGAATAATACGGATACGTTAAGTTGTCCTTTCACTGCAAATAAAATGGCAAAGCCACCTAAGCTTAAGTTTGTTAACGTCAATACGTTCGCCGTATGCGCTTTAAGCTTTTTAATGGTATGATCAATATAATCGGATAAAAACATAAGTGCCCACTCCTTTATTTGAAAATCGTGCCGACCCACTTGCCAAACATATTACTCGGTTACTAATATTTTATTGATAATAAGCAAACTAGTAAAGGATAATCTTTACTTCAGGGGGGAAACGCTCATGAAATGGCTATATCGCCTGTTGATCGAACTGACAAATCGACGAATGACATCTAAATGGCTCGCTTCGTTTACAAGTTCAAAGTGGAGTCGCTTCATTATTCCATCTTATGCGAAAGTATATAAAGTCAATGAAGAAGAAATGGAAAAAAAACTGCATGAATATGAAACGTTACAACAACTGTTCATTCGTACGTTGAAAGAAGGACTTCGCCCAATCGATGAACATCCAAATAGCGTCGTTAGCCCTGTGGACGCAGTTGTTGAAGATGTTGGCATCATTACGGATCAAAAAGAAATCATCGTCAAAGGAAAAACGTACTCTATACGTGAAATGCTTGGCGATGATCGCATCGCTGAAAAGTATTTGCACGGTACGTTTATTATTTTGTATTTAAGTCCGAGCCATTATCATCGCATTCATAGCCCAATATGTGGGGAAGTTGTGAAGCAATGGGCGCTCGGAGGGAAGTCATACCCTGTAAATCGCCTTGGGTTGAAATATGGCAAGGATCCACTTTCTAAAAATTACAGAAGGATTACGGAACTGTGTACAAATGGTATGCATACGGCCATTGTGAAAGTCGGAGCGATGTTTGTAAATAGCATTGAGCTAACGCACGAACATGACTACGTCAAAAAAGGAGAAGAAATCGGATATTTTTCGTTCGGCTCAACGGTCGTATTGTTGTTCGAAAAAGGAGTATTCACGTTAGATGAGCAAATTGTTCCGCCGTTAGAAGTTAAAGTGGGACAACGGCTCGGGCTCCTCGGTCTAAAAGAAAAAAGCGAGTGAGAGCCCGAACTTATGACGACTGCTTTAGCTTATGGTGAAGACGGCGGCGGACAATTTCTCGTTCGATTAGTTGAATAAACTCTGGGCTCAGTTGCAATTCTTTCGCTTTGTAGTATGATTCAATTAATAAGTCGTCAGGTAAACATTTCATTTTTTTCGCCTCCTTACGTATATGTGAATGAAGGTATACATATAATGGTAGGTTTATCTTCACTTTACCATAAATTAAAAACAAGAACAATCGTTCTGATTATCCACATGTCATCGTGGATAAGTTGTGGATGTGTTGTTTATAACATGGAGAGAAAGTTGAAAAATAAGTGTGGAATATGTGTATAAAGTTATCCACAATCTGTGAAAATGGTCGGATTTTGTCGAAAAATTTTACAATTTGTTTATTTATGTAAAAAATGAAAAAAGGAATGAGCAAAGATGTTAAAATATTTTTTGCCGAATGAACACGCAAAAAGCATTTTTGAAATTACCCCGGAGCGACTGAAGCAAAAAGGAATAAAAGGAATTATTACCGATTTAGACAATACGTTAATTGAATGGGATCGTCCGCTTGCGACGCCAGACGTTGTTCGATGGTTCGAGCAAATGAAACAAAGCGGCATTCAAGTGACGGTCGTATCCAATAATAATAAAAAACGAGTAGAAGCGTTCGCTAAACCGCTTGGCATCCCATTTATTTTCGAAGCGCGCAAGCCGTTGACGCGAGCGTTTCAACAAGCGTTGCACGATATGAGGCTGAAAAAAGAAGAGGTTGTCGTCATCGGTGACCAGCTTCTTACCGATGTATTCGGCGGCAATCGGATCGGATTACATACGATTTTAGTCGTTCCTGTTGCGCAAACAGACGGCTTTTTTACCCGTATTAATCGAAACATAGAAAGAAAAATTTTAAATATGATGCGAAAAAAAGGTATGATTCATTGGGAGTGATCGAAATGAGTGAACAAGTCATTTGTATCGGATGTGGAGTAACGATTCAAACAGAAGATGAAAAGAAAATTGGATATGCGCCTCCTTCAGCGCTCGAGCGCGATCCGATTATTTGTCAACGTTGCTTTCGTTTAAAACATTACAACGAAGTGCAAGACGTGTCGTTGACGGATGATGATTTTTTAAACATTTTAAACGGCATCGGACAATCGGACGGATTGGTCGTGAAAATTGTTGATATTTTTGATTTTAACGGTAGTTGGCTACCGGGGTTACATCGATTTGTCGGAAAAAAAGACGTGTTGCTTGTCGGCAACAAAGTCGATTTATTGCCGAAGTCGGTTAAACATGAAAAAGTGACGCGATGGATGAAACAGGCGGCACGGGAGCTCGGACTACAGCCGCGCGACGTCTTTTTAGTAAGCGCTAATAAAGGTTATGGCATGAAAGAAGTGATGGCAGCGATTGATGAGTATCGTAACGGCAAAGACGTATATGTTGTCGGTTGTACGAATGTTGGAAAATCAACATTTATTAATCGTATCATTAAAGAGGCGACAGGGAGAGGAAACGTCATTACGACGTCGTATTTCCCGGGAACAACGCTCGATATGATTGAAATTCCGCTCGATGACGGATCAGCGCTTTACGATACACCGGGCATTATTAATCATCATCAAATGGCTCATTTTGTCGACAAAAAAGATTTAAAAATCATTACGCCGAAAAAAGAAATAAAGCCGAAAGTGTATCAATTAAACGAACAACAAACGCTCTTTTTCGGGGGGCTGGCTCGGTTAGATTATGTAAGCGGTGGAAGACGCCCATTTGTATGTTATATGTCAAATGAACTATTTATTCATCGGACGAAGCGCGAACATGCCGATGAGTTATATGAAAAACATTTAGGCGAACTGTTGCAGCCACCGCGCAAAAGTTACTGTGAGCAATTGCCGCCGCTCGTTGCCCACCATTTTACGTTAAAAGAGCCGAAGACGGATATCGTTTTTTCAGGTCTTGGTTGGGTGACATGTCATGAGCCGGGCGCTCACGTTATCGCTTACGCACCGAAAGGCGTTGGCGTCATGTTGCGCAAGTCGCTCATTTAATGCAAGGGGGAGAGGAGTTTGAAATTATTTGCGCTCATTGGTTGTCCTGTACATCATTCGCTATCGCCGCTCATGCATAACGATGCATTTCAATCGCTCGGCATTCATGCGCATTATCACGCCTTTCACGTCGAGCCGCACATGTTAAAAGAGGCGGTACAAGGGTTAAAAGCGTTGCAGTGTGCAGGATTGAACGTGACAATTCCGCATAAAACGGCGGTAATGGAATATGTCGATGAATTAGATGAAACCGCAAAACAAATGGGTGCGGTCAATACGATCGTCAATGAAAACGGCAAATGGATTGGTTATAATACAGATGGTGAAGGATTTGTCCGAGCGCTATGCGAGCAAATGGACGTCGAATTGTCAGGTGCGCGCATTTTGCTTGTCGGTGCAGGTGGAGCAGCGCGCGGCATTTATTTCTCTCTTCTTAAACATCGTGTCGCCGCTGTCGATGTATGTAATCGAACAGTCAAAAAAGCAGAGGCGTTTGTTGTCCAACAATCGTCTGTATATTCGCTTGAAGAAGCAGAAGAGCGGGTAGGGGAGTACGATATCATTATTAACACGACGTCTGTCGGCATGTATCCGCATGTCGATGCGACGCCGCTGTCCCTTCGGCATGTAAAAAAAGATACGATCGTAAGCGACATTATTTATAATCCGCTCATGACGAAATGGCTGCAAGAAGCGAAAGAAAAAGGTGCACGCGTGCAAAACGGCGTCGGCATGTTCGTTTATCAAGGTGCGCTCGCGTTTGAAAAATGGACAGGTATATTCCCGAATACGAAACGAATGGAACAACTTGTCATACAACAGTTAGGAGGAAAAACATGTTAACAGGAAAACAAAAACGATTTTTACGTTCTTTAGCCCATCATTTAACGCCGATTTTCCAAGTGGGAAAAGGTGGCGTAAATGACAATATGATTAAACAAATTGCTGATGCGCTTGAAGCGCGAGAGTTAATTAAAGTGAGCGTATTAAAAAACTGCGAAGAAGAGAAGGAAGTTGTTGCTGAGCAATTAGCGAAGGGCGCGGGGGCGGAAATCGTCCAATTGATCGGCCATACGATCGTGTTATATAAAGAATCACGTGAACATAAACAAATTGTATTGCCAACATAGGAGAGACGAAGTGAAAAGAGTGGGCATTTTAGGTGGGACGTTTGATCCGCCTCATTACGGACATTTATTAATTGCAGACGATGTCCGAACGGAGCTAAAACTAGATGAAATATGGTTTATGCCAAACTACATGCCGCCGCATAAAGAAAATAAAGTGACAGATCATACGCATCGCGTCAATATGCTTTATGCGGCGATTGGCGATGAGCCGCACTTTCGCGTAGAAACGATTGAATTAGAACGAGAAGAGCGATCATACACGTATGATACGATTGTTTTATTGAAGGAAAGGTATCCAAATACAACGTTTTACTTTATTATCGGCGGGGACATGGTCGAATATTTACCGCGTTGGTATCGTATTGATGAGCTCATTCAACTCGTGCAATTTGTCGGTGTGAAACGTCCTGGGTATTCGCTTCGTACGGCATATCCGATTATCGAAGTAGATGTCCCGATGTTCGCAGTTTCTTCTTCACTTATTCGTGAACGCATTCAACGTCGGAAAAGTGTCGCGTATTTGTTGCCGAAAGCCGTTCAATTATATATAAAGGAGAATCGGTTGTATGAAACGTGAAGAAGCGTTAGCAATCGTGCGCAAGCAATTAAAAGAGCAACGGTATATTCATACATTAGGCGTCATGGAAACAGCGGTAGAGCTCGCCACTCTATACGGAGCAGATGTTCAACAGGCAGAATTAGCTGCCATTTTTCATGATTATGCGAAGTTCCGCTCAAAAGAGGAAATGAAGCGCATCATCATCGAGCAACAAATGCCGCAAGATTTATTGATGTATAGCCCAGAATTGTGGCATGCGCCCGTCGGAGCGTATTTAGTTCAAACGGAAGTTGGCATTCAAGATGAACACATTTTGAATGCCATTCGTTATCACACATCGGGGCGCCCAAATATGACGTTGCTTGAAAAAATTGTATACATTGCGGATTATATTGAGCCGAATCGTTCGTTTCCGGGCGTTGACGATGTGCGGGCGTTAGCAAGAGAACATATCGATCGCGCCCTTTTGCGCGCACTGCAAAATACCATTCAATTTTTAATGGAGAAAAATGAGCCGATTTACCCTGATACGTTTCATACGTATAATGATATCGCGAAAAAGTTAAAGGGGGTTTCATCATGACAGAACGAGATATTTTACGAATAGCAGTAAAAGCAGCCGATGAGAAAAAAGCGGAAAACATCGTTGCTTTAAATATGAAAGGGATTTCGCTTGTTGCCGATTATTTTATGATTTGCCATGGCAATTCCGATAAGCAAGTGCAAGCCATTGCGCGCGAAATTAAAGAAAAAGCGGAAGAGCATCACGTTTCTGTAAAACGTGTCGAAGGGTTTGATGAAGCGCGTTGGATTTTAGTTGATTTAGGAGACGTTGTCGTTCACGTTTTCCATAAAGAAGATCGTGAATATTACAATCTCGAACGGTTGTGGGGAGATGCGCCGCTTGAGCGGATCGAGAGTGATCTCGGAGCATGACGTACGAACGATTTGCGGGTTGGTATGATCAGCTGATGAGCGATGCTCCTTACGATGCGTGGTGCGCGCTCGTCGAACGGACGGTAGCTTCTTATCATGTTGGAAAGCGGCTTCTCGATCTCGGGTGTGGCACAGGGGAACTTGCGATTCGTTTAGCGAATAAAGGGTTTGATGTGACCGGCGTTGACTTGTCGGAACAAATGTTGGCGATCGCGCAAATGAAAGCAGAAGAGCGCGGGGTTCATGTTTTGTTTTATCAACAAGATATGCGTCATTTCGGCCCGTTTGAGCCGTTCGATACGATCGTTATTTTTTGCGACTCACTCAATTATTTATTGGAAGATGAAGATGTCGTCGCCACGTTTTCGCGCGTATATGATCAATTGCGTCCGGGCGGACTGTTTTTATTCGATGTTCATTCTTTATTTAAAATGGAGCATATCTTTTTGCAGAAAGAGACGTTTGCAAGTAATGATGAACAAGTAAGTTATATATGGAATTGTTACCCGGGTCCACGGCCGCATAGTGTCGAACATGAGCTGACGTTTTTCGTTCAACTAGAGGAAGGTGTATATGAACGAGTAGATGAAATGCACGTGCAGCGGACGTACGATGTGGCGCAATACGAAACGTGGCTAAAAGATGCAGGATTTCGCTTGTTGCACGTATGGGCCGACTTTACAGAACAACAGCCGACAAATGAAAGTGAGCGCATCTTTTTCGTTGCGCAAAAATAACATTCGTCCCAAAAGCATTTGCTTTTGGGACGTTTTTTATCAAAGCAGCAGGATTTTTTTAGTTAATGGCGAATATTGTCGATTTGTTGGCGCACCTTTTCTGTTTCTTCGTAAAACTTTTCATGTGTTTTTTGAAAAATATGGACGAACAAGTCCCCCACTTCTTTTTCTAGCACGTCAATGCCAGCCCCAGTAATGCCACCTTTGACGCATACTTTTTCCTGCAATGTCGGCAACGTATACAATTGTTGTTCAAGCAACGCACCTAGCCCGATGATCATTTCTGTCGCTAACGTCGTCGCTTGTTCTTTTGTAATGGGTGTTTGTTGCACCGCTGCGTCAATAAATTTTTGAATTAAGTAGCTAAAAAAAGCGGGGCCGCAACTTGCCAAATCAGAGGCGATGCGCGTAATAGGCTCGTCTATGTATATTGGACGAGAAATAGAGCGAAACATGTGTTCAACCGTCGTCCGATACTCGTCTCGGCAACGGTCGCCTACAGTAATTAAAGAGCTTCCAGCGAGTGCGCGGTTCGTAATGCTCGGGATGACGCGAATGACATGACAAGGAACGAGCGATTCGAGCTGTTGGACGGAAATTGGGCTCGTAATTGATACGATGCAGTGCTCATCAGTTAAGAGCGGTTGTAGTTGTTTTAATACGATCGGCATATGTAGCGGCTTTGTGCAAAGAAAAATGATCGTCGCTCGCTTTACTACTTCTTCGTTCGTTTTAAGCACGTGTATATTTGGGTAGCGTCGTTGTATGTTGTACGCTTTTTCAAGCGTTCGGTTCGTAATAAATAGTTGTTCTTGCTTCACTGCATTTCCGTTCATGAACGATTCAATTAAAATCGTTCCCATATTTCCTGTTCCAATAAATCCTATATTCAACGGTATTCCCCCCTTATCCGTCACCACTATACGTCATATGTATGCGACAACGATCCTTTTTATGAAAGGGTGAAAGCATGAAATGGATAAAAACGTATGAACGTTGGGTGTATATCGCGATTATTGTAATCGGGGCGGTCATATGGGGCGCGCAGCAAGAAGAAACGACGATCGAGCCGCTACCGTTAGAACAACAAGAACAGCAAGAACAACAAGAGGAGAAAAAAGAAGAGTTGTCCATTGTCGTCGATGTGAAAGGAGCAGTGAAACGAGTTGGCGTATATGAAGTAGCGCCGGAAAGCCGAGTTCATGACGTCATCCAACTCGCAGGAGGATTCACAGATGAAGCGGATGAGACGAAAGTTAATTTGGCGATGAAAGTGCACGATGAGATGGTGATTTATGTACCAAAGAAAGGAGAGGAAATAACGACGGAAGCGGCAACGACGAACGATGCAAGCCGCTCGAGTGAAAAAATCAACATTAATACAGCGACGGCAGAACAACTGCAAACGCTAGACGGCATCGGTCCCGC
This sequence comes from Anoxybacillus sp. ST4, assembly GCF_019448545.1. Lineage (NCBI taxonomy): Bacteria > Bacillati > Bacillota > Bacilli > Caryophanales > Anoxybacillaceae > Anoxybacillus > Anoxybacillus sp. ST4. Next base: position 333,266 of record NZ_JAHZOE010000001.1, on the reverse strand, counting down.
GAAAGCGTCGGCTATTATTGCGTATCGCGAGGAACACGGTCCATTTCAAAAAGTGGAAGATTTATTACATGTGAGCGGGATCGGCCAAAAATCGCTTGAAAAAATAAAAGAACAAATTGTCGTCCGATAAAATTGGCGATAAACTAAAAGCATAATGGACAAGGGGGAGAAACGAGTGGAGCGAATTACATGGGATCAATATTTTATGGCACAAAGCCATTTATTAGCGCTGCGGAGCACGTGTACGAGACTCGCAGTTGGAGCAACGATTGTGCGCGACAAGCGCATGATTGCAGGAGGTTACAATGGTTCGATCGCAGGCGGGGCGCATTGTATAGATGAAGGATGTTATGTGGAGGATAACCATTGCGTGCGTACAATTCACGCCGAAATGAACGCGATTTTACAATGCGCAAAGTTTGGTGTGCCAACAGAGGGAGCGGAAATATACGTCACTCACTTTCCGTGTCTACAATGTTGTAAAGCAATTATTCAAAGTGGAATTCGAGCAGTTTATTATGCGAACGATTATAAAAACCATCCGTTTGCGTTACAGCTGTTTGAACAAGCAGGTGTTAAAGTGCAGCACGTTCCGTTTGATGTCGAATCCATTCCGACATTTTTGCATAAAAAGGGGAGATGACGTATCGTTTATGCGGCGATGGCGGCCGTCTTGGCCGTCTTGTCTATATTGACGAAATCGGTCGTTTGTTTCGTGCTGTCGCTTATTTACTTCGCCTTTTTGTTTTGGCGCAAGCGAAAGCAATGTTTTGCTTACGTCAGCTGTTACTTATTTTTTTCGGTGTGGAGCCATTGGATTCATCAGCACAATGTGACGACGCTTTCAGGAAACGAAACGGCGCTCGTTGTTCGATTTATTGCTCCGATTTATGTTGATGGCGATCGAGTTAAGACGGTCGTTCAATGGCAAAATGAACGGCTGCAACTGATTTATCGTCTCCGTACGGAAGAAGAAAAGCGACAATGGGACGAACTGCAAATAGGGACAACGTGTTCACTCCAAGGGATGCTTGAGCGGCCTTCTTTGCCGACTAATCCGTATGCCTTCAATTATCGCCGCTATTTATTTCACCAACGCATACATTGGATTGTTCGTCCGACTTCACTCGAACGTTGTATGCGCGCCAACATCACATGGATGGAGCGGCTTCAGACGATTCGTCAAGACGGTATTCGCTACATTCAAAACCATTTTCCTCACGATGTTGGTGCGTTCATGCAAGCGCTCATTTACGGTGAGCGAAGCGATATTCATCCTGCGGTTCTTTCGAGTTATCAAAAGTTAGGATTAATTCATTTACTTGCTATTTCAGGTTTGCATATGACGTTGCTTGTCGGCGGTTGTTTTTATTTGTTCATTCGCTTCGGTATGACGAGGGAACGAGCGAGCACGGTTTTATTATTATGCATTCCGCTGTATGTCATTTTAGCAGGTGCTGCCCCGTCGGTCATGCGTGCAGCAATTATGACAAGTTGTTTTCTTCTCGCTTCTTCTCACCTTCGCACGCTCGATGTGTTAAGCGTGTCTTGCCTTCTTTTATTAGTGAAAGACCCGTACATCATTTTTCATCTCGGTTTTCAGCTCTCTTTTCTTGTTTGTTTTGCATTAATTATTTGTTCTCCGTGGATTCAAAGCGGTCGATCATTTGTTCATCAACTACTTATGACTTCGTTTGTTGCGCAAGTTAGTACGCTACCGATTTTACTTTACCATTTTTACGAAATATCTCTTTTATCTATCCCATTTAATGTCATCTTCGTTCCGCTTTATACGTTCGTCATTTTGCCGCTTTCCTTTTCAGCGTTGTTTATACACGCATATGTGCCGCTCGTTAGCCCGCTCGTCATATACGTGCTGACATTCGTCATTGAACGTACGAATGCGCTTGTTGTTACTCTTTCAGACGCGTTCATGCTTACTCTCGGTCGCCCACCAACGTGGCTTATGATCGCCTACATCATTGCGATATGTGTTTTTTTCCTCTCATTTGAACAGCGGCGGGCGGTTACGTTTCGCTTTTTATTTGCCGTCGTTATCGGTGTTCATTTCGTTTTGCCGTTTTTTCGTCCGAACGGTGAAGTTGTCATGTTAGACGTCGGTCAAGGGGATAGTATATATATCGAGCTGCCGTATCGAAAAGCAGTCTATCTCATTGATACCGGAGGAACGATGTCATGGGTGGATGAGCCGTGGAAAGAGCGCAAACAGTCGTTTCGTGTCGGAGAAGATGTCATCGTTCCATTTTTAAAAGCAAAAGGAGTGCGAACGATTGATGCGCTTATTGCGACACATGGCGATTTTGATCATATTGGGGATGCGAGGGATGTATGTCGTGCGGTTCGCATAAAAACGTTGATCGTCGGGATAAAAAAGGAGCGAAGCGATTTAGAGCAAGCGCTTATTTCCCAAGCGATAAAAAATGGTGCGCGTGTGCAAGTCGTGCAGAGTGGTCATCGTTGGAAGGTGGGGAATGCGCAATTTTATATTATGTCCCCATTCGGAAATGAAACGACGGAAAATGGTCGTTCTGTCGTATTGTATGCGTTTATCGGAGGAGTGTATTGGCTATTTACTGGGGATTTAGAGGAAGATGGGGAGCAGCAACTCATACGCACGTATCGGTCATTGCCTGTAGATATATTAAAAGTTGGGCATCATGGGAGCAAAACGTCAACGTCTGAATTATTTTTAAAACATATTCGTCCGAAAGTGGCGTTCATTTCAGTCGGTCGCCGCAATCGATATGGTCATCCGCATCGTGAAGTCATTGACCGTTTGCGCGATCATAACGTTCGTATATTCCGCACCGATGAACATGGCGCTGTCGTTATTCGTTTTCGTGAGCGGATAAGCACCATTCAGACGTTTTCACCATAATATGCAAGAAAAAAGAGACTGCACGCAGCAATCTCTTTTTGTTGTTCATTACGCACCGAAAAACTTCACAAGTGTGGCAATAATGAACATTGTGGCGAAAAAGCCGAATGATACGATGAAGCCAACAGCCGAGTCAACGGCATCGTTGCGCGTACATTGAACGTTTTTTTCAAATTCGTTCATGACCATCCCTCCTATTTTCTCACCATTAGTATAAGGGAAAAAAGAGAGAAAATCTACATCGTTGACAACAGTTGTCACAAATAGTTCTCGTCAGATCGGAAAAGATAAAGATACCCGTTGGACAAACGAGTTCCTAGGGCTTGTTTTCCAGCGTTTAAATAAATGGGAGTTGGCGATTTTCATCTGCTAACTCCCTTGTAAAATGCTCCGAAACGTTGTATGTTCTTTAAAGAAAGTGGATGAAGAATGGGGAAGAGAACATGGAACAACTATACGTCATTTATGGCACGGAGCATTTTTTAATTAAACAAGCCCACGAACAAATTGTTCGCCGAGCGTTGTCGGACGAAGAGCGGGAGTGGAATGTCAGTACATACGATTGCGAAGAAACACCGATTGAAGTGGCGCTTGAAGATGCAGAAACGCTTCCGTTTTTTGGTGAGCGGAAAGTCGTTGTCGTGAAGCAGCCGTATTTTTTAACGGCGGAAAAAGGAAAAGACAAGGTCGAGCACGACGTCAAACGGCTAGAGGCTTACATCGAGCGGCCGGCGCCGTTTTCGAGCGTCATTTTTGTCGGGGCGTATGAGAAGCTAGATGAGCGTAAAAAAGTGACGAAAGCGTTATTAAAGAAAGCGAATGTCATCGTTGCCAAGCCCCTCAATGAAAAAGAACTAAAGCAATGGCTGAAAGGGCAATGTCAAATCGATGATGACGCAATTGATACATTGCTTACGTTAGCAGGGACGGACTTAGCTACGCTAGCAAATGAAATCGAAAAGCTTATGCTTTTTGCCGAGCATCGCGCCATTACGGCGAACGATGTCCGTTTGCTTGTATCGCGGACGCTTGAACAAAATGTGTTCACTCTTGTCGAACAGATGGCGAAGCGAGACGTTCCAGCCGCGCTACAAACACTTCAAGATTTACTGAAGCAAAACGAGGAGCCGATTAAGCTTGTCGCGTTGTTAGCGAGTCAGTTTCGTCTCATTTACGAAGTGAAGGAACTGATGAAAAAAGGATATGGCCAACAACAAATTGCCTCGATGTTAGGTGTCCATCCGTTTCGTGTCAAAGTGGCAGCTAGTTATGCGAGCGGGTTTTCCGAACGACAGCTTATGCGTATATTATACGATTTGGCAGAAACCGATTATGCGTTAAAAAGTAGCGCGACGGACAAGCAGCTGTTGTTACAGTTGTTTTTCTTAAAGTTAGAGCGGTAGCGTTTCACTACCGCTTTTGTTGTAGTGCATGAACATCAATGATATAGCAGCCGTCTTCGTCGGTTGTGACGATGTCTTGTTGTTTCAGTTGACTTAACGCGCGGCTTACCGTTTCGCGCGCTGTTCCGATCATGTTGGCTAATTCGCGAGTCGTTAGCGGTGCTTTTAAGCGATAGCGACCGTTGACGTATGTGCCGTTTGTTTTTGCCAATCGAATGAAAAGTCGAGCTAATTGTTCCGCTGTATTATGGAAAGCGAGCTCTTCTAAACGAGTTTGCAATTCAATGATTTTTTCTCCCATCACGCGAAACAACTTGACGCACAATTGTGGGTAACAAATAAGCGTTTGTTCAAATTGCTCAATCGGGATGACGATGAGCGTCGTTTCGCTCATCATTTCTGCATGTGCAGGGTATGCGCCACGCCGAAAAAAGCCGGTATGTGGAAACATATCGCCTTCTTGTAAAAGGGAGACAATTTGTTCCTTTCCGTTCGTATCAGTTTTATAAATTTTTACCATTCCACGAGCGATGAAAAAGACGCGGTCGAGCGGATCTCCTTGCATAAATGCGAGCGTTTTCGGTTTATATGTCCGAACCGTCGCAATATGTACAATGGCGTCTAACTCTTGATCGGATAGATTGGAAAATAATGAAATCGCCTTTAAACGCTCTTTTACCCAATGAAACATATGTATCCCCTCCCGAAACGAAAAAACAGCTTGCCGCGTATGACAAGCTGTTTTTTTCATTATGCTGTAATGCTGTTTAATTTTTTCGCTAAACGTGATTTATAGCGATTTGCAGCGTTTTTGTGGATTAAGCCTTTGCTAGCTGCTTTGTCGATTTTTTTCGTTGCAAGTACGAAAGCTTCTTTCGCTTTTTCCACGTCTTTTAATTCAACAAGCGCTTCAAACTTTTTGATTGCTGTGCGCATTGCTGATTTCATAGATGCGTTATGAGCGCGACGCTTTTCGCTTGTTTTTGCACGTTTAATTGCAGATTTAATGTTTGCCATCTTTTTCACCTCCGTTAACCGATCGCAAATATATACGTTCAATACGCGACAGTTCGATGAACAATAAGAACAAGTGATATTCTACCAAACTGCTCTTAATTATGCAATAGGGCAAAGCCGGAAAAGTGCGATTGTATGAAAAAGGAGAGAAATGGATAAAACAAATGATAAAAAAACATGGAGGAAACAGTATGATCGACTTGCGACCATATAGTGTTCGAACGGACTTGGCGATTGAAGCGCACGAAATAGCGATTGAAGAACGGCTGCAAAACGAGCAACAAACATCGCTCGAAGGAATATATATTCGCGATTGGGAAGAAGATGGCATCCACTTTTCATTTGTGGAAGTAACGGAAGAAGGAGAAAAAACGTTAGGAAAAAAGGCTGGGAAATATTTAACGATTGAAGCGCAAGGCATTCGAACGCAAGATACAGATTTGCAGCAAAAAGTAGAAAAACTGTTCGCTAAACATTTTTATTCGTTTTTACAACAACTTGGCATTCCGAAAGAAGCGAGCTGTTTAGTCGTTGGATTGGGGAATGCAGAAGTAACACCTGATGCGCTCGGTCCGCTTGCTGTATCCAATTTAGTTGTGACGCGTCATTTATTTCAGCTACAACCAGAACGTGTTCAAGACGGCTTTCGGTCTGTCAGTGCGCTCGCTCCCGGGGTGATGGGGATGACAGGAATTGAAACGAGCGATATTATTGCAGGCATTGTAGAAAAAACGAAACCTGATTTCATTATTGCAATTGACGCGCTAGCTGCACGTTCAATTGAACGAGTAAACGCCACTATTCAAATTTCGGATACCGGTATTCATCCAGGTTCAGGAGTTGGGAACAAACGAAAAGAACTTAGCAAACAAACGTTAGGCATTCCTGTTATTGCGATCGGTGTACCGACTGTGGTTGATGCGGTATCGATTGCGAGCGATACGATTGATTTGCTTTTAAAACATCTCGGACGGGAAATGAAAGAAGGAAATCGGGCAGCTCGTGCTCTTGCCCCAGCTAGTCTCGTGTTCGGAAAGAAAAAAAGGTTAACGGAAGAAGATTTACCGAGCGAGGCAGATCGTTCTACTTTTTTAGGAATGGTCGGTATGCTTCAAGAGGAAGAAAAGCGGCGGTTAATTTACGAAGTGCTTGCCCCAATCGGTCATAATTTAATGGTCACCCCAAAGGAAGTCGACTTATTTATCGAGGAGATGGCGAACATATTAGCTAGCGGTTTAAATGCAGCTTTACACGGCCGCATTGATCAAGAAAATGTCGGGGCATATACGCATTAGTTTTTCGTTCTATCTTTCAAAGCTTTGTCATAATGATAGAGTAGACAAGCTTTGAAAGGGTGAAATAGACATGATGGTAACGGTTGATGGGACGAGTATAAAAAAATGGATCATATTTATTTTGTTTTTGTTTATAGGAACAATTACCGTTGTCGCTACGATGACAGCGACATCAACATATCGTCTTTCTTCTTCTTCCGTGCATGAAGTTGCACATCGTTTTTCAACAGAATCGCTCGTGCATGTGCTTTCGTCCGAAAATGTGTATTTCCGTCAAACGTTGCCGAAAGAAAAAAGACAGTTACCTTATTCGACATATTTTTTCGAAATGACGACGAGCGTAAACTTTAACGATCCGCGCAGCTTACTTGGACGGGAGCTTCCCGGTTTTTCATTGTACGATAGCGAAATTATTTTGGCGGGTGAAGGGACGAACTTTACAAACATTCCGTACGAATCCCCGCCTCCTCTAGAAGTGTTGCTTGCAGAGCGCGAAGCTGCACAAGAACAGCTTCAAGAGGAAGAAACTCCGCCAGCTCCTGCTCCTTCGCAAACGACAGGAGGAAAAAAGGTTGTTTATATATACCATACGCATACACAAGAATCGTATTTGCCGGCGTTAAAAGGGGTGACAAATCCAAACTTCGCCCACCATCCGACTGTGAATGTGACGAGAGTGGGGAAAAAGCTCGGGGAAGAATTAGAAAAGCGCGGAATCGGTACAGTTGTTGATACGACTGACTTTATAGGCAAATTGTTAAAAAACAATATGCCGTATTACCAGGCATACGACATGTCGCGTAAAACGGTTATTGAAGCGATGACGAACAATCGGGATGTTCAATATTTGATTGATATTCATCGTGATTCTCGTCGCCGTAATGATACGACCGTAACAATTAACGGCGTCGACTATGCGAGGGTGTCATTTATTATCGGTGGAGAAAATGCGAAATATGAAAAAAACTTGCAGCTTGTCACGAAATTACATGAGTTACTTGAAAAAAAATATCCTGGGTTGAGCCGTGGAACGTTTGAGAAAAAAGGTGTTGGCACGAACGGAAAGTTTAATCAAGATTTATCCGAAAACGCCATTTTAATTGAATTTGGTGGTGTCGATAATACGTTTCCAGAGTTGTATCGAACAGCGGCCGCTGTTGCCGATGTATTTAGTGAATATTATTGGCAAGCAGAAAAAGTGAATGCGCCGCAACAAGCAGAAAAAAAGTAGGTGAGTACGATGGTGAAGTTTACAATTCAAAGTTTACTCATCGCCGTCATTTTTTTAGTTGGCGTGTTGCTCGGCATGCAACAAGCGAATGAAGGAATGCGAAAAATGAAAGGGTATAACGATCCGTCGCTTGAACGAGTTGTACATGTGTCAAAAGATGAAACGATTGTGCTCGGACAATCGCTTGAACAAAAAAAAGCAAAACTACAACAAATCGAAACGTTTAACGTGTTTTCGAAGGTAGGACAACAGCTTGCCACTTTCGTTCATTCGCTCGTCGAACATATGCTTTCATTTACACAAAAGGCCGGATAACGATCCGCCTTTTCTTTTTTACGTTGAATATTGCGAACGTTGTTGCTATAATCAAAGCTAGCGTATTTCGGATGTTATAGGAGTGGAACATAGATGAATCGTGAAGAAAGATTAAAAAGAAGGGATCGCATTCGCAACTTTTCCATTATTGCACATATCGACCACGGCAAGTCTACCCTTGCTGACCGCATTCTTGAAAAGACGGGTGCGCTATCTGAGCGCGAGATGAAAGATCAAGCGCTTGACTCGATGGAGTTAGAGCGTGAGCGTGGCATTACGATTAAATTAAACGCCGTCCAGCTTCGCTACAAAGCGAACGACGGCAACGATTACATTTTACATTTAATTGACACACCGGGACACGTCGACTTTACGTACGAAGTATCTCGTAGTTTAGCGGCGTGTGAAGGGGCAATTTTAGTCGTTGATGCTGCCCAAGGCATTGAAGCTCAAACGTTAGCGAACGTATATTTAGCAATTGATAACAATTTAGAAATTTTACCAGTCATTAATAAAATTGACTTGCCAAGTGCAGATCCTGAACGTGTTCGTCAAGAAATTGAGGATGTGATCGGTCTCGATGCATCAGAAGCGGTGTTGGCATCAGCGAAAGTCGGTATCGGGATCGACGAAATTTTAGAACAAATCGTTCAAAAAATTCCTGCTCCATCTGGTGACCCGGATGCGCCGCTTAAAGCGCTCATTTTCGACTCGTTGTACGACCCGTATCGCGGCGTCGTCGCATACATTCGTGTCGTTGAAGGTACAGTTAAAGCCGGTCAAAAAATTAAAATGATGGCGACAGGAAAAGAATTTGAAGTTGTTGAAGTCGGGGTGTTCACACCGAAAGCGAAAGTCGTGGACGAACTAACAGTTGGGGATGTGGGTTATTTAACGGCTTCAATTAAAAATGTCAGCGATACGCGAGTAGGGGATACGATTACGCACGCAGACAATCCAGCAAGCGAGCCGCTTCCAGGGTATCGTCGATTAAACCCGATGGTGTTTTGCGGCTTATATCCGATCGATACGGCGCGCTATAACGATTTGCGTGAGGCGCTAGAAAAGCTACAGTTAAACGATGCTGCGTTGCAGTTTGAACCAGAGACATCCCAAGCGCTCGGTTTCGGTTTCCGATGCGGCTTTTTAGGGCTTTTGCATATGGAAATTATTCAAGAGCGTTTAGAGCGCGAATTTAATATTGACATTATTGCAACAGCGCCAAGCGTTGTTTATAAAGTATATTTGACGGACGGAACGGAATTAGCTGTCGATAACCCGTCAAACATGCCTGATCCGCAAAAAATTGATCGCGTAGAAGAGCCGTATGTGCGCGCGACCATTATGGTGCCAAACGATTACGTCGGACCTGTCATGGAACTATGTCAAAAGAAGCGCGGTATTTTTGGCGATATGCAATATTTAGACGAGCGACGTGTGACGTTAACGTACGAATTGCCGCTCGCAGAAATTGTATATGATTTCTTCGACATTTTAAAATCGAGCACAAAAGGATACGCATCGTTTGACTATGAATTAATTGGTTATAAACCATCGAAGCTTGTCAAAATGGACATTTTATTAAATGGGGAAAAAGTCGACGCCTTATCGTTCATCGTTCATCGCGATTCAGCATACGATCGCGGAAAAGTGATTGTTGAGAAATTAAAAGATTTAATTCCGCGCCAACAGTTCGAAGTGCCTGTTCAAGCAGCCATCGGAAATAAAATCATTGCACGTTCAACGATTAAAGCGCTCCGTAAAAACGTATTAGCGAAATGTTACGGGGGCGATATTTCCCGTAAGCGGAAGTTGCTTGAGAAGCAAAAAGAAGGGAAAAAGCGCATGAAACAAGTGGGCTCGGTGGAAGTGCCACAAGAAGCGTTTATGGCTGTTTTAAAGATGGACGACCAAAAATAACCGCAGAATGTTTCTGCGGTTTTTTATATAGAAAAGGGTGAAACGGATGATTCAAGCTGCGTATATTCACATTCCATTTTGTACGCACATTTGTCATTACTGTGATTTCAATAAAGTATTTTTACATCAACAACCGGTCGATGCGTACATAGATGCGTTGATCGTCGAAATGGAACGGACGTTTGAGCGCGTTCCGACATCGCAACTCCAAACGGTATTTATCGGGGGAGGAACGCCGACGTCGCTTACCGCCAAACAGCTCGATCGACTGTTAGGAGCTATTCACCGCATCGTCCCAATCGCTTCAAATGTTGAGTTGACAATTGAGGCGAATCCAGATGGAGTAAGTGATGAACAGCTGCACGTATTTAAACATTGGGGAGTTAATCGCCTAAGTTTTGGGGTACAAACGTTTACAAATGAGCTATTGCAGCGCATTGGACGCACGCATACGAAAGAAACAGCGATTGAGACAATTGAGCGAGCGCACAAACTTGGTTTTTATAACATCAATATCGATTTAATGTACGCATTGCCGACCCAAACGCTCGATCAACTAAAAGAGACGTTGCAACTGACATTTTCTTTACCGATTCAACACGTTTCGGCGTACTCATTAATTATCGAGCCGAAAACGGTATTTTATAATTTGATGAAAAAACGAGCGTTGTCGCTACCAAGTCAAGAAGAAGAAGCTCATATGTATGAGATGGTCATGGAGCAGATGGAGAAGCATGGGTATAACCAATATGAACTAAGTAATTATGCACAAGAAGGATGGATTAGCCGTCATAATATGACGTATTGGAATAACGAGCATTACTACGGATTCGGGGCAGGGGCGCATAGCTATGTAAACGGAGTGAGATATGTAAACGCTGGACCGATTAAAAAATATATTCAACTCATTGAACAAGGTCAACTTCCGCATGTGCACACACATATCGTTTCAAAAGAAGAGCAAATGGAAGAGCATATGTTTCTTGGATTGCGAAAAACGAAAGGGGTAAATAAGCAACAATTTTTACAACGTTATGGAAAAACGGTCCATGACGTCTTTTCCGATGCCATTATGTTGCACAAAAGAAATGGATTACTTGATGAAACAGATGAAGCTCTCTTTCTTACGCATCGCGGTAAATTGCTTGGCAATGAAGTATTTCAATCGTTTCTTGGCGTTTCATCTTGACATGACCTGTTCAATTTGATACCTTAATAGTAGATTTAGCACTCGCTTCATTAGAGTGCTAACAGAGGTGATGAGCATTGCTGACAGATCGCCAATTGTTAATTTTAAAAGTGATTGTTGATGAGTTTATTCGTTCAGGGCATCCTGTTGGTTCACGGACGTTATCGAAGAAGGAGGATATTACGTTTAGCTCTGCCACCATCCGCAACGAAATGGCGGATTTAGAGGAACTTGGGTTTATTGAAAAGACACATATTTCGTCTGGTCGCGTTCCGTCCCAAAAAGGATACCGTTATTATGTCGATCACTTACTGCCGCCTGTTCGGCTAACAAGTGAAGATATTCAAACGATTCAATCTATTTTTCATGAGCAAATATATGAATTAGAAAAACTCATTCAAAAATCGGCGCAAATTTTATCTGATTTAACGAACTATACGACCGTCGTTCTTGGTCCTTCAGTGAAGGAACATAAGCTAAAAACGATCCAAATTATTCCGCTTCATGCGGAGACGGCTGTTGCGATTATCGTAACGGATACAGGATATGTTGAAAAGCATGTCGTGACGCTTCCGCCGTCTATTGCGCCATCCGATGTAGAGAAGATGGTGAACATTTTAAACGAGCGGTTGACGGGTGTGCCTTTAGACGAATTAACAAATAAAATTCAAACGGAAGTTGCGCACATTTTCCGTGAACACATCGAAAACTACGACCATATGTTGCGTATGCTTGCGTCTTCTTTAGATTTAAATGCGCCTGCGCAAATGTTTTTAAGCGGAAAAATGAATATGCTCCGTCAGCCGGAATTTAGCGACATTGATAAGCTTCGCGCGTTGTTTAATGTCATCGAGCACGAAAAAGAGTTTTATCGCTTGTTAAGAAAGCATAAACAACAAGGTGTTCAAGTGAAAATTGGTACTGAAAACGATGTGGAAGGAATGGAAAATTGCAGTTTAATTACTGCCACATATTCCGTCGGTGGCGAAAAGCTCGGTACGATTGCAGTGCTTGGACCGACACGTATGGAATATTCCCGCGTCATTTCTTTATTGAATCTTGTCGCGAACGATTTATCGAAGGTATTGACGATGTGGTATCAAAAATATTAGCGATGTCAATATTATGGATGGGGATTTTCCCCATCCGCTTTTCAAGTATTTGAGGGAGGTGAGAAGATGGAGAAAGAACAGCGTACATATGATGAAACGATTGAACAACAAAACGAAGACGTACAAGCTGAACAAAAAGAAGATGAGCAAGTACACAACGAAGAAACGCAAGAGGAAAAAGATGAGTTAGCGCTTGCAAACGAAAAAATCGCTCAATTAGAAGCGAAATTAGCGGAAGCGGAAAATCGTTTACTTCGTTTGCATGCTGATTTCGATAACTATCGTCGCCGAGTGCGTTTAGATATGGAAGCTGCTGAAAAATATCGCGCGCAAAGCTTAGTAGCTGACTTGTTACCGATTTTAGATAACTTTGAACGCGCGCTACAAGTGCAAGTCGAAGATGAAAAGGCAAAATCGTTATTACAAGGAATGGAAATGGTATATCGCGCGTTAATTGAGGCGCTCAAAAAAGAAGGGGTCGAAGCGATTGAATCGGTTGGAAAACCGTTCGATCCTCACGTACATCAAGCGGTGATGCAAGTGGATGATCAAAACTATGAACCAAACACGGTCGTTGAAGAGTTTCAAAAAGGGTACAAGTTAAAAGATCGTGTGATTCGTCCAGCAATGGTCAAAGTAAATCAATAAGGAGGGACTGTATATGAGCAAAATTATCGGTATTGACTTAGGTACGACAAACTCTTGTGTCGCTGTGCTAGAGGGTGGAGAACCAAAAGTTATTCCAAACCCAGAAGGAGGTCGCACGACACCATCTGTCGTTGCGTTTAAAAACGGTGAACGTTTAGTCGGTGAAGTTGCAAAACGTCAAGCGATCACAAACCCGAATACGATCATTTCGATCAAGCGTCATATGGGAACAGACTATAAGGTGCAAATAGAAGGAAAAGAATATACACCACAACAAATTTCGGCAATGATTTTACAATACTTAAAATCGTATGCGGAAGCATATTTAGGTGAGCCGGTTACACGTGCGGTCATTACTGTTCCAGCATACTTTAACGACGCACAACGCCAAGCGACAAAAGACGCAGGTCGCATCGCTGGTTTAGAAGTCGAGCGCATCATTAACGAGCCGACAGCAGCAGCGTTAGCATACGGATTAGATAAGATGGACGAAGATCAAACGATTCTCGTTTATGACCTTGGCGGCGGTACGTTTGACGTGTCCATTCTTGAATTAGGTGATGGTGTATTTGAAGTAAAAGCAACAGCTGGCGATAACCATCTCGGTGGTGACGACTTTGACCAAGTCATTATTGATTACTTAGTCGAGGAGTTCAAAAAAGAAAACGGCATTGACTTATCAAAAGACAAAATGGCGTTACAACGTTTAAAAGATGCGGCAGAAAAAGCGAAAAAAGAGCTTTCCGGCGTTATGCAAACGCAAATTTCGTTGCCGTTTATTAGCGCGAACGAGAACGGTCCACTTCACTTAGAAATGACGTTAACGCGCGCAAAATTTGAAGAATTGTCCGCGCACTTAGTTGAGCGTACGATGGGACCTGTCCGTCAAGCGCTAAAAGATGCTGGTTTGACTCCTAATGATATCGACAAAGTCATTCTTGTCGGTGGTTCAACGCGCATTCCAGCCGTTCAAGAAGCGATTAAAAAAGAAATTGGAAAAGAGCCGCATAAAGGTGTAAACCCAGATGAAGTCGTTGCGATCGGTGCGGCAATTCAAGGTGGCGTTATTGCCGGTGATGTAAAAGACGTCGTTTTATTAGACGTTACACCACTTTCGCTCGGTATTGAGACGATGGGTGGCGTATTTACAAAATTAATTGAACGCAATACGACGATCCCAACAAGCAAATCACAAATTTTTACAACGGCGGCAGACAATCAAACTGCAGTGGACATTCACGTGTTACAAGGTGAACGTCCGATGGCTGCCGATAACAAGACGCTCGGCCGTTTCCAATTAACAGATATTCCACCAGCTCCACGCGGCGTGCCGCAAATTGAAGTCACGTTCGACATTGATGCAAACGGTATTGTGCACGTGCGGGCAAAAGATTTAGGTACAAATAAAGAACAATCGATTACAATTAAATCTTCTTCTGGTCTTTCTGAAGAGGAAATTCAACGCATGATTAAAGAAGCGGAAGAAAACGCAGAAGCGGATCGGAAGCGAAAAGAAGAAGTAGAACTTCGCAACGAAGCAGACCATCTCATTTTCACAACGGAAAAAACATTAAAAGAGCTAGAAGGAAAAGTAGACGAAGCGGATGTGAAAAAGGCGCAAGAAGCAAAAGATGCATTGAAAGAAGCGCTTGAGAAAAAAGATATGGAAGACATTCGTGCGAAGAAAAACGCGTTGCAAGAAGTTGTACAACAACTTTCGATCAAGTTATACGAACAAGCTGCACAACAAGCACAAGCGCAACAAAGCGAAGGCAAAAAAGATGACAACGTCGTCGATGCAGAGTTTGAAGAAGTGAAAGAAGATAAGTAAACAAACAAAAAGTCAAAGTCAGGCCTGCCTTGGCTTTGACTTTTTTGCTATGGAAACGTCAAATATATTGCACAACGAGTTCAGACAATGATAAAATTACGTTCATGTGAACGAGTCGGGAGTGGGTGATCATGAGTAAACGAGACTACTATGAAGTGCTCGGCGTGAGTAAAAATGCGACAAAAGAAGAAATTAAAAAAGCATATCGGAAGTTATCAAAACAGTATCATCCAGATATTAATAAAGCGCCCGATGCAGCAGAAAAGTTTAAAGAAATTAAAGAAGCATACGAAGTGTTAAGCGATGATCAAAAACGCGCCCATTACGATCAGTTTGGCCATACTGATCCGAACCAGCAGTTTGGTGGGTTTGGCGGTGCGGACTTTGATTTTGGTGGATTCGGCGGCTTTGAAGATATTTTCAGTAGCTTTTTTGGCGGCGGTCGTCGCCGTGATCCGAACGCACCGCGCGCAGGCGCAGATTTGCAATACACGATGCGCCTGACATTTGAAGAAGCGGTATTCGGTAAAGAAACGAACATTGAAATTCCGCGCGAAGAAACGTGCGATACGTGCCATGGTTCCGGTGCGAAAGCTGGAACGAAAAAAGAAACGTGCGCGCATTGTCACGGGACAGGACAACTAACGATCGAACAAGCGACACCGTTTGGCCGCATCGTGAATCGGCGCGTTTGTCATCATTGCGGCGGCACAGGGCAGTTGATTAAAGAAAAATGTGCGACGTGTCACGGGACAGGTCGCGTGAAAAAGCGCAAAAAAATTCATGTCAAAATTCCTGCAGGTGTCGATGATGGTCAACAGCTCCGTCTAGCCGGTCAAGGTGAACCGGGTATTAATGGCGGACCAGCGGGAGATTTATATATCGTCTTCCATGTCGAACCACATGAGTTTTTTGAACGTGACGGCGATGATATTTATTGCGAAATGCCAATTACGTTTACGCAAGCAGCGCTTGGAGCAGATATTGAAGTGCCGACGTTATATGGGAAAGTGAAATTAAAAATTCCTGCTGGTACGCAAACAGGTACGAAATTCCGTCTGAAAGGAAAAGGAGTGCCGAATGTGCATGGGTATGGAAAAGGGGACCAACATATTCGCGTTCGCGTCGTTACGCCAACAAAATTAACGGAACGCCAAAAACAGTTGTTGCGTGAATTTGAGCAATTGAGTCAAGGGCACGGTCAAGAGGAAAGCTTTTTTGCGAAAGTGAAGCGAGCATTTAAAGGGGAGTAACGTGAAGGAGGAGTTGGTAGATCATGAAATGGTCAGAAATAAGCATTCATACAACACATGAGGCGGTCGAAGCGATTTCGAATATTTTACATGAAGCAGGTGCAGGCGGCGTCGTCATTGAAGATCCGTTTGAACTTACGAAAGAACGAGAAACGACTTACGGGGAAATCTACCAACTCAATCCTGACGATTACCCCGAAGAAGGCGTGATCATTAAGGCGTATTTGCCAGTAAATAGTTTTTTAGGTGAAACGGTTGAAGAAATTAAACAGGCGATTAACAACTTAATGTTATATAACATTGACATCGGGCGAAATAAAATTACAATTAGCGAAGTGAACGAAGAAGAGTGGGCAACAGCGTGGAAAAAATATTATAACCCTGTCAAAATTTCTGAGCGCTTTACGATCGTACCAACGTGGGAAACGTATGAACCGGTTTCGAGCGATGAACTAATTATTGAGCTAGATCCGGGCATGGCGTTCGGTACAGGGACGCACCCGACAACTGTGATGTGTATTCAAGCGCTTGAAAAAACGGTGAAAAAAGGCGATACGGTCGTCGATGTCGGCACAGGTTCGGGCATTTTAAGCATTGCCGCAGCCATGTTAGGGGCTGAACGTGTGCATGCGCTCGATTTAGATCCGGTTGCAGTAGAAAGCGCGAAGTTGAACGTAAAGCTAAATAAAGTACACGATGTCGTTATCGTTTCACAAAACAATTTGCTTGATCGAATGGATGAACAGGCCGATGTCATCGTGGCGAACATTTTAGCTGAAATTATTCTTCGCTTTGTTGACGATGCGTATCGTTTATTGCGTGCTGGTGGTATGTTTATTACATCGGGCATCATTCAAACGAAAAAGCAAGAAGTAAAAGAAGGTCTTTTGCGCGCCGGCTTTACAATTGAAGAAACGTTAACGATGGAAGACTGGGTTGCGTTTATTGCGAAAAAACAATAAATTGACATGATGACGAAAAAGGGTGTTCGCATTGCAACGATATTTTGTACGTAACGAGCAAGTCGTTGGCGATCATGTAGTCATTTCTGGCGATGACGTCCATCACATTGGACGAGTCATGCGCATGAATGAAGGTGATCGCCTTCTTTGTTGTAATGAAAAAAGTGAGACGATGCTTTGTGAAATCGAACAAATTTCCAATGATTTTGTTCGGTGTCGTATTATACAATGGATGGAGACAAATGTAGAACTTCCTGTGCATGCGTATATCGCTAGCGGATTGTTAAAGGGCGACAAATATGAATTCGTGTTGCAAAAAGGAACAGAACTTGGAGCAAAAGGGTTCATTCCTCTTATCACTTCTCGCTCCGTCGTCAAGTGGGATGAGAAGAAAGGCGATAAAAAAGTAGAACGTTGGCAAAAAATTGTCAAAGAGGCGGCCGAACAATCCCACCGAGCGTATATGCCGCCTGTCTATGCCCCGATGACCATTCGCCAGCTTCTCGCATGGGCGAAAGATATCGATCATAAATGTATCGCTTACGAGGAAGAGGCGAAAGAAGGGCGGCATCGTGCATTTGCTCATCTCCTTCAAACGATGAACGACGGGGAATCGCTCCTGATCGTTTTCGGATCGGAAGGAGGGCTTTCGGAGCAGGAAGTTGCTTTGCTAACGGAAAATGGGTTCGTCGCTTGTAGTCTAGGGCCGCGCATCTTACGGGCAGAAACGGCGCCGTTATATGCGTTATCAGCTTTGTCTTACGAATGGGAACTAAAGTGAGGTGATATATATGCCAACAGTTGCATTTCATACGTTAGGATGCAAAGTGAATCATTACGAAACGGAAGCGATTTGGCAATTGTTTAAGCAAGCTGGATATGAACGAAAAGATTTTGAGACTCATGCAGATGTGTATGTTATTAATACATGTACAGTAACGAATACAGGGGATAAGAAAAGCCGTCAAGTCATTCGTCGCGCGGTGCGCCGTAATCCAGATGCAGTCATATGTGTAACGGGCTGTTATGCGCAAACGTCTCCGGCGGAAGTGATGGCGATTCCGGGTGTTGATATCGTCATCGGCACACAAGATCGCGGGAAAATTTTAGAGTACATTGAACAGTTTAAACAACAACGTCAGCCGATTAATGGGGTGCGCAACATTATGAAGACGCGCGTGTATGAAGAACTTGATGTCCCTGCGTTTACCGACCGCACGCGCGCATCGCTTAAAATTCAAGAAGGATGTAACAACTTTTGTACGTTTTGCATTATTCCGTGGGCGCGCGGCTTAATGCGTTCGCGTGATCCAAAAGAAGTCATTCGTCAGGCGCAACAGCTTGTAGATGCAGGCTATAAGGAAATCGTATTAACGGGCATTCATACAGGCGGATATGGAGAAGATATGAAAGATTATAACTTCGCCATGTTGTTGCGCGATATTGATGAGCAAGTGAAAGGATTAAAACGGTTGCGTATTTCATCTATTGAAGCGAGTCAAATTACAGATGAAGTGATTGACGTGTTGAAACGGTCGGATAAAATTGTCCGGCATTTGCACATTCCGCTACAATCCGGCTCAAATACAGTGTTAAAACGGATGCGCCGCAAATATACGACCGAATTTTTTGCGGAACGATTAGCTCGTCTGCGCGAAGTATTTCCAGATTTAGCTGTTACATCTGATGTCATTGTCGGCTTCCCAGGGGAAACGGAAGAAGAATTTATGGAGACGTATGAATTTATTCGTGCGCAACGTTTCTCTGAATTGCACGTCTTCCCATACTCGAAACGAACAGGTACACCAGCTGCGAGAATGCCTGATCAAGTGGACGAGGAAATAAAAAATGAACGTGTCCATCGTTTAATCGCGCTTTCTGATCAATTGGCGAAAGAGTATGCGTCGATGTTTGAAGGACAAGTGCTAGAAGTCATTCCAGAAGAACTTGATAAAGAAAATCCAACGAGCGGCCTATACGTCGGTTATACAGACAACTACTTAAAAGTAAAGTTCCCGGCGACGGAAGACATGGTCGGTCAACTCGTGAAAGTGAAGATTACGAAGGCAGGTTATCCGTATAACGAAGGCGAGTTTGTCCGCGTCATTCACGATGTCGACGATGCCATTCGGTTAAGCTCGTAAAAAGAAGTTGACTTATGGACTTGGTTATATTATACTTTGAAAGTACATGTTCTACATGTGACAAGGATTAGCGGTTTTGTTCGGAGGGAGGGAAGTAGGATGTCAAAAACGATCGTTCGTAAAAACGAGTCGCTTGAAGATGCTCTTCGTCGCTTCAAACGTGCGGTTTCAAAAACAGGTACGTTACAAGAAGCAAGAAAGCGCGAATTCTATGAAAAGCCAAGCGTAAGACGCAAGAAAAAGTCTGAAGCGGCTAGAAAGCGCAAATATTAAAAGAGGGTGTATTTATGAGTCTTCTCGAACGTTTGAACAATGATATGAAACAAGCGATGAAAAACAAAGAGAAGGACAAATTGTCGGTCATTCGTATGGTAAAATCCGCTTTGCAAAACGAAGCGATTAAACTTGGCAAAACGTTGACCGAAGATGAAGAATTAACCGTACTTTCTCGCGAATTAAAACAGCGTAAAGACTCCCTCCAAGAATTTGAAAAAGCTGGTCGCACAGACCTTGTTGATAAAGTAAAAGAAGAAATTACGGTTCTTGAACTTTACATGCCGAAGCAGTTGAGCGAAGAAGAGCTTGTGCAAATCGTGAAAGAAACGATTGCCGAAGTAGGCGCTTCCTCAAAAGCGGATATGGGTAAAGTAATGGGAGCGATCATGCCGAAAGTGAAAGGAAAAGCGGACGGCTCGCTCGTAAACAAACTTGTTCAACAGCATTTAAGCTAAAGAAAAACACCTTACAATACTGTAAGGTGTTTTCTATTTTTGAAACTTTTTTTCTCCCCGTACGTACATATTAAAGGTGAAGGGAGGAAAAAGCATGACCGGTTTCATTATCGCTTTGACGCACCCGTTTCTCGTTGCGCTTTTGTTGATCGTCGGTAGCGTGACGTTTGTTGCGCAGCTGTACGATGCGCGTTGGAATTGGAAAGGAACAATAAGCTTCATTTGTTTCTTCCTTTTTTTTTCATCGCATTTAGCGGCTGGTTTAACAAGCGTCGGGGCGATCATATTGTTCGCTATTGGTCTCATTTTGTTGGTCATTGAGTTGTTTGTACCGGGCGGGGTGATCGGTTTCGCTGGGGTAGGCACGCTTGTGTGGAGTTTGTTTTTGGCTGCCAAGCACTCTCCGTTCATTACCGTGTCTTTATCGGTAGCCGTCGTTAGTGCGCTTATTATGGGGCTGTGGCTTAGTCGAGTTGCTAAAAAGAAGATGGCGCTTTTTGAAAAAATTGTGCTAACTGACGAACAGCGAAATGAAAGAGGGTATGTGTCTCATGAAGCGCGTGTCGATTTAATCGGAAAGCGCGGCATGACGCTAACGGTGTTGCGACCGGCTGGGACAGCGCTCATTCATGAAGAGCGTGTAGATGTCGTGACAGAAGGGGAATATATTGATCGACATCGTCCTGTTGAAGTCGTTTATGTAGATGGCTTAAAAATCGTCGTTCGTGAATGTAAAAAAGAGGAGGAAGTCGTATGACACCAGATCAATTTTTATTTATTATTGCGATTGCTTTAGGGCTTGTGTTGTTAGCTGTTTTCTTTTCATTTGTTCCGGTTATGCTTTGGATTTCAGCGCTTGCTTCCGGCGTGCCGATTAGCATTTTTACGCTGATCGGAATGCGATTGCGCCGCGTCATTCCATCGCGCGTCATTAATCCGCTCATTAAAGCGAAAAAAGCGGGATTAGATGTGACAATTAATCAGTTAGAAAGCCATTACTTAGCAGGTGGTAATGTTGACCGCGTCGTTAACGCTTTAATTGCCGCTCAAAGAGCGAACATTAATTTAACGTTTGAGCGTTGCGCAGCGATTGACTTAGCTGGTCGAAACGTATTGGAAGCCGTACAAATGAGCGTCAATCCGAAAGTCATTGAAACGCCGTTCATTTCTGGTGTGGCGATGGATGGTATTGAGGTGAAGGCGAAAGCGCGCATTACTGTACGTGCAAATATTGATCGTTTAGTTGGTGGTGCAGGTGAAGAGACGATTATTGCGCGCGTAGGGGAAGGAATAGTTTCAACGATCGGCTCTCAAGACGATCATAAAAAAGTGCTAGAAAATCCAGATATGATTTCTCAAACGGTGTTAGCTAAAGGGCTAGATTCAGGGACGGCGTTTGAAATTTTATCGATCGATATTGCCGATATTGATATCGGGAAAAACATTGGTGCGGAATTACAAACAGACCAAGCGGAAGCAGATAAAAAGATTGCGCAAGCGAAAGCAGAAGAGCGTCGTGCAATGGCAGTAGCGCTTGAACAAGAAATGAAAGCGCGCGTACAAGAAATGCAAGCGAAAGTAATTGAAGCGGAAGCGCAAGTGCCGCTTGCGATGGCAGAGGCGCTTCGCTCTGGCAAGCTCGGCGTCATGGACTATATGAACTTAAAAAACATTATGGCAGATACAAATATGCGTGATTCGATTGGTAAGCTCACACAACATCCTGATGACGAGCAAAAGTGAGGAATGAATGATGATGCTCATCGATTGGCTTTTTGACAACATATTTGTCGTGTTTATTTTAGGAGCGTTTATTTCTTGGATTGGAAAATGGATGAAAGCATTAGAAGAGACGGTGGAACGAAAAGAACAACGAGAACAACAAGAACAACAGTCGACAGCTGTTTTGACAGAAGTTGAACCGCGAACGAGACGGACAGTCAACCAAAAGCAGGAGCAAGTTGTCGTATCACAGCCGACTGCCAAGCAGCAAACAAAAGCAAAACAATTGCCCACCCATCCGCTCGTACAAGGTGTAATTTTTTCTGAAGTGTTTGGTCCGCCGCGCGCGAAGCGTCCGTTTGGCAGAAAATAAGTGCTATAACCCCCTTTTCTCTCATACATATGAGATGAAAGGGGGTTTTGTTTATGATAAAAAAGTGGAAAAACAAAATGCGGCAATGGCTAACGAATCAAATGGAATTGCCGGCAGATGTCATCGTTGATCTCCCCCGTATTACGATGATTGGACATATTCACATCTACATAGAAAATCATCGCGGTTTGCTTCTATTTACAGACCGCGAGTTGCGCTTATTGTTAAAAAACGGTCAGTTACTTGTTAAAGGGGAGTCGTTTAGCATTAAAACGATTTTGCCTGAAGAAATTTTGCTTGAGGGGAAAATTAGCCAAGTGCTGTATTTGGAAGAATAGGGGGGGCGGGTGTGAAAAACGAATGGATGTATCGGCTGTCAGGAAACTTGCGTATACGTATTGTTGGAAAAGGATTAGAACGATTATTAAACGAATGCACACGACGAGGCATATACATATGGGACGTAAGAAGAGAGGGGGAACATTCACTCACGTGTTATATATTTCTCCGCGATCTTCGTCATGTGCGTATTGCGATGCGAAAAAGTGGTTGTAAATTGTATATTCTCGAGCGAAAAGGGGCACCGTTTTGGGTGAAAGCGTCATGGAAAAATAGCGGCATCGTTGTCGGATTAGTTGTTTTTATATGTATTGTATTTTTATTATCTAATATGGTTTGGCGAATTGAAGTGACAGGAGGAAACGCTGAAACGGAACATGCGGTTCGGCAACAATTGAAAAAAATCGGTGTTGAACGAGGAGCGCTACAATTTGTCGTCCCTACTCCCGAATCCATTCAAAAAACAATTATGAACAATATGGATACGATTACATGGATTGGTGTTGAATGGCGTGGAACGACGCTATATTGTCAAGTAGTCGAAAAAAAGCAACCGAAACAAACCGAATCGCACACTCCCCAACATCTCGTTGCGAAGAAAAAAGCAGTCATTACGTATATGTTTGTTGAACAAGGTCAAGCGGTTGTAGAAGTTCATGATCACGTCGTTCCAGGACAACTGCTCGTCTCAGGTTTCATTGGGAAAGAAGGGCAAACGGAGATCGTGCCTGCGCGCGGTCAAATTTTAGGAGAAACATGGTACAAGTCTACCGTTATCGTTCCGATGAAGACGACGTTTTACATGTTTACAGGAAAGAAGCGTGAAACACATTATCTTCGACTCTGGTCGTGGAAAATTCCGTTTTTTTGGAATAATAAAGAGCAATTTTCACAATTTGAAAAACAAGTTGATGAAAAAACATTTCGTTTTTTGACGTGGACGTTGCCTGTTACTTATGAAAAAGTAGTGTGGCGTGAAAAAGAGATTGTAGTTCGGGAATATTCATATGATGAAGCTAAATTAGCAGCGAAACGAATAGCGCGCGAGCAGTTAAAACGGAATTTGCCAGCAGACGCGACTATTCAAGGTGAAAAAGTTTTGCATGAGACGAAGGAGAATGGTAAAGTAAAAGTAGAAATGCACTACCAAGTCATTGAAAACATTGCGATACCACAACCAATTATTCAAGGAGACTGAGGAATGTCGGAACAGTTTGTCACGATTTACCCTAACGTACAAAATGCAGATGAAGCGCTCGCTTTGTTTGGTACGCACGATATTCACTTAAAGCGAATTGAACAAGAACTAGGTGTTTCGATTGTAACGCGCGGGGAAGCGATCAGCGTTTCAGGAAACAGACAACATATTGAACTCGTTGATGAGCTATTGCGCCATTTGTTGCTTGTCATTCGCAAAGGTATTGTAATTAGTGAACGGGACGTGCTTTATGCGCTACAAATGGCCAAAAATGGCACGATTTCTTACTTTGCGGAACTGTACAACGAAGAAGTTGGCAAAAATGCAAAGGGAAAAGCGATCCGCGTGAAAACGCTCGGTCAGCGGCAATACGTTTCTGCCATTCAACGGCACGATTTAATTTTTGGCATTGGACCAGCAGGAACAGGGAAAACGTATTTAGCGGTTGTGATGGCTGTCCAGGCATTGAAAAACGGACAAGTCAAGCGAATTATTTTAACGCGGCCAGCTGTGGAAGCAGGCGAAAACTTAGGGTTTTTACCCGGGGATTTAAAGGAAAAAGTCGATCCATATTTACGGCCGCTTTATGATGCGCTTCATGACGTGCTTGGTCATGAGCATACACAGCGATTAATTGAACGCGGTGCAATTGAAATTGCTCCGCTTGCCTATATGCGTGGGCGCACGTTAGATGATGCATTTGTCATTTTAGATGAGGCACAAAATACGACGCCTTCGCAAATGAAAATGTTTTTGACACGCCTCGGATTTGGTTCGAAAATGGTCATTACCGGTGATATTTCGCAAGTTGATTTGCCAAAAGGCGTCCGCTCCGGACTTGCGATTGCAAAAGATATTTTGACGAATGTAAACGGAATTTCATTCGTCTTTTTGGAGCAAGCTGATGTTGTACGCCATCCGCTCGTCGGCAAAATTATTGCTGCATATGAAGAAGCTGGAATGTAAATGCGACCCATATTGTTGTGGGTCCTTTTTGCACTTTTGTCATAATCATATAGAGGAAGAAGGGATTTGCGTGTTAATCATTGATTTTATAGATGAAACAAATGAAGTAACCGATGAACAGCTTGAGTTGCTTGAGCAGCTATTGCAACATGCTGCAAAGGAAGAAAACGTGCCGAGTGGCGCTGAGATGAGTGTGACATTTGTTGACAATGAAAAAATTCGCGAAATAAACCGTGAGTATCGTGGAAAAGATGCACCGACAGATGTCATTTCATTTGCGCTTGAAGAAATGGGGGAAGAAGAAATCGAAATTATCGGTGCAGACTTGCCGCCTGTGCTAGGAGATATTATCATTTCTTTGCCAAAAGCGCGTGAACAAGCAGAGCAATACGGCCATTCGTTTATGCGTGAGCTCGGCTTTTTAGCGGTGCATGGTTTTTTACATTTGCTTGGCTATGATCATGAGACGGAAGAAGAGGAAAAAGTGATGTTTGCAAAACAAGAACAATTGTTACAACAGTTCGGTTTAACGAGATGATAAATGATGAGCTGGAAGCGATTGATTGCGAGCATGTCATATGCTTTAAACGGTATTCGTCTCGCTGTTCGTCATGAGCGACATATGCGCGTTCATTTAACAGCAACGTCCGTCGTAGTTGTTGCGGCGACGGTGTTTCGTATTTCGAAAATGGAGTGGCTGATTTTGTTGCTGACGATTGGAGCAGTTATTAGCTTAGAAATAGTCAATAGCGCCATCGAACGGACGGTTGATTTAGTGACGGATGAGTATCGACCGTTAGCGAAAGAAGCGAAAGATTTGGCGGCTGGTGCTGTGCTCGTTTTTGCCATGCTTTCCGTCGTTATAGGGATTTCCATTTTCTTTCCTTATATGTATGTATTTTTTAAAAATTCTTTACATTTTCATAAATAGTAGTGAAATCGTGTTCATATTTTGGTAAAATAAAAAAGAAGCATACGTTATGCGTTGGAGGTTTACATGATTAGAGAAGGATATAAGTCAGGATTCGTAGCTATTATCGGAAGACCGAATGTAGGAAAATCTACATTTTTAAATCGCGTCATCGGGCAAAAAATTGCGATTATGAGCGATAAGCCACAAACGACGCGCAATAAAATTCAAGGTGTATACACGACAGACGACGCGCAAATCATTTTTATCGATACGCCAGGCATTCATAAGCCGAAGCATAAGCTTGGCGATTTTATGGTGAAAGTAGCGCAAAGCGCGCTGCAAGAGGTCGATTTAATTTTATTTATGGTAAACGCAGTAGAAGGGCTCGGTCGCGGAGATGAATTTATTATTGAGCGCTTAAAGCATGTGCAAACACCGGTGTTTTTAGTCATTAATAAAATCGATGAAGTGCATCCGGACGACCTATTGCCGCTCATTGAGCAATATCGCTCGCTCCATGCGTTTGCTGAAGTTATTCCTATTTCAGCGTTGCAAGGCAACAATGTCGAAACGTTGCTGCAACAAATTAAAAACTACTTGCCTGAGGGGCCACAATATTACCCAGCGCACCAAGTAACAGATCATCCCGAGCGATTCATTATTGCTGAATTTATTCGGGAAAAGGCGCTTCATTTGACGAGAGAAGAAGTGCCTCATTCGATTGCGGTCGTCATCGATTCGATCGAACGCCGTGAAAATAGCGATACAGTATACGTGGCGGCTACAATTATTGTGGAGCGAGATTCGCAAAAAGGAATTATTATCGGCAAGCGCGGTCAAATGTTAAAAGAAATCGGCCAGCGGGCGCGCGTCGATATTGAGGCGCTACTCGGTTCAAAAGTGTTTTTAGAACTATGGGTAAAGGTGCAAAAAGATTGGCGCAATAAAATGGGACAGTTGCGGGATCTTGGTTATCGAGAAGACGAATATTAAGGCTGTAAAATTTTAAAAGACATCGTGACAGCGAGAGAAGGGCAAACTACAAATGAGCTGCTCAATCACCGTCAACTAACGAGAGAAAGGTGTGGTTCGATGCTCGATTTTACTTGGAAACTGTTTAGTCAAACAGGAAATATTGACACGTATCTTTTATTTAAGGAGTTAGAACGCGAAACGCAAGAGCAAGGGGATAATGAGACATATTACTTAGCAGAACGAGATTACCACGTCCTTTAACGTTGGAAGGTTATGTTGCATGTTTGAAAAGTGTGAAGGAATTGTTATTCGAACAATCGACTACGGAGAGACGAATAAAATCGTTACGATATTTACGCGCGAATGGGGAAAGGTTGCTGCGATGGCACGAGGAGCGAAAAAGCCGAGTAGCCGCCTTTCTTCCGTTACGCAAATGTTTACATACGGAATATATCTCGTACAAAAAAGCCGTGGCGTCGGAAGCTTGCATCAAGGGGAATTGCTTTCAACGATGCGGCATATACGAGAAGATATTTTTTTGACAGCATATGCGTCATATATTGTGGAGTTAACAGATAAAGCAACGGAAGAAAGAAAGCCGAATCCGTATTTGTTTGAACTTCTTTTACAAACGCTCACGTATATGAATGAAGGGCTCGATGCTGAGGTACTGACATACATATACGAAATGAAGCTCCTTCCAGCATTCGGATTGTATCCGAAGTTGGACGGCTGCGCCGTTTGTGGACAAACAGAAGGAACGTTTGCTTTTTCAATTACAGAGGGAGGATTTCTCTGTCATCGCTGTTTTGAGCGCGATCCACACCGCATATCGATGAGCTCATCGGTGTTGAAGCTGCTTCGCCTTTTTTACTACGTTGATTTGTCCCGTATTGGTCGAATCGCTGTCAAACAAGAAACGAAACAACAACTGCAAACGATCATCTCAGCCTACTACGATGAATATTCAGGTCTCTCGTTAAAGACAAAACGTTTTTTACGGCAGCTCCATACATTAAAAGGTGAAAGCGGACAAATATAACGTTGTCCGCTTCCCACTTTTGTTTGCAAAATATGAAGATGAATTATAATATGGTCTTATAATGTAGCCTATTGTAAGGTGGTGAGCGACAATCGAACTCAATAAACGTCAAGAACAAATTTTGCAAATCGTCAAAGATCACGGTCCGATTACAGGTGAGCACATCGCTGAGAAGCTTAATTTGACGCGTGCGACGTTGAGACCAGACTTGGCCATTTTGACGATGGCGGGATATTTAGAGGCGAGACCTCGTGTCGGTTATTTTTACACAGGAAAAACAGGGACGCAGTTGCTTGCCGATAAAATTAAAAAAATTAAAGTAAGTGACTATCAATCCATTCCTGTTGTCATTCATGAAAACGTGAGCGTCTATGATGCGATTGTCACGATGTTTTTAGAGGATGTTGGCACGTTGTTTGTCGTGGACGAGGAATCTTTGCTCGTCGGCGTTTTATCTCGGAAAGATTTGCTTCGCGCGAGCATCGGAAAACAAGAGTTAACATCGATCCCTGTCAATATTATTATGACGAGAATGCCGAACATTACTTTTTGTGAAAAAGATGACTTACTTATTGATGTCGCCCAAAAATTGATTGAAAAACAAATTGATGCGATGCCTGTCGTTAAAAAAGTAGACAAAGGGTATGAAGTTGTTGGGCGCATCACGAAAACAAATATGACGAAGGTGCTTGTCGCGCTAGCGAAAGAAGACGTGCTTTAAAGGGGGAAAAACATGAGCCAGATCGTATACGTCGTATCCGATTCAGCAGGAGAGACGGCAGAACTCGTTGTGAAGGCGGCGGCGAGTCAGTTTCAAGGGGCGCTCGTGCAGTTCCGACGTGTCCCGTACGTAGAGGACGTTGAGACGTTATCGGAAGTTGTCGCTTTAGCTAAAATGAACCGAGGGATCATTGTATTTACATTAGTGATACCAGAAATGCGCCGATTTTTATTAGCTGAGGCGGCACGTGAAGGGGTTCCTGTATATGACATTATCGGACCGCTCATTGAACAAATGGAACAACTATTCGGAATGACGCCACGTTGCGAGCCAGGACCTGTTCGTGTACTAGATGAAGATTACTTCCGTAAAATTGAAGCTATCGAATTTGCGGTGAAATACGACGATGGACGTGACCCGCGCGGCATTTTGCGAGCAGATATCGTGTTAATTGGCGTATCACGCACGTCAAAAACGCCATTATCACAATATTTAGCCCATAAGCGCTTTAAAGTAGCGAACGTGCCCATCGTTCCAGAAGTTGACCCACCAGAGGAGTTATTTCAAGTGCCGCCAGAAAAATGTTTTGGACTGAAAATTAGCCCAGAAAAGTTAAATGAAATTCGTCGTGAGCGATTGAAGTCGCTCGGGTTAGATGATCGCGCCATTTATGCAAATATCGATCGGATTAAAGAGGAATTGCAATATTTTGATGGCATCGTAAAAAAAATTGGCTGCGAAGTCATCGATGTAACAAATAAAGCTGTTGAAGAAACAGCAAACGTCATTATGAATATTATGCGGAAAAGAGAGAAATAAACGAATGGAGCACAGTCACAATAGTGATATGTGCTTTTCATTTTGATGTATTTTTATAGCCAACTCATGTTTTTTATATTATAATAAAAAATTGTGATAAAACAGGTTTAGACTGAACATAGGACGAATAAACTATTTATAGCTAATTGTCAAGTGACAATGCATCGGGATTTTCGACAATATTTTTTTCGCAAAAAGAAGGATTGTTTCGCGCGATGGAGAATAAAGACATACAAAACATTTCTATATCAGAAACGAGTTTTGTCGAAATATGTTTGGAGCTGTTGGAACATGGGACAACGCATTCCTGAAGAAACGGTTGAGCATATTCGTCGCTCAGTCGATATTGTAGACATCATTCAGCAGTATGTTTCACTGAAGAAGCAAGGGCGCAACTACTTTGGATTATGTCCTTTCCACGGAGAGAAAACACCTTCTTTTTCTGTTTCACCAGAAAAACAAATTTACCACTGTTTTGGATGTGGAGCAGGCGGAAATGTGTTTTCGTTTTTAATGGAAATTGAAGGGATCACATTTATTGAGGCTGTAAAGCGATTGGCGCCGCGGGCAAATGTCGATTTATCGGACGTTGTCGATGATCATCCATCGGCTAAACGAACAGAAACAGCGGTGATGGTTGCAGCACATGAGCTGTTAAAGAAGTTTTATCATCATTTGCTTATGCATACAAATGAAGGAGAGGAAGCATTAAACTACTTGCTTCAACGTGGATTTACGCTCGAGATCATTGAACAGTTCGAAATTGGGTACGCTTTGCCATCTTGGGATGCGGCTGTCACGTTTTTAGCAAACAAAGGCTTTTCGCTTCCGCTTATGGAACGAGCGGGCTTAATTGCGAAAAAATCAGGTGAGGAATCATATTTTGATCGTTTTCGCCATCGCATTATGTTTCCGATTCATAACCATCAAGGAGAAACGGTTGCCTTTTCGGGCAGAACGCTCGGAAACGAAGATCCGAAGTACGTCAATAGCCCTGAAACACCCATTTTTAATAAACGAAACATTTTATATCATTTTCATGAGGCGCGTTTGCCGATGAGGCAAAAGCAGCAAGTCGTTCTACTTGAAGGGTTTGCAGACGTAATTGCTGCTGTGCGGGCGGGCATTACCCATGCGGTAGCAACGATGGGGACGGCGTTATCAGAAGAGCAAGCACGTATGCTGCGTCGAAACGCCTCGTCGGTGATCGTTTGTTACGATGGTGATCGAGCGGGGATAGATGCTGCGTTGCGGGCGTCAGAAACGCTCGTTGAGGCTGGTTGCTACGTAAAAGTCGCGATGATGCCAGACGGACTCGATCCTGATGAGTACGTGCGTCGATACGGTGCTGATCGTTTTCGTCATCACGTACTTGATGCGAGCTTGTCGTTGACGGCGTTTAAGCTTGAATATTTAAAGCGCGGTCGTCATTTGCAAAACGAAAGCGAGCGTCTTCGCTACATTGAAGAAGCGGTAAAAGAAATTAGCCGTTTATCTAATGCGATTGAAGCCGATTATTACTTGCGGCAACTTGCTGATGAGTTTTCTATTTCAATGGATGCATTGCGCGAACAAATGGCGGTATATGGGAAGAAGCAACAAGTCGAACGCAAGAAAGAGCATCGCGAAACAGTATTGCCGCCTACGAAATCGAAATTGTTGCCAGCCTTTCAAAAGGCAGAGCGGATGTTAATCGCACATATGTTGCGTGATAAAACGATCGCATTTACAGTTCAACAAGCGATCGAAGGGGCATTCAACATTGAAGAGCATCGCGCCATTGTCGCTTATGTATATGCGTTTTACGAAGAAGGACACGAACCCGATGTAAGCTCGTTACTTGAACGCATTCATGATCCGCAATTGAAGCGCACTGTTACAGAGCTGGCGATGATGCCGATAAACGAAAATATTTCATCAGCAGAGTTACAAGATTATATCCAATGCGTGCTCAATTACCCTCAAGAACAGTTGTTGAAGCAAAAAGAAGCGCAGCTACGGGAAGCCGAACGGCAAAAAGATTATGAGCGCGCCAAACGCATTGCAAGTGAGATCATCGCATTGCGAAAGTCTTTGCATTTTGGAAGGAGGGGAATAAATGGCTGAAAAGTCAACACATTCCGATTTAACGTTAGAACAAGTAAAAGAACAATTAGTCGAACTAGGTAAAAAACGTGGTGTTCTTACCTATGAAGAAATCGCTGAACGATTATCCCCGTTTGATCTTGATTCTGATCAAATGGATGAGTATTATGAGTATTTAAACGAACAAGGTATCGAAGTCGTCGGCGAGTCTGATCTTGATGATGCTGATTTAGACGATCCAGATTTCGACGATTTGAAAGATGAAGAGTTCGATTTAAACGATTTAAGCGTTCCGCCGGGCGTAAAAATTAATGACCCTGTCCGCATGTATTTAAAAGAAATCGGCCGCGTTCCGCTATTGTCAGCGGAGGAAGAAATTGAACTAGCGAAACGTATTGAACAAGGAGACGAAGAAGCTAAACGCCGTCTAGCAGAAGCGAATCTTCGCCTCGTCGTAAGCATTGCGAAACGTTACGTCGGCCGCGGTATGCTTTTCCTTGACTTAATTCAAGAAGGGAACATGGGCTTAATTAAGGCGGTCGAAAAATTTGATTACCGCAAAGGATATAAATTTAGCACATATGCAACATGGTGGATTCGCCAAGCAATTACGCGCGCCATTGCTGACCAAGCGCGCACGATCCGCATTCCTGTCCATATGGTTGAAACGATTAACAAGCTTATTCGCGTTCAGCGTCAGCTGTTGCAAGATCTCGGCCGCGAGCCATCTCCCGAAGAAATTGCAGAAGAGATGGATTTAACGCCAGAAAAAGTGAGAGAAATTTTAAAAATCGCTCAAGAACCTGTGTCGCTTGAAACACCGATTGGCGAAGAAGACGATTCACATTTAGGCGACTTCATTGAAGACCAAGATGCGACATCTCCTGCCGAACATGCGGCGTATGAACTATTGAAAGAACAGCTCGAAGACGTGTTAGATACGCTAACAGATCGAGAAGAAAACGTGCTTCGTCTTCGCTTCGGCCTTGACGATGGACGGACGCGAACGCTTGAAGAAGTCGGAAAAGTGTTTGGCGTGACGCGCGAACGCATTCGCCAAATTGAAGCGAAGGCGTTGCGAAAACTACGCCATCCAAGCCGCAGCAAACGTTTAAAAGACTTTTTAGAATAACCGTTTACAAGAAATAGTTTACTTCTTACAATAGAAGTAAGCTATTTCTTTATTTAGGAAGGAATGCGTATTCAATGGAACAAAAACGAAAAGAGATCATTATTAACGAAATTAAGTATTGGAAGAAGACGCGGCTGTTGCCGGAACAATATTGCGATTTTCTTCTTGCATTGTATACAGAAGGAAATCGTGACGATGTTGAACGATCAACGAGACAAGTACCGACATGGGCAATCCGTGCAACAATGGCGATGATCGGCATATGTTTACCGCTTGCTCTTCTTGTCATTTATTTTACTGAATTGTCGTTCGTTTTGCAAACGCTCATTTTGTCACTTTTTGTCATAATTTGTTTTATAGCCGTTCGTTTTTTTGTGCAAAACAAGATGTTAACGCATATTGCGCTTATTGTTGGAGCTTTGTCGTTGCTCCTTCTTTCGATTCGTGCGAGCGATTTTTATTTCTCGGGAAGTACGAATGCATTAGCGGCGGCAGTTATGTTCAACTGTTTCGTCTGGCTGTTGATCGGTTGGCGTTTTTCGCTTATGTATTTTTTCATTTCGGGCGTTGTCGGCATTATTCTTCTTATTTCTTCATTTTTCATTTAAAAAAATTTACATACGGGGCTTTTCCTTTATGGGAATTTAAAGTACAATAAAATTGTTTGTAACGTTTTCATTTTGAAAAACATGTTTTATTACATAAGGGAGGGTAAAGTATGAATCGCAATCCGTTAATCCCATTTGCACTCATTATGGTGATGGGAATTGGTCTCATTTTCTTTCTGTCTGTAAAAGGCCTCGGAGATATGAAAGAAGTCGCGAAAGAGAAAGAAGGCGGCGCAAAGACAGAAGAAACAGCAGCTGCTGGTCCAGAAGACATTTACAAGAAAAGCTGTGTAGCATGTCATGGTGCGAACTATGAAGGTGGCGTTGGCCCAGCATTAACAGGTGTGGGCGATCGTTTATCTGTCGACCAAATTAAAGAGGTGTTAGTAAACGGTCGTGGAAGCATGCCAGCTGGATTAGTACCTGCGGATCAAGCAGAAGAAATGGCAAAATGGCTTGCCGAATTGAAATAAACGAAGCTGAAAAGTCCCTTTACTTCGGTGAAGGGATTTTTCGTTTTTTGTAAAACGTGATAAACTGAAGAAAAAAGCGTGGTGATCATTGTGAATGAATTACAATTATCTAAGCGATTGCAAACGGTCGTTTCATTTATTCCAAAAGGAAGCGTGTTGGCAGATATCGGATCAGACCATGCGTATTTGCCATGTTATGCGTATTTACACGGATACATAACAAAAGCGATTGCGGGGGAAGTAGCAGATGGACCGTTTCGTTCAGCAAAACAGCAAGTAGAAAAGTGCGGACTTTCTCACGTTATTTCCGTTCGTAAAGGAGACGGTCTACAAGTTGTAGCGCCAAATGAAGTTGATTGTGTGACGATTGCCGGAATGGGAGGAACGCTTATCTCTAACATTTTAGAAGCAGGGAAAGAAAAACTATGCGCTGTTAAACGGTTAATTTTACAGCCGAACGTTGGCGCTCATATTGTGCGTAAATGGCTGTTGGAAAATAATTGGGAATTGATTGATGAGCGCATTTTAGAGGAAGATGGACAAATTTATGAAGTGCTCGTTGCCGAACGAGGTCATCCGCTTCGACCATATACACAACTTCATATCGAATTGTTGCTCGGTCCATTTTTATTAAAAGAAAGAAATGAAGCGTTCGAAAAGAAATGGATGATGGAAATGAGTCATTGGCGTGATGTGATCGAGCAGTTAAAACATGCAAAAACAGGAGAAGCGATAAAAAAGAGGCAACAGTTTATTGAAACATTACGCATAGTAGAGGAGGCTTTAAAACGATGAAAACGCCAAACGGATATGAAATCATTCAGCTGTTCGAACAATTTGCTCCGAAACATTTGGCGATGGAAGACGACAAAATTGGTTTGCAAATCGGTACATTAAATAAACCGATTCGCCGTGTCATGATCACGCTAGATGTGTTAGAACAAGTTGTCGATGAAGCGATTGAACATCAAATCGATTTAATCATTGCCCACCATCCACCGATTTTCCGCCCGCTCAAACATATTGTGACCGACCAGCCGTACGGTCGAATGATTGAAAAATGTATAAAACACGATATTGCCGTCTACGCTGCGCATACGAATTTAGATATTGCAAAAGGAGGGGTGAATGATTGGCTTGCTGAAGCTTTGCAACTGCAAGACGTTGACGTTCTCGTTCCAACGTATGAGGAGCCGCTAAAAAAGCTTGTTGTATATGTGCCGCGTACGCATGCGGATGCGGTGAGAAAAGCATTGGGTGATGCGGGGGCTGGGCATATCGGAAATTATAGTCATTGCACATTTAACAGTGAAGGGGTTGGCACTTTTTTACCAGAAGAAGGAGCCAATCCGTTTATCGGTCAGCAAGGAACGTTAGAGACAGTAGAAGAAGTACGGATTGAAACGATTGTTCCTGCCAGCTTGCAACGAAAAGTGGTGCGGGCCATGTTACAGGCACATCCGTATGAAGAAGTGGCATATGACATATATCCACTTGAAAATAAAGGAACGGCATATGGGCTTGGACGGATCGGCAAGTTAAGCGAAGAAATGACGTTGCAACAATTCGCTGAACATGTGAAGGCGTCATTGCAAGTGCCGGCTGTTCGTGTCGTCGGCGAGTTAGATAGCCGCGTTCGCAAAGTAGCGGTTATCGGAGGAGACGGAAATAAATATATTCGCGAGGCAAAAATGCGAGGTGCGGATGTGTACGTTACTGGCGACTTATACTATCACGTCGCACATGATGCGTTAATGCTCGGTTTACATGTCGTTGATCCGGGACATCATGTCGAAAAAGTCATGAAAGAAGGAGTAGCGAACGTATTAAAAACGATGTGCGCACAACAAAAATTTGCAGTTGATATATATGTGTCTCAAGTGAATACAGAACCATTTACGTTCATATAAAAAAGAGGCTTATTCGCCTCTTTTTTTCACCTTTGGTAAAATTTTTGTTAGCGGTACTTTTCGTTCACGTGTCCACGTTTCAGGACGATTTGGATCAAACTGCTCTAAAAAGTCAATGACTTCTTTTGTAATCGGTGTTGGCGTCGATGCACCAGCGGTAACCGCTACTTTTTTCGCATCTTTAATCCATTCAATATCGATTTCTGTCACATCCGCTACTCGATAAGCTTTCGTTCCGGCAATTTCTTCAGATACTTGAGCAAGTCGATTCGAGTTATTGCTTCGCGGGTCGCCGACAACAATCGTCACATCCGCTTCTTTCGCTTGTTCAGCGACCGCTTCTTGCCGTACTTGCGTCGCTAAACAAATTTCACGATGCATTTCCACATGTGGATATTTTTCTTTTACTTTTTCCATGATATGTGCAACGTCCCATTGACTCATTGTCGTTTGGTTTGTCACAATAATGTGTTCTGATTGAATATTCAGTTGTTCCACATCTTCAGGCTTTTCGATTAAATGGACGGCATGAGGTGCGACGCCAATCGCTCCTTCAGGTTCAGGGTGTCCTTTTTTTCCAATGTAAATGACTTCATATCCGTTAGCAACTTTCTCGCGAATGAGCTCATGTGTTTTTGTGACGTCTGGGCATGTCGCATCGATGGTGACGAGCCCTTTTTCTCGCGCACGCTGTTTCACTTCAGGTGAAACGCCATGAGCGGTAAAGATGACCGTTCCATGATCGATTTTCTCTAAAATCTCAAGTCGATTCGGACCGTCGAGTGTAATAATACCTTCTTCTTCAAATGCATCTGTGACATGTTTATTATGAACGATCATGCCTAAAATATAGATCGGCCTTGGTAACGTAGGATCGAGCGCGGCGTTGCGGGCGATGACCATCGCATCGACGACTCCGTAACAATATCCGCGTGGCGTAATTTTTATCACTTCCATATGGATCGCTCCTTCTCGGCGTGTTTGTCGTTTTCATTATATAAAAGAAGGAGCGAACATACAAAAGTTAAATATATAGTTTTGGAACGGAGTGTCCTTTTTTCTTCGTTTTTTCTTGTTTTTGCTCTTTTTGTTTGCGTGCAGTTGGAACGGGACGTTGTTTGTTTACTATTTGTTTCTCAGTCGTAGCAGCGCTTGTTTCGCTCGCTGTTTCACTTGTTTTTGCTGTGGAATCAGACTGTTTCAATTCACGAAAAATTCGCATCATTGAAGGCATGCTCTTAATGAGCGGGCCGTATTGTTGTACCATTGGTGTAATGGTTTGAACCATGTGCAACATTTTTTGTACATTCGTTAACATCGAATCAATGCTCGGTAATGCGCCTTGGGCAGGAAGTTGACTGCCAAACAAACGTGAAAACATCCCTCCGTGCATTTGTCGCATCATAGGTTGTTGCCACATGGGCGGCATTGGCGAACGAGAAGGCGGAAACATAAATGGGTGTCGCAATGAAAATCCTCCTTTCCGTATGAGCTAGCTAACTTTGCTTTTTTCATCTATATTACGATATGCACAAAAGTTCATATAGTTGAATGAACGGTTAGTGTTCGTATATAATATGTAACTGGTTTATTTTTTTTACTGAATAAGAAAGGGGATGAGAAATCGTGTTTGAACGTTTTTCGTTTCATCCGTTTATTATAGAAGCGATTCATCATATGCAGTTTCATAAACCGACACCGATTCAAGAGCGTGTCATTCCTGCTGTGTTGCGGGGGGAAAGCGTCATCGGTCAGTCGCAAACAGGGACGGGAAAAACTCATGCTTATTTATTGCCGATCATCCAGCGTATTGATCCACATGTGGAAGAAGTGCAGGCAGTCATTACAGCACCGACTCGTGAGTTAGCAACACAAATTTATCATGAAGTGTTAAAAATTACGAAATTTTGTCCAGATGATCATCGAATTACAGCGCGCTGTTTTGTCGGTGGGACGGATAAGGTGCGAGCGATTGAAAAATTAAAAACACAACCTCATATTGTGATTGGTACACCAGGACGCGTTTATGATCTCGTTCGTGAACAGGCTTTATTTGTTCATACTGCTCGCATGCTTGTTATTGATGAGGCGGATGTCATGCTCGATATGGGGTTCATTACGGACGTCGATCAAGTGGCTGGACGAATGCCTGGAGATTTACAAATGCTTGTCTTCTCTGCAACAATTCCTGAAAAGCTGAAGCCGTTTTTGAAAAAGTATATGGAGAACCCAACTCATATTCATATCGCTCCGAAACAAGTAGCAGCGTCCACGATTGAACATATTCTTGTTCCGCTCCGTCATCGCGACCGTTTGCAGCTTTTATATGATATATTAGTTAGTTATAATCCGTATTTAGCTATCGTGTTTGCTAATACGCGCAAAACGGCTGATGAAGTGGCGGAAGGTTTAATTGAAAAAGGATTAAAAGTAGGTGTGCTACATGGCGATTTAACACCACGCGAGCGGAAAAAAACGATGAAGGCCATTCGGGACTTGCAATTTCAATACATTGTTGCGACAGATTTGGCAGCGCGAGGCATTGACATTGAAGGTGTCAGCCATGTTATAAACTACGAGCTGCCGACGGATTTAGACTTTTATGTTCACCGTGCGGGTCGCACAGGACGTGCTGGCTATGCTGGGATTGCAACGACGATTTATGAAGCATCAGATCAACATGCGCTTGTGAAGCTAGAAAAAAAGGGGATTCAGTTTCTCCATCGCGACTTGCGTCATGGGGAATGGGTCGAGCTCGACGCATGGAACGGACGTAAAAGAGAGAAAAAAGTTGATGAAGTTGAGCAACTTGTGGAAAAAATAGCGAAAAAACAAAAGAAAGTAAAGCCAGGATATAAGAAAAAATTGCGTGAGCAACTGAAAAAACAAAGAGCGAAAAAGAAATAAGGGAGAGAATGGTGTGTTAAAAATTGGTTCGCACGTATCGATGAGCGGGAAAGAGATGCTATTAGCTGCGAGTAAAGAAGCCGTTTCATACGGGGCAAACACATTTATGATTTACACAGGGGCACCGCAAAATACAAAGCGGAAGCCGATTGAACAGTTAAACATTGAACAAGGAATTGCCCATATGAAAGCGCATGGTATCGATGAAATTGTTGTTCATGCTCCGTATATTATTAATATTGGTAATACGATGAATGCGGATACGTTTTCACTTGGCGTCTCTTTTTTGCGCTCGGAAATTGAACGAACGGAAGCGATCGGCGCCAAGCAGCTCGTTCTTCATCCCGGTGCACATGTCGGTGCAGGAATTGAGGCAGGGATAGCTAAAATTATAGAAGGATTAAACGAAGTAATCACGCCCGATCAACAAGTGCAAGTGGCATTAGAAACGATGGCTGGAAAAGGTTCGGAATGTGGAAGCCGCTTTGAAGAATTGGCGAAAATCATTGACGGCGTCGTTTATAATGATAAATTGTCTATTTGTTTCGATACGTGTCATACGCATGATGCAGGATACGATATTGTTAACGATTTTGATGGCGTGTTAGAACAATTTGATCGCATCGTAGGGCTTGATCGTTTAAAAGTACTGCATATTAATGATAGTAAAAATCCGTGCGGAAGCCGAAAAGACCGCCACGAAAACATCGGTTTCGGTCATATCGGATTTGAAGCGCTAAATTATATTGTGCATCATCCACAGCTCATGCATGTACCAAAAATTTTAGAGACGCCGTATGTTGGTGAAAAGTCAGCGGCAAAGCCACCATATCGATTTGAAATTGCGATGTTGCGTGCGCAACAGTTCGATCCGCATATTCGTGAGAAAATTGCCGAGTAGAAGGCTGTCGACAGGCAGCCTTCTTACTGTATAAACTGGCGGATAAAGTCATTTGCTTGCTTGGCAAGTTGCGGCGACGTACGATAAGCGAGTTCGCGAATCCAATCTTTTCTAGCTTGCTCATTAAACACATCAATCGTTTTTTCGCGCATCATTTGAACGATGATTTCGGCATCTTTGGACGAAAGCGACACGTTGTATTGTTTTGCGTACATCATTAACTCGGCCGCGGTAATCGATTTCATTTTATGTTGGACAATTTTATGATATACATTCACGAAGCATCCCTCCTTGTTTACGATATGAGAAAGAAGAAGAAGATGTGCGATGGTATAATGAAATAAATGAAAGGGGAGATTCGGATGAAAAGGGAGCATAAAAAAGAAACGGTAAGTCATCTATTATATCGTGTTGTCATGATGACGATTGGTGCGACGCTTGCGGCGCTATCGATCGAGTTGTTTTTAGTTCCAAATGAAATTATTGACGGTGGGGTGATCGGTATTTCCCTTATTCTTGATCGCGTCCTTCCGAATGATGTATGGCTAAATTTTGCAACGCTCGTTATTTTGCTAAACGTACCTTTTATGTATTTCGGTTATAAACAAATCGGAAAAACGTTTATGCTCTCCTCCTTTTATTCTATCGTTGTTTTAGCTGTTATGGAGCGCTTGTTTCATCATGTATCCCCGTTTACAACAGATTCCATTTTAGCAACGGTGTTCGGTGGTGCAATTCTTGGTGCAGGTGTAGGGCTTGTCATTCGACACGGCGGTTCGTTAGACGGAACAGAAATTTTAGGTATTTTAATGACGAAAAAACTACCGTTTTCTGTCGGTGAATTTGTTATGTTTACAAACGTGTTTATTTTTACTTGGGCGGCATTTGTATTTGGGCCGAAGCAAGCCATGTACTCCGTGTTGACATATTACATTGCTTTTAAAACGATTGATACGGTCATTCAAGGATTAGATGAAACAAAAGCGGTGCTCATCGTGTCGGATCGCTAC
The DNA here is from genome assembly GCF_019448545.1 of Anoxybacillus sp. ST4. Lineage (NCBI taxonomy): Bacteria > Bacillati > Bacillota > Bacilli > Caryophanales > Anoxybacillaceae > Anoxybacillus > Anoxybacillus sp. ST4. The sequence goes on along the minus strand of NZ_JAHZOE010000001.1, from coordinate 293,222 downwards.
GAGGAAGTATCAGATGCTATTTTGAATCGACTCGGACGCGGGACGACAAAGCTAATGGGGAAAGGTGGATATACGGATGAGCAAAAAGAAGTTATTTATGCTGTCGTTACACGCTTAGAAGTGACGAAATTGAAGTCGATTGTATATGAAATTGATCCAAACGCTTTTATTACCATTATGAATACACAAGAAGTGCGCGGTGCTAAATTTAAGTCCGCTATTCATTAATGAAGGTAAATGCGTTATACTTACTGATGAATCGGAATCATTTTGAATTAAGGTGGTTAAGCAATGGATGATATTTTACGAATAGAAAACGTATCGTTTCGATATGATGATGAGGACGTGTTGCAACATATCGATTTTCGCATTCCGAGGGGGGCTTTCGTCGGTTTAGTCGGTCCGAACGGCTCGGGAAAATCAACGTTGCTCAAATGTATTTTACGATTGTTAAAGCCGCAAACAGGGCGCATTTTTTTGTTCGGCACACCGATTGAACAGTTTAAAGATTGGTATAAAATCGGCTTTGTATCTCAAAAGGCAAATAGCTTTAACACAGGGTTTCCTGCGACGGTGTACGAAGTTGTAGCAAGCGGCTTAACTGGAAAGCTCGGTTTATTTCGTCGATTGAAAAAAAGCGATGAAAAAGCGGTATATGAAGCAATTGATGCAGTCGGTATGAGCCCGTTTGTTCATCGAAATATTGGCGAACTTTCAGGGGGACAACAGCAACGTGTATTTATTGCCCGCGCCATTGTGTCAAAACCGGAATTTTTAATTTTAGATGAGCCGACTGTTGGAGTGGACGTCCAACACGTTCAAAGTTTTTATGATATGCTTGAGCAATTAAACAAACAGCATCATATGACGCTACTTCTCGTGACGCATGATATCGGAACAATTACGGAGAAAGTGACGCATGTTGCTTGTTTAAATAAACATTTACATTTTCACGGAAGCGTGCAGCAGTTCGCGCAGCTAAAGACAGAAGATGTAGCATCATTTTATGGTCATCATCTCCATTTACTCGCCCACGACCATGTGTAGAAAGGGACGATATGCATGTTAGAAGCATTGTTTCAGTATGAGTTTTTGCGAAATGCGTTCATTGTCGGGATATTTATCGGATTCATCGCTCCTCTTTTAGGTGTGTTTATTGTCGTTCGACGTTTATCACTTATCGCCGATGCGTTAAGTCATGTGACGCTTGCAGGGATCGCCGCCAGCTTACTTGTGCAAAAAAAATGGTTAACAACAGCTACACTCAATCCAATTTATATTGGTATGGCTTTTTCCGTCGCAGGCTCATTATTTATTGAAAAATTGCGCACCGTATATAAACATTATCAAGAATTAGCTATTCCGATTATTTTATCTAGTGGCATCGGACTAAGTGTCATTTTCATTTCTCTTGCCGATGGATTTAATACTGATTTGTTTTCGTATTTATTTGGAAGCGTGAGCGCAGTAAGCCGCTCGGACGTATGGACGATCGGCATCATTTTTTTCATCGTACTTACGATCATTTTATTGTTGTATAAAGAATGGTTTATTTTATCATTTGATGAGGAGTATGCCCACGCATCAGGGGTAAAAGTAAAGACGCTCCATTTTATTTTCATCGTGTTAGTTGCGCTCGTCATTGCCGCTTCGATGCGGATTGTCGGTATTTTACTCGTTTCGTCACTTATGACTCTTCCGGTGGCAGCAAGTATTCGAATCGCGAAAGGGTTTAAACAAGCGTTATGTTTTTCGATATTATTTGGTGAGCTTGCTGTCGTTGCTGGTTTGTTTCTTTCCTATTACTTGAATTTAGCTCCCGGTGGAACGATTGTGCTGTTAGCTGTTTTCATATTGATTAGTACGATCATGTGGAAAAAGTGGAAGAGAGGGTGAAAGAAGCATGAACGTGTCTGAGGCGCTTGAATTAATGAAAAAAAGAGGATTTAAGTATACAGGAAAGCGGGAAGAAATGTTGGAGCTGTTCGCGCAAACAGACAAATATTTAACAGCAAAAGACGTGCTTGATGTGATGAAAGAGCGATATCCAGGTCTTAGCTTTGACACAGTTTATCGCAATTTGGCGTTGTTCGTCGAGCTAGGTATTTTGGAAATGACAGAGCTTTCTGGAGAGAAGCGTTTTCGGTTTACGTGCAATGTGCATCACCATCACCATCATTTTATTTGTATGTCATGTGGAAAAACAAAAGAGCTTGTGACGTGTCCGATGAATGAATTATCCGAAGATTTGCGAGGATACAGCATTTCCGGTCATAAGTTTGAAGTGTACGGAATGTGTCCATCATGCCAACAACAAGCTGATGTATAGTGTCAGCTTGTTGTTGTAACTAATTGTTCCACTTGTCGCTTCGCTTCATGCCAGTTGTACACTCGAATGACTCCTTCTGGGAGTGGGCCGCGGTTATACGGCGTATCAAATAAAATGACAGGAATGCGGCACTGTTCAGCGATATTACAAGCATTATCGTATTTGTCTTCAAAAAAAATATCGATGTTGTATTTTTTTACCGCTTCCATTTTGTCATGGGAACCGACAAGATCGATATGATGATAATGCACGCCGTGTTTTCGAAACCATTTTTCTGTAATGTCGTATAAGTGGCGACCACGTGCACTAATGTAATACAGTTCGTATTTATCCTTCCAACTGTTGATGACCTCTAATGCTCCATTGGCAAGAGGGGCTTCGCTGTAAATGATCGGTTCATATTGTTCCATCCATTCATTTAATTTTTCTTCTGTTGTGTCTAAAAAAGGAACTAAGTCGTAATCTGTAATATCATCGAGCGTTAAATTTTTTTGAAACGATTCATTTAAATATGGAATGAATGTACTTGGACATGTGACCGTCCCATCAATATCGATGCCAAATCGCCGTTTGAACATATAGTTTCCCCTTTCTATGATGCAGTTTCCTCGCCCATTATATCACTGACATAAAGTAACATCTATAATGCCGCTTCGTTTACTCCATAATAATAGTGCTCCTCATTTCACGAAAGCGAGGGAATTGTCATGGACAATGAACGTGAGCGATTGTATGACAACACACGAATAGACACGGTTCCAAATGTAGAAAGAGACTTTATGGAGGAAACAGCAGGTGAAATCGCAGAGCCGATTCGATTTTCTGACAAAGAAGTAGATCGTGGAGAGAACGGTCGCGGAGTTGGTTGGCTCGCACTTGCTTTATCGATTGTTTCCCTTTTTCTTATGCCAGTCATTATGGGAGCAGCCGGCATTATTTTCGGATTTATCGCCCGCCGTCGAGGAGCGGAAACGTTAGGTGCTTGGGCGATCGGAATCGGTGCTGTCTCCATCATTTTAAGCTTTTTCGTTCGATTTTGGTAAATAAGAGGGGCGTGTCCCCTCTTATTTTTATTTTCCTTTCGACGCATATTCTTCCGCTAATTTGTCGATTTCTTTTTTCAACTCTTCAACCATTGTTTCTTCAGGTACTTTGCGAACGATTTTTCCATGGCGAAACAATAATCCTTCTCCGCGAGCTCCTGCAATGCCGATGTCCGCTTCGCGCGCTTCCCCCGGTCCATTTACTGCACAACCGAGCACAGCGACTTTAATCGGTGCCTTAATTTTTGCGATATATTCTTCAATTTCATTTGCTATGCGAATTAAGTCAATTTCAATTCGTCCGCATGTTGGACAAGAAATTAACGTTGCCGCATTTGCAGCGAGACCGAACGCTTTCAACAGCTCCCGCGCCACTTTCACTTCTTCGACAGGATCAGCGCTGAGAGATACACGTACGGTGTTGCCGATTCCTTTGCTTAAAATCGCTCCAAGCCCTGCAGCGCTTTTTACCGTCCCTGCAAATAACGTACCGGATTCAGTAATGCCGAGATGAAGTGGATAGTCGAACGCTTGAGCTGCTTTTTCGTACGCCTCAATGGCTAAGCGTACGTCGGAAGCTTTGAGTGAAACGATAATGTCTTCAAAATCAAGGTCTTCTAAAATGCGAATATGGTGCAAAGCACTTTCGACCATACCATCTGCAGTTGGATACCCGTATTTTTCTAAAATGCGCTTTTCGAGCGAGCCAGCATTGACACCGATACGAATAGGTACTCCGCGCTCTTTTGCTGCCTTAACGACCGCCTCGACTTTTTCACGCTTGCCAATGTTTCCGGGATTAATGCGAATTTTATCCGCGCCGTTTTCAATCGCCTTTAAAGCGAGACGATAGTCGAAATGAATATCGACAACGAGCGGGATATGAATACGTTTTTTTATTTCAGCAATCGCATCGGCTGCTCTTTCATCCGGGCAAGCGACGCGAACGATTTGGCATCCAGCTTCTTCTAACCGATGGATTTGTGCAACAGTTGCATCTACATCATGCGTTTTTGTCGTCGTCATACTTTGAATGACGACTTCGTTGTTCCCGCCGATTGTAATGTTCCCAACGCGAACAGGGCGGGTTTTTGAACGATGAATGATTTCACCCACGCGTCAATCGCTCCTTTAACGTATTAATCAAATCATTTTTTATTGTAGCAATGTTACTCGTTTGTTGACAATGTTTTTGCTATTTCCGCTTATAGTATGGAATGCGATATGTTTTCCCGACTTGAAGTGAATGGGCGTTGACATGGGGATTGAGCGTTTGAAAATCTGCAATAAGTTGATGAATGGATACCGGCAACTTTCCATCCGTGTCACGTTCGACGATCGAAAGGAGGGTATCGCCACGTTGAACGGTAACCTCGCGATATGGAAGCTCGTTCGTTTGTTTGACCGTTTTTTCTGCATGAATTGTATGAATCGTTCCTTTTGTGACATCATGATACGCAATGGCACATATGGCAACGAGCATAAAAAGAATGAGAAGCTTTTTCATGATATTCCCCCATTTTCCTTTTCTTATTTATCCATATGGCTTGTCCGATCGATGTATGCGTAAAAATTACATGTGCTTTACATTGTTTTACAACGGCTTAACATATGGTTGACATGTTTTTGGTATTCTTTGTCTGTATTTGTCGAAGGGGGGATGTGCGGTGGGCGCACAAATGAAAAGGTATGTACAATACATTAGAAAACATATGAATATGTCTACATTCCAATCATCACCAAAAGTAAAAAAATGGTTACTTCAAATTAGTTTACAAAATCGTTTATTTATCTTATTTTTTAGCGTATTGATTACTTCATTAAGCGTCGTTGGGATGATTGCATATGATCAAGCAAAACAAACGACAGTAAAAGCGATCGAAAATCGTCTGGAACGAGAAGCAAAGATGATGTTTGATGTGGCGCGTAATCTCATGTACATTCATGCAGGAAATGAACAACTGTTTGAAAAAAGCTTACGTTCTACCATTAGGCAACAAAAAGCTGAGCTTATGCAAGACGGGTTGGCTGTACATATTTTTTTAATTAGAGAAGGAGAAGTAAAAACATTTGAGCGAAATGAACAGCTTGATGTACCGACATCGCTTCAAGAAACGATTGTGAAACAAAAAAACGGTGTTTCGCATATGGAATGGGACGGGCGTACATATACGTTCGCGTATAAAACGATTCAAGAGTTAAAAGGAACTTATGTGATAGCGGTAACGGATGAACAGTTTATGAAACCCATTCATCGGCTTGCGCGGCTGACGATCATTGCTATTGCTGTGAGCGTTATTATTTCTGCATTCATGATTAAATGGCTAGTGAGCGGATTGACGAGACCGATTGCTCAACTTCGTCATGCGATGAGTCGGCTGTCGCGCGGTGATTTAACGGTTGATGAACATATTTATTCGACGACGCCGGAAGTGGACTCGCTTTCGCGTAGCTTTCAGCGCATGTTAATGAATATGAAAAATATGATTCGCGAAATGAATGAAATGACAAAGCAGTTAACGATGACAGGTGGCGATTTAAGGCACGTTTCGCAGCATGCGATGGAGTCGAACGATCACCTTATGGAAGCCATTGCAACTGTGAAACAAGGGGCTGAAGAAACAGCAAGTGCTTCAGATGAAAGCATTTATCGTGTAGACGAGATGAAAAAACGAATGGAACGTTTATTAACAAGCGTGCAAAACATTTCGGAAAGCGCTAAAGATATGAATATGTCTTCGCAAGGTGGGGAGGAGCGACTGACGCATTTAATTACTGGCATTCATTCGTTCGCTGAAGAGTTTAAAAAAGTAAACGATACGATTCAAAGCGTAAAACATCATTCGACGTCGATTACAAAAGTGGTGGATGTCATCCGACAAATTGCTGAACAAACGAAGCTATTGGCGCTTAATGCAACAATTGAAGCCGCGCGCGCTGGTGAAGCTGGAAAAGGATTTGCTGTCGTTGCTATGGAAGTAAGAAAATTGGCAGAGCATGCGTCGAAAGCAACGGAAGAAATTACATCGTCTATCTTTGCGATGGAAGAGGTAGCAACTTATGCGACAGATCAGTTTGAAGGTATGATGACGCACTTGCAACATCAACTCACGTCTGCAAATGAAGCGAAGTGTTCATTCGACCGTTTATTAACAGAAATTCAGCGCGTCAACCGAAACGTTGCCGAAATGGAGGTCGAGCTAGAACAGTTTCAGCAATTGTTGCCGATGATTGAAACGGTCACCATGGCATTTGCATCTGTTGCCCAACAAACGTTAGCGAGCGCGGAGGAAATGATGTCTGTTTCTCATGACCAAACAAAACAAATGAATGATATGTATCGGGTTGGTGAGCGATTAAATGAATTATCGCAATCATTATCAATGCTTACCTCCACATTTAAAGTATAAAAGAAGCAGGTGCATTAGCCTGCTTCTTTTATAGAAGGGAGTTCTTTAATGGAGACGAACAAAATCGTCACAGAAACGAACCAGTCTAAAGCAACCGCATAAGGTACAACGATTTGCAATGCCTCCATAACGGTAAAAAAGATTGTCGCTAGCGTGATGGAGTAGGCGGATATGCTCCACATGTGGCGATACGTTCCGCGCTTATTTAATGTTCCACGGAAAATAAGACCGATGAATGCGAGAACCGTAACGTAAAGGAATTTGCTTGTACATGTGAAAAAGTACAAAACGAGAAACGATAGCGAAATGACAATCGGAAGCAGCGATTGTAGCGTCCGAGCAAACTCATATACATCTTCTTTTGTGAATCGCTCCACTTGCATGAAAGCGTACGGATATGATTGCATATGTCCATTGGCGACAAGCGCGAGCTCTTCCTTTAAAAATGCAATAGCATTGATATAGCGTGTTGCATCATCTGTGGTGAGCGTACCTGTGCTATCGAATAAAATCGTTACGTTCGGATGCGTCAATTCAATTGGCTCATTTTCATTTGATGTCAGTTTTCCGTCTATGACCTCAAATGGAGGAAGATCTTGTTCAAGTAGCTGATGCGTTGAGCCGATCATTTTGTTTATGCTTATTGTAAAATACACGGCGATTGGCAACGTTGCAATGAGCGATAAAAAGAATACGTAGCCAATCGCTTTTCCAATCGGATGAAAGCGAAAGCGAGCAATATGTACTGGGGAATAAAGGCTTTGTAACAATCGTCTCCACATCATCATTCACATCCTTTTCACGTTTACGCGTCATCATTTCCCATTCTACTTCTTTTTATGTTCGCTACACAACCATTTTGTTTCACCATTTGCACGTATTGACGATAGGTTACTTTTTTGATAAAATTACCACCGAATATGACGGACCCTTAGCTCAGCTGGTTAGAGCGGACGGCTCATAACCGTCTGGTCGCAGGTTCGAGTCCTGCAGGGTCCACTTGCCTCGCTGAGTAAGTTGGCGAGGTTTTTTTGCAAATAATTTGAAACATTCGCTTCATTTTGGTACTCTTAAAGTAGGTTCACTTATGAAACTTTTCTGTTTGTTAAACGTGTAAATAAGTTTCATTAGTGAATGATTACATAATGAAGAGGAGGAATGAAGCATGGCATTTGAATTACCACAATTGCCTTATGCGTACGACGCATTGGAACCACATATTGACAAAGAAACGATGAATATTCATCACACGAAACATCATAATGCGTATGTGACTAACTTAAACGCGGCGCTTGAAGGACATCCAGAGTTACAAAACAAAACAATTGAAGAGTTAATGGCCAATTTAGAAGCAGTGCCTGAAAGCATTCGTACAGCTGTCCGTAATAACGGTGGAGGACACGCAAACCACTCACTATTTTGGACAATTCTTTCGCCAAATGGTGGCGGTGAGCCAACAGGTGAATTAGCAGAGGCGATTAACAGCACGTTCGGCAGCTTTGAAAAATTTAAAGAGGAATTTTCAAAAGCAGCTGCAACACGTTTCGGTTCTGGTTGGGCTTGGCTTGTCGTTCATAACGGCCAACTTGAAGTGACGAGCACACCAAACCAAGACACACCACTTATGGAAGGGAAAACACCAATTTTAGGATTAGACGTGTGGGAACATGCGTACTATTTGAAATATCAAAACCGCCGTCCTGACTACATTTCAGCATTTTGGAACGTAGTGAACTGGGACGAAGTTGCAAAACGTTACGCGGCAGCGAAATAACGAAAAAGAGCTCGGCAAATTTTGTCGGGCTCTTTTTTGCATATCACTGTAAAAGAGTAGGCAAACTACTTGTCAAGAAAGGGAGTTTGCCTATGGATAGATGGAAACGAATAGTTTTGCATATTCGCACGCATCGACAATTATTTTTGTTATTGGCGATCGGTGGACTGTATGCTCTTAGCATCGCGCTGTCCAATACGTTTGTAAACGTGTATGTTTGGAAAAAAGTAAATAGCTTCCATGCGCTAGGTATATACAATTTAGCTATTGTGACATGGCAGCCGCTTGCGTTTATTGTTGCAGGGCAAATCGCTAAAAAAGTTGATCGAGTGATCGTTTTACGGATGGGCGTCACGTTTTTAGCGCTCTTTTTTTTAGTTGTCTTATTTAGCGGGGATCGGGCGATGAACCATTTATTTTTACTTGGCGGGTTGCTCGGTATTGGTTACGGTTTTTATTGGCTAGCATTTAACGTATTAACATTTGAAATTACCGAGCCGGATACACGTGATTTATTTAACGGGTTGCTTGGGGCGATGACGTCTGTGGCGGGGATGATTGGCCCGCCGCTTGCTGGCTGGGTCATCGCTTCGAGCGAGAAGTTTACCGGGTATATGGCCATTTTTTTATCCTCTTTATGTTTATTTATTGCAGCTGTTGTATGTAGCTTTTTTCTACATCGGAGACGATCGGCAGGCCGTTTCATGTTGCGATGTGCATATGCTGAACGGAAGAAAAATAAAAATTGGAGGATGATTACAAACGCCCATTTCTTTCAAGGATTTCGGGAAGGGACGTTCGTGTTTATCGTTTCTATTTTTTTATTTATAGCAACAGGAACGGAAAAAGCACTCGGTGTATTTGGCTTCGTCAATGCGATCGTTTCGTTTCTTACGTACTCGTTTGCCTCAAAATGTATAAACAAACGATGGCGGTTGCGCGCCATTTTATTTGGTGGCGTGCTATTATATGCTTCTGTATTTTTGCTCGTGTTCGATTTATCCTACTTCAAACTGATCGTATACGGTGCGCTCATTGCGATCGGATACCCGATTTTGCTCGTTCCATATTTGTCGCTTACATTTGACGTCATTGGACAAAGCCATTATGCGAAAGAGTGGCGAATTGAATACATTGTTGTACGGGAATTGTTTTTAAACGGTGGGCGTGCCACATCTGTTTTATTATTTTTACTAGCTATTACGTTATTTGAAGCAAAAGAGGCGATCCCGTTACTAATGTTAATTGTTGGATCCGGGCATTTCATTATTTACTTTTTTGTAAGGCGCATTCGACTTTCTATGTAGAAATTTGCGAGCGTTTCTTTTACAATGAGGAAGGAGCAAGTAAAGGAGGTGCTCGCTCGTTTTGAAGCAAATACAACAAGCTCAAAAAGTAAAGAAAAAGAAAAAAAGAATGCAGTTGCCGTTTCGGTTAAACGTATTGTTTTTTTTCGTGTTTTTACTGTTTTCGGCTCTTATTTTAAGATTAGGCGTTATTCAAATTGTTTACGGTGAACAATATCGGAAAGAAGTAGAACGAACGGAAAACGTCACAGTGAATACACCGGCACCGCGCGGAAAAATTTATGATCGCAATTACCAAGTCGTTGTCGATAACGAACCGCTTCATGCGATTACGTACACACGCACACAAACAACAAAGCCTTCAGAAATGATTGACATCGCCAAAAAGCTAGCGACATACATTGAAAAGCCGACGGATCGTGTGACAGAACGAGATATAAAAGACTATTGGATTTTGACGAATGAAGAAAAGGCTAAGGCGAAAATTACAGAAAAAGAATGGAAGCAGTTTCGGGATAAAAAATTAAAAGATAAAGACATTTATCGATTGCAACTAGAGCGCATTACGGAAGAAGATGTAAAATGGATTAAAGAAAAAGAACTTGAGGTTGTTGCTATTTTTCGGGAAATGAACAGCGGTTACGCACTAACGCCACAAATGATTAAAAATGATGGAGTAACGGACGAAGAGTATGCAGTCGTTAGCGAGCATTTAGAAGAGCTGCCTGGTGTAGATGTGACGACAGATTGGAATCGTCATTACGCATACGGTGACACGTTTCGCACAGTGCTCGGAAACATTACGTCATCAGAAGAAGGATTGCCGCGCGAAAAGCTTGACTACTATTTAGCGCGCGACTACAGCCGAAATGACCGCGTTGGGAAAAGTTATATTGAAGCTCAATATGAAGATGTATTGCGCGGACAAAAGGCAAAAATAAAAAACGTGACTGATAAAGCTGGAAACATTATTGAAACGATTGAGATATCGCAAGGACAGCGTGGAAAAGATATCGTTTTAACGATCGATATGGAATTGCAAAAACGGGTCGAGCAAATTATCGAGGAAGAATTAACGACGATGAAGCGTCGGAGTGGGACTGAATTGCTTGATCGCGCCTTTGTTGTCATGATGGATCCACATACAGGGGAAGTTTTATCGCTAGCTGGAAAACGATATACACGTGATGAAAATGGAAAAGTTGTGCTGAAAGATTATGCTTTAGGAACGATTACATCCGCTTATGCGATGGGATCAGCCGTCAAAGGGGCTACCGTCTTAACCGGCTTTCAAACAGGTGTCATTCGTCCGGGAACGGTGTTAGTTGATGAGCCGCTATATATTAAAGGAACGCCGACGAAAAAGTCGCATAGTGGCATTCGACCTGGCCCAATGAACGACTTAAAAGCGCTTGAAATGTCATCGAACGTTTATATGTTTAAAACAGCTATTGCGATCGCAGGTTCTACGTATCGTCCGCATCAAGCGTTGCCGATTAAAAAAGAGGCGTTTTCTATTATGCGCCGTTATTTTAATCAATTTGGTTTAGGTGTGAAAACAGGGATCGATTTGCCAGGAGAAATTATCGGATGGCCTGGTCAAAGTACGCTCCCGGGGCATTTGCTTGACTTGGCAATCGGACAATTTGATGTATACACACCTATTCAAATGGCTCAGTATGTTTCAACGATCGCTAACGGTGGATATCGCGTGCAGCCACATGTTGTAAAAGAAATTCGTGAACCAATTAGCGAAAAAGATCAAATCGGAAATGTGATTTATTCGTTTGAACCGAAAGTGTTAAATCGCGTCGATATGAAAACAGAATATATTGAGCGTGTGCGAGAAGGATTTTACCGTGTAATGCACGGTTCAAACGGAACAGCGCGCGCGTTTTTCGCTAATGCTCCTTATGACCCGGCCGGAAAAACAGGAACAGCCCAAGCGTTTTATGATGGACCGATTCAATCGCGCCGAATGGCACAAACGTATAATTTAACGTTAGTTGGTTTTGCGCCTTACAACAATCCCGAAGTCGCGTTCGCTGTCGTTGTGCCATGGGTATATCAAAATCCAAAAAACCATTATCCGATCAATAACTATATTGGGAGAAAAATTTTAGATGCGTATTTTGAATTAAAAAAAGAGCGGCAAACCAATGAACAATCCTCTACCGAATCGTTGCATAATGATGAACAAACGATGGAAAGATAGAAGAAAGCGAATTTACAAAAGCTTAACATTTCGTTAAAACGAATTTAATACCTTTCCATTATGCTATAAAACGTAGGACAAAAACGAATGAAAAAAGTAGGGGGAAATCAAAAGATGAAGAAAAACAAATGGTTTGCACTCGCAGGAATGACAAGCGCTGTATTAGCATTCACAACAGCATGTGGTGGAAATAGCGCTGAGCAAGGCGGAGAAAATGGTGGAGAACAGTTAAGCGGAAACGTTGTTGTTGACGGATCATCAACCGTTTATCCAATTATTGAAGCAGCCGCTGAAGCGTATGCGGGTGAACAGCCAGATGTGAAAGTATCTGTTGGTTTGTCCGGAACGGGCGGTGGATTTGAAAAGTTTACGAAGGGAGAAACAGACTTTTCAAACGCTTCTCGTCCAATTAAAGATGCTGAAAAAGAAGCTGCTGAGAAAAATGGCATTCAATTTGAGGAACTTCAAATTGCATTTGATGGCCTTTCGATTTTAGTGAATAAAGATAACGACTGGGTTGATTATTTAACAGTCGATGAGTTAAAGAAAATCTTTGCTTCAGGTGCAGTAAACGGCGATGACAAAGTAAAATGGTCGGACATTCGTCCAGAGTGGCCAAACGAAGAAATTAAGTTGTTCTCGCCAGGACACGATTCTGGGACGTTCGACTATTTCGATGAAGTCATTTTAGATGGACAACCGTTAAATAAAACAGCGCAATTATCTGAAGATGATAACGTGCTTGTGCAAGGAATTGCAGGCGATAAAAACGCTCTCGGTTACTTCGGATTTGCGTATTACATCGAAAATAAAGATAAATTAAAAGCTGTACCAATTGATAACGGAAATGGTCCAGTTGAACCGACGCATGAAACAATTCAAAGTGGCGAGTATGCACCACTTTCGCGTCCGTTATTTACGTATGTTAGTGTGAAATCATTAAAAGAAAAAGCGCAAGTGTACGACTTTGCGAAGTTTTTATTAGAAAACGGTGCAGAGTTTGCTGAAGAAGTTGGTTACGTCGCGCTTCCACAAGAGAAATACGATGAGCAGTTGAAAAAGATTGAAGGGTTAAAATAACAATAAAAGTGGGATGAGAAGCGACCGCATCGTCGCTTCTCATCTTTCCATGAAATTGGAAAGGGGTTTTCACATTATGGCGATGACAGATGGGAATCGTTCATATTCTGTCCGTGAAATGATTAAAGAGAATAAGAAAAAACAAAACGGACAGCAGTTTATTGAATGGCTAATGCCAAAATTGCTATTGTTGACAGCAACCATTTCTGTTTTAACGACGATCGGCATTTTATTTACATTATTGTTTGAAACATTTATTTTCTTTGAGCGAGTATCTATTGTAGAGTTTTTAACGAGTAAAGAGTGGCTTCCATGGGATGAAAAAACCGGATCGTTCGGTATTGCTCCGCTCGTGACAGGAACGCTTTTAACGACAGCAATTGCAATGCTTGTAGCGATTCCGATCGGCTTAGCTTCAGCGATTTACTTGAGTGAGTATGCGTCTGAAAAAGCACGGAAAGTATTGAAACCGATATTAGAAGTATTGGCGGGAATCCCGACAATCGTATATGGATTTTTCGCGTTAACGTTTGTTACACCGCTTTTACAAAAAGTTATTCCTAATTTAGGGATTTTTAACGCGTTAAGCCCAGGTATTGTCATGGGAATTATGATTATTCCAATGGTTGCTTCTTTGTCTGAAGATGCGATGAGTTCCGTACCGAATTCAATTCGTGAGGGGGCGCTCGGTCTTGGTTCGACAAAACTAGAAGTGGCATTGAAAGTCGTCCTTCCTGCAGCGACGTCAGGTATTGCGGCATCGTTTATGCTTGCCATTTCTCGCGCTGTCGGTGAGACAATGATTGTAGCAGTAGCAGGTGGTTCATCTCCAGTATTTACATTCGACGTAACGAAATCGATTCAAACGTTGACAGCCTACATCGTACAGGTGACTACAGGAGATGCAGGTTATGGAACAACGGTATATTACAGCATTTACGCTGTTGGTATGACGTTATTCGTGTTTACATTGGCTATGAACTTACTTGCGCAATACATTTCTCGTCGCTTTAGGGAGGAGTACTAATCATGGAAAAATTAATCGACAAACAACGTGTCGTTCAATACATGAACGGTCGTCTGTTGCGCAACAATGTGTTAAAATTTTTATTTTTGTTAGCTACATTATTTGGCTTAATCGTTCTCGTCGTCCTTCTATATCGGATATTCACTCAAGCAATTGGCTGGTTAAATGTTGACTTTTTAAATAATTTCCCGTCTCGTCGTCCAGAAAACGCAGGGATAAAAGCGGGATTGGTTGGCTCACTTTGGTTGATGGTGATCGTTGCTCCTGTTTCGCTCATCCTTGGAGTCGGAACGGCAATTTACCTTGAGGAATATGCGAAGAAAAACCGTTTTACTGATTTTATCCAAACGAACATTTCAAACTTAGCAGGGGTTCCATCGATCGTATTCGGTTTGCTTGGTTTGACGATTTTCGTTCGCGAATTAAATCTAGGGCGCAGCATTTTAGCAGCAGGTTTGACGATGAGTTTGCTCGTTCTTCCTGTCATTGTCGTTGCAGCGCAAGAAGCTATTCGCGCCGTGCCGAATCAATTGCGCGAAGCATCGTATGGTATGGGGGCAACGAAATGGCAAACGATTTATCGCATCGTTCTTCCAGCGGCCATTCCTGGTATTTTAACAGGTAGCATTTTGGCGCTGTCACGTGCAATTGGTGAAACTGCGCCGCTTGTCGTTTTAGGTATTCCGACGTTTTTAGCGTATTTGCCACGCGGCATTCTTGATACATTTACTGTCATGCCGATGCAAATTTACAACTGGACGTCGCGTCCGCAAGCTGATTTCCAAAACGTTGCAGCTGCCGGAATTGTCGTGTTGCTCGTTGTGCTCATCTTTATGAACTCGATTGCCATTTTCATTCGCAACAAGTTTCAAAAACGTTATTAATTGCGCGTTGAAAGGGGAACTTATCCATGGAATTAACAGTTGTGAAAGAACGTAAAAATAAGCAAGCTGAAGAACGAAGCGAAAAAAACGCAGTGTATCGCACGAAAAATTTAAATTTATGGTACGGCGAACATCATGCGCTAAAAAATATTGATTTAGATATTTACGAAAATGAAGTAACAGCTATTATCGGTCCATCAGGCTGTGGAAAGTCGACATACATTAAGACGTTAAACCGAATGATTGAGCTTGTACCAAGTGTGCGTACGTCTGGGGAGATTACGTATCGTGGCCGTAACATTTTCGACAAATCGTATCGTGTCGAGGAATTGCGTACGCAAGTGGGAATGGTATTCCAAAAGCCAAACCCGTTTCCGAAATCAATTTATGATAACGTAGCGTACGGACCACGTATTCACGGCATTCGTGATAAGAAAATTTTAGATGAGATTGTCGAAAGAAGTTTGCGTGGTGCGGCAATTTGGGATGAAGTGAAAGATCGTTTGCACACGAATGCGTACGGATTATCAGGTGGACAACAACAACGTTTATGTATTGCCCGCTGTTTAGCGATTGAGCCGGATGTCATTTTAATGGATGAACCAACGTCTGCGCTTGACCCAATCTCTACATTAAAAGTAGAAGAACTCGTTCAAGAATTAAAGAAAAATTATAGCATCATTATCGTTACGCATAATATGCAACAAGCTGCGCGTATTTCCGACAAAACCGCCTTTTTCTTAAACGGTGAAGTCGTCGAGTATAACGATACAGATAAGTTGTTCTCAAATCCAGACGACAAACGAACAGAAGATTATATTACAGGCCGATTTGGATAAAAAAATCGTGCGAGCGTACTCGCACGATTTTTTCAAAATACAAAAAGGGGGAGTGTGGTTCAATGGCTGTACGTGAGAAGTTTGATGATGATTTACAAGCGTTGCGCGATCAACTGTTGCAGCTCGGAAGTTTAGCAGAAATTGCATTAACACAATCATTTGAAGCATTGAAAACGAAAAATAACGATTTAGCGCTACAAGTGCTTGAAAATGATGCAAAAATCGATTTGCTTGATGAAGAAATTAACGATTTCGCCATCTTGTTAATTGCGAAGCAGCAACCAGTTGCCATCGACTTGCGCCGCATTATCGTGGCCATTAAAATTGCAACAGACGTCGAGCGTATGGCAGATTTTGCAGTAAATATTGCAAAATCTGCGATTCGAATTGGCGAACAGCCGTTTGTGATTTCGTTAAATAAGTTAGAAAAAATGCATAATATAGCAGTGAATATGCTTTCATTAACGTTAAAAGCGTACTATGAAGAAGATGTTGTTGCTGCTAAAAAAGTGGCAGATATGGACGATGAAGTCGACCGCTTATATGGAGAAACGATTCGTGAACTGCTTGAGCGAACAAAAGCTCATCCAGATGCTATGTCACAAATTACCCAACTATCTTTTACCGCTCGCTACATTGAGCGCATTGCTGACCATGCAACAAACATTGCTGAAAACGTCTTTTATTTAGTAAAAGGGAAACATTACGATTTAAATGACTAAATGAAAAGGATGTCCTCGCACGTGCGTGGACATCCTTATTTTGTTATTTGTCGTGCAATTTGTTCATGAGACATATCGCTCGTGACGACGTATGTTCCCGGGCGAACAGCGCGCGTCAACTGGTGTGTATCAAGGTATGTTAAAAATGATTGTGCGTGATCAATGATGCGAGCTTGCTCGAGACGTTTAGCGATATCTCGGCTTGCTTCCCCTTTTTCGATCGTTAACGTATAAACGTACGTTTCTTTTCGCGGAAGTGTCGTGTTTTTCTTTTCTTTTTTTAGTTTTTCTAGCTCATCAGCTAGTTTATTTCGTTCAGCGATCACTAGTTCATATTGTTGTTTCGTTACATGTGTATCGCCCATGTGATAAACGTGGTACACGATAGCTAATATCGTTGTAGCGAACAATATGCCAGCCGAAAATGCACGAGTTATGTTTCTCATCGTTCATTCCTCGCGATCGTTAAGCTCACTTCATCAATCGGCATATGTACTTTGTGGGCGATTTGTTCCTTTGTCCATCCTTGCTTATATAAGCGCCATATTTGTTCTTCATTGGAAAATGGCTCGATTCCGACGAGCAATTCCTCTTCGACCGCTTTGACACGCTTTTTTATTTCATACAATTGCTGCATCGTCGACAGCGTCAACTGCTCTACTTGTTCTTCCACTTCTTTTACACGGTCTTTTTGGAAAAAAGAGATAAGCAATAATAACACAGCAAGAGAAACAAGTCCAATAAATGTGTATTCGATCATGTTTTTCACCCCACTTTATTATACATAAGAATGTAGCTATCATGCATCATTTTCGTGTAATGTCGACAATTTTCGTATATTGTCCGAATATTGCTGTCATGATACGATGGAAAAAAGTGTGCTTTCACTTGGGGGGGATATGTTGTGAAAGCGGTCATTATGGCGGGGGGAAGAGGAACGCGGTTACGCCCTTTAACTTGCCATGTTCCGAAGCCGCTCGTCCCGGTTATGAACAAACCAGTGATGGAGTATAGTATTGAATGGTTAAAACGATATGGAATTACAAATATTGCTGTAACTGTTCAATATTTAAGTGACGAAATTGTTCGCTATTTTGGTGACGGGCGGCGGTTCGGTGTACATCTTCATTATTTTGAAGACGATGTACCACTTGGAACGGCAGGAAGTGTGAAACATGCACAATCGTTTTTAGACGATACGTTCGTTGTAATTAGCGCAGATACAATGACAACGATTGATTTACAGCCAGCATTAGACTTCCATTTCTCCAAACAAGCAATAGCTACCGTTCTTATGCATCATGAAGCTATTCCTCTTTCATACGGTGGAATTGTAACAGATCGACACGGGAAAATGATTCATTTTGTAGAAAAACCAAAATGGAATGAAGTGTGTAGCGATTTAGTTAACACAGGCATTTACATTTGCCATCCAGCTATTTTCGATCATATGCCAGAACATCCACCTTACGATTTTAGTCAACATGTTTTTCCATATCTCATTCAAAACGGATATCCGATATACGGATGGCAAGCGGATGGATATTGGTCCGATATAGGCGTCATTGAACAATACCATCAAACACATATGGACTTTATGGCTCATCGTTTTATTTCGCCGCATTATAGGGAAATTGCTCCTGACGTATGGGTCGGTGAGCGGGTCGACATTGCACAACAGGTAAAGTTGGAAGGACCGATTGTCATTGGGGATGATGTATGTATTGATCAACATGCCGTGATCGGCCCTTATACAGTCATTGGTGACGGCTCATTTATTGGAAAGCATGCATCACTAAAACGCTCTATCGTTTGGTCGGACGTGTATATCGATCAACATAGTGAATTGCGTGGGGCGATCGTAGCGAACGATGTGTATATCGGCAAAAAAAATGAAATATTTGATTATGCGGTCATCGGAGCGAAATGTAAATTAGAAAATAAGGTAAAGGTGCAGCCTTTAGCAAAAATTTGGCCGAATAAAACGATTGCTGAAAAAACGAGAGTAAAAGAATCAATCGTATGGAAAGAAAGACAGATGAAAACATCGTTTAGTGAGCAGGGAATGAAAATACGGGCAGCTGATGCGCAGCCGTCACTCATTGTGCAGCTTGCATCAGCATATAGCAACTTATATCAAAGGGGAAGCTGTATATTAATCGGTTTTGATGACCATCCGCTTTCTAAAACGATCGGCATGTTATTTGCTCAATGTTTGCACATGTATGGGCTAGATACAAACGTATATGATGGAGCATATTTGCCATCTTTTCGTTACATCATTGCTAATAGACGCTATGATGGGGGCATATTTATCACAATCAATGAACATGACGAAGTAATCATCGATATACATGATGAATATGGGTATCCGGTCGATCGAAAAGTGGAGCAAGCGATTGAACAGAAAATAGGGTATGAGCAAATGAGTTACGTGCTAACAGAGCAAATTGGTCAATCAATGAAACAAAAAGAAGACGATCACATGTACGTTCGCGCATTGCAGCAATTAATGTCTTTTTCTTCATTAGATCCATTGAAAGTCGTTGTATGCAGTTCCCCTTTATTACGACAAGTGATTGAACGTACGCTTCAGTCGTTTCCTATCGAAGTGATTTGGACAGCAAATGGGGACGACGAACATATGAAAAATGAAGTAGAAAAGACACAAGCTCATTTCGCGGTTGTGTTCCATCATTTTGGGGAACGTTTTCGCGTTTTTGACGGACGAGGGGTCGTTTTGACGAATGAAGAAGTCATCTCTTTACATGTATTAGTATCCCTTTTGTTTAGTGAAACGAAAAAAGTAGCAGTTCCTTCTTGGGCGCCGTCCGTTTTGCATACGCTGGCAGAACGTTTGCATGGCGAGATGACTTATGTCAAAAATACGAGACGAGACTTGCTGCTTGCTCATCATGAACCGTTCCATTTTTATTTTGATGGATTATATGCGTGCATACAATTGTTGCACTTGTTAGCGATTGAACGTTGCTCCCTCCGCGCCATTTTGTCGTCTATTCCGACAATCCATTTATCTTGTCGTCACGTTTACTGTCCGTGGAACGAACGTGCTGCTGTGATGCGCAAGTTGCTAGAAGATGAAGGCGATAAACAAGTTGATTTTACAGATGGAATGAAAGTATATCACGAAGACGGGGCATGGACGTTAATTTTACCGAAGCTTGATGAACCGACGTTGACCATTTATTCACAAGCGGCAAATGCTCAAAAGGCAAAAGAATATACGAAATACTATATAAAGAAAATTCGGCAATATCAAAACGTATAAAATTCATATGGAATTTGTTTAAAAAAAATGATATGATGGAAAGGTGTGATTACAATACTTTTGTTTGGAGGGAAAGAACGATGCGTGTAAATATTACGTTAGCATGCACAGAATGCGGCGAACGCAACTATATTTCAACAAAAAACAAGCGCAACAATACAGAGCGTCTTGAATTGAAAAAATATTGCCCACGAGACAAAAAAGCAACGCTTCATCGTGAAACGAAGTAAGCAGCAGGAACTTTCTCCTGTTGCTTATTTTTTTATGAAAGAGGGGGAAGGATAATGGATAAGAAATTATTGCGACAACAGATGAAACAACGTATTTTACATATGACAAAAGAAGAGCGTAAGAAAAAAGAAACAATCATTCACGACATATTATTTCAGCAACATAGTTGGAAAAAAGCACATGTAATTGGCATAACGATATCGCGGCAAACCGAAGTGGATACAATGGCCATTATTGAACGGGCATGGCAAGAGGGGAAAAGAGTTGTGATCCCGAAATGCGATGTGCAGACGAAACAAATGGTATTTCGAGAAATTCGTTCGTTTCAACAAACAGAACGCTCTTTTTTTGATTTATATGAACCGATTGTAGAAAAAACGAAAGAAGTGCAAAAGCACGATATACAACTGTTATTTGTTCCGGGGCTCGCTTTCGTTCGCCGAGGGTATCGGCTTGGCTACGGAGGAGGATATTACGACCGATATTTAGTAGACTTTTCTAACGATACCGTCTCTCTCGCGTACGACTGTCAAATTGTTTCTACCCTACCGGTCGAAACACATGACATTCCTGTTCAAATCGTCATTACGAATGAAGGAATTATCGTTTGTGAAAGCGAATAACAAAACAGTATAAGCGTTTTCATATCATACAGGTGAAAAAATTAACAAAATGTTAATAATTCATGCCTTATAAACTTTGTGAAACAGTGTACAATGTAAGTGTGAAACAGATAAACAATGCACATATTGTAAAATAACATAAACGAAAGGTGGAAGAACAATGTCTAATCAAGTAAATCGTGTCGTTTTAGTCGGAACAGGTTTTGTTGGTTCAAGTTATGCGTTCGCGATGTTAAACCAAGGGGTAACAGAAGAACTAGTACTTATTGATATCAATAAAGAAAAATCAGAAGGAGACGCGATGGACTTAAACCACGGCATGCCGTTTGCTCCGTCGCCAACGAAAATTTGGTTTGGAAATTATGAAGACTGCAAAGATGCAGATCTCGTTGTGTTAACAGCTGGAGCAAATCAAAAGCCGGGGGAAACAAGACTAGATTTGGTGGAGAAAAATACGAAAATTTTCAAAAATATTATTGATCAAGTGATGGCGAGTGGATTCGATGGTATTTTTCTCGTTGCGACAAACCCTGTTGATATTTTGACATATGCTACATGGAAATTTTCAGGTTTACCAAAAGAGCGCGTTATCGGTTCAGGTACGATTTTAGATACAGCTCGCTTTCGTTATTTGTTAGGTGAATATTTTCATGTCGATACACGCAATGTGCATGCTTATATTATTGGTGAGCATGGAGATACAGAGTTGCCGGTTTGGAGCCATGCGTTCATCGGATGCCGTCCAATCGCTGATATGATGAAGGAGAAATCTGAATATAAACAAGAAGATTTGGATCAAATTTTTGTGAATGTACGTGACGCAGCATATCAAATTATTGAGCGAAAAGGTGCGACATATTATGGAATTGCTATGGGTCTCGTTCGTTTGACAAAAGCGATTTTACAAAATGAAAATAGCGTTCTTACCGTATCCGCTTATTTAGAAGGTCAATACGGACAAAGCGATATATACATTGGTGTACCTGCGATCGTCAATCGCAACGGCATTCGCGAAGTTGTCGAATTGCAATTGAATGAGACAGAAAAGGAAAAATTTACTCATTCAGCAACTGTATTAAAAGATGTTATGAAGCGTGTTGGATTACAATAGGTTGTCTCATCATGAGGCAACCTTTTTATAATTTCGTTTTGAAAAGGGAACGGTAAAAACGAGGAGGTTGATCATATTGAATGGAAGAACATGGATTTTCACCTTACTTGCCGTACTAGTTCTTTATCGGTTTCGCTATCGGTTACTGAATGAAGTATTGAAACGGGAATTTGTTCGAAAGCGTCTTGTACAATGGGGGATGTCTATTCCGTTCATTCGCCATCGCCTTATGCCCACATTATTTTTACAAAAGTACAAATAGTTGCGCTTTGTAAAAGAGTATGGTAAAAGAGGGGTATGATAGCGAAGGGAGAGGGAAGGTTGAGCATTCGCTTTGATTTTGTATATTGGCAAATGATGTTCCAACTTTTAAAAGCAGATCATGAAATCGTTTATTTGTCGTCTGACGAAAGAGAAGCTTGGCTACAGTCCACGCGCGAGCGAAAAGCGCCCCTCGTTCGCCTCGTTCGCGCGGACATCGATTGGGGCATATCGTTAAAACGCGATATACAACGTGCGCTTATTGCTGTCGATGAGTGGCGAAGGAAACAGTTTCGTCGCCAGCTTCATGTCATTAACATATATGTGATGATGTATCCTCCAGTCGACGATTGGGAATTACATGTGCAGCATTCGTTAACAAATGACCGAGTGCATATAGAAACATTCGTCATGCATGCAGGCAATATGTACCCGATCTTGCATGAGCTTTGTGAGCGGTTTCAACAATCAATGAAAGTATATGTACCTGACGATTCTCCGATTTTATACGATGAACTGCAATCATTTAAAAAACATGTGTTATCGTTCGCTGAGCAAATGTATGAAAACGAACGGCGCATGTTTGAGCGTGGAAAAGCAAGATGGACGTATGTATTCATTGCGTTGCAAATCGCGATGTTTTTCATTTTAGAGTTAAATGGCGGAAGTACAAATACGTTGACGCTTATTGAATATGGGGCGAAATTCAACCCTCTTATTTTGCAAGGAGAATGGTGGCGATTTTTCACGCCAATCGTTTTACATATCGGTTTTTTGCATTTAATTATGAACACGTTTGCGCTATATTATTTAGGTCCGCTCGTTGAAAAATTGTACGGCTCGTCCCGATTTTTATTCATTTATATATTTGCTGGTTTTGCCGGTTCACTCGCTAGTTTTTTGTTTTCGCCATCAGTATCTGCTGGTGCATCTGGCGCGATTTTCGGATGTTTTGGGGCGCTTCTTTATTTTGGAAAAGTTCATCCACATTTATTTTTTAGAACAATCGGAATGAATGTGTTAACGGTCATTGGAATCAATGTAGCATTTGGTTTCGTCGTCCCAAATATTGATAATGCTGGCCATATCGGTGGTTTGGTCGGCGGATTTTTAGCTGCTAGCATCGTTCATCTTCCGAAAGAGCGCCCTCGTCTTGGACAGTGGCTAGCGGCTTTGTTGACTGCAATCGTTACCGCTACCTGTTTATATATTGGTTTTCAACGGCCGCCAGCGGACGAAGCACAGCTCGTTCTTGCCTTGTCAAAGCAATATATTGACGAGCGTGAGTATGGAGAGGCAGAGCGAATGCTTGCACTCATTCATCCGCGAGATGCGGAAGCGTATAAGGCTGACTTTTTACGTGCGTACATTCGTATTCAACAAAAAGATTATGATGCAGCGAAACAATATTTATACGATGCCATCGAAAAAAATGAACGTTTTCATGAAGCATTTTACTATTTAGCACTATTGTATGCGGAAGAAAAAAATTACGAAAAAGCAAAGCAAGCGGTAGAACGTGCATTGCAGCTTCAGCCAGATGACAGTCAATATAAGCAGCTATTGCGTGAACTCGAGCAGCTGCTTTAATATGACGAGCTCTCCATCCGCTGTTTCTGTGATAACAAGCAGCTTGCTGTAATCTTTTTTTATTAAAATAAGCGGAACGGTGCTGCCGATTGGTGATTCAATCGAACCGTTCTGTTTTTTTATGCCTAAAAAATAATTTTTGTATAGTCCTTCCCATAAATTTCCGATCATTATTTCCGTTTCATTTGTTGTTAAATCCATAAATGGTTGTTCGTTATATTGAACAAGTTCGGTCAAATATAGATGATAATATTCGTCTGTTTGTAGGATGTCGTTCATCTGTTTGGCAGCTTTGTTGACGATCGTCTGCGTTTGTTTATTTAATGTGTTTGCCCACGTTTTTTGTTCGCTTGTTATCGGTTTGCGAAACGATTGAAGCGGGGCGAATGAAGAGTCAATGACGTACAACAAATCTCCGCTCATTTTTTGACTGCTTCGAATATCATCGCCATTATGCAATTCCCCTTGATGATACGAAATCGCTTGAAACAGTCGACTCCCTTTTTGTTCAACATGTTTTTGTTGAATAAGATTTTTTCCTTTTTCTTTCCATTTTGATTGTGTAGCTATTAATCGTCCATTCGCGAAAAGCATGGAAATATCTTGGCGCAAGTAGGCTGTTCGATCAAGTGATGAAGTGACAATCCAGTCGATCACATAACGCGTTTCTTTCTTTTTTGGCTGTAGCGATAATTTTGTTTGAGCATTCGTAAAGCGGACGGTCGGATCAATCGGGAAAAACATAATCGTTTCACGCGCAGGTCGTTCAAACATTTGAACGATGATGACAAATACAAACAACAAGATAAATAGTAATGATAGACGTTTCATCGCATTCCTCCGGTCAAGCTTACATTTGTAAAAATGTATGTGCATGCTATACGAAATATGTATGAACGAATATGGATATGTCAAAGATGGGTGGTAGTAAATGTAAAGTAGGTGATCGCAATGAAACGAGTATCCTCGCGTCTTTCGGAAAACGTAGCATATATGAAAACAAAACTTGGCGTTGAGAAAAGCTTTGACGTCATTTATTTAGATGTGCATTATGCGGGAAAAGACATGGCATTATTTATGATTGACGGGTTTGTTAAAGATGATATTCTCCATTATTTAATGAAATTGTTGTCCGAATTGCCGAACGGTGTGTTAGATGAACAACCATTAGATAAATTATTAAGAACGCATCTTCCATATGTGGAATTGGATCAAACGGATGATTTTGAACGAATCATTGATGGAGTGCTTGCAGGACCGACAGCGCTCTTTGTAGACGGAATGAACAAAGCCATTTTAATCGATGCCCGTACATACCCTGTACGAGGCCCTCAAGAACCGGATATGGAACGTGTCGTTCGGGGGGCACGGGACGGATATGTAGAAACGATTGTCTTTAATACAGCACTAACGAGACGACGTGTGCGCGATTGTTCGTTACGGATGGAATATATGCAAATTGGGCGACGTTCCAAAACGGATGTATGCGTTTGCTATATTGAAGATATTGCCGACTCAGCTATTGTCGAAGAAGTGAAGCAATCATTAGCTAAAATTGATACAGATGGTTTACCGATGGGGGAAAAAACAGTCGAGGAATTTATTTCAGGGAGACACCTTAATCCGTATCCTGTCGTTCGCTATACAGAGCGGCCAGATACGGCAGCTGCTCATTTATACGAAGGGCATGTTCTCATTTTTGTCGACGGGTCTCCAAGTGTTTTAATTGCGCCGGCAACATTTTGGCATCATTTACAACACGCGGAGGAATATAGAAATAAACCTATTGTTGGCGCATATTTGCGCTTCGTTCGGTTTCTTGCAGTGTGGCTTTCTATTTTTTTATTGCCACTTTGGTACATGTGGATGAAAAATCCAGAGCTCGTTCCACCCGCATTATCATTTGCCGCTAAGTCAAGTGAGGGGAATATTCCGTTATTCGGTCAAATATTGCTCATTGAGTTTGGATTAGATATGTTGCGCATGGCGGCTATCCATACCCCATCTGCTTTAGCTACGGCGCTTGGGCTCGTTGCTGCGCTAATGATCGGGGGAATCGCAGTAGAAGTCGGTTTATTTTCAAACGAAGTGATTTTATATTTTGCTATGGCGACGATTGGGACGTTTGCGACACCAAGTTATGAACTCGGATTAGCTAATCGGCTCGTTCGTCTTGCTTTGCTCATCGTCACTGCGTTATTTGGAGTCGTTGGATATGTAGTCGGTATTACGATATGGCTTGTGATGCTTGCGCGCATGCAATCGTTCGGTGTGCCATATTTATGGCCATTTATCCCGTTTTCATATCGCGGAATGCGCGATGTGCTCATACGCTCCCCGATCCCATTAAAAAATCGTCGTCCGACTGTACTACATCCGAAAGATCCAGATCGGTAAAAATGTGAAAAATTCCGCAAAGTCACGGTTCGGTTCTTGACGCCTTTTCGTTTTCTTTATACATTTAAAATATGTCAGTTGAAAACGCTTATACACAGGTGAAAAAAAATGAAATCTGTATATGATGTGCAACAGTTGTTAAAAACATATGGGACGATAATTTACGTTGGTGATCGTCTCGCTGATTTAGAGTTAATGGAAGAAGAAGTAAAAGAGCTATTTCAGGCGCAACTGATCGATGTGAAAGATTATCAAATGGCACTTCTTATTTTGCGTCACGAAGCACAAATTGAACGAGAAAAAAGAGAAAAAGGGATGAAGGAACAATGGAACAATGGTTAGTCGGTGTAGATTTAGGTGGAACGACGGTCAAATTAGCATTCGTCAGTATATATGGGGAAATCATTTGTAAATGGGAAATACCTACCGATAAATCAGAAAACGGAAAATACATCACGACGCATATTGCGAAAGCGATCGACGAAAAATTACGCGAACTAGATGAATCAAAAGAGCGCCTCATCGGTATTGGAATTGGTGCGCCAGGGCCGGTCAACATGGCGACAGGAGACATTTATGAAGCTGTAAACTTAGGGTGGAAGAACTTCCCTCTAAAAAACCGTTTGGAAGTGGAAACAGGGCTTCCTGTCGTTGTTGATAATGATGCAAACATTGCTGCAATCGGAGAAATGTGGAAAGGAGCGGGCGATGGCGCGAAAAACTTAATTCTCGTCACGCTTGGCACCGGTGTTGGTGGAGGCATTATCGTAAACGGTCAAATCGTTCATGGGACAAATGGTGCTGGCGGTGAAATTGGCCATATCACTTCGATTCCAGAAGGCGGGGCTCCTTGCAACTGCGGGAAAACAGGATGTTTAGAGACGATTGCTTCGGCAACAGGTATCGCGCGTATTGCGGCAGAGCGCTTGCAACAAACGGACGAGCCGAGCCGCTTGCGTCATGTTTGGAATGAAGCGGGAACCGTTACGGCAAAGGACGTGTTTGATGCAGTGAAAGAAAATGATGCATTGGCGCAACAAATTGTTGATGAAGTGACATTTCATCTCGGTTTGGCGTTAGCCCATTTGGCGAACGGTTTGAATCCGGAAAAAATTGTTATTGGTGGCGGCGTATCGAAGGCAGGGGATGTATTAGCGCAAGCGGTTGCTCATCATTTCAAACGATTTGCGTTTCCTCGTGTGGCTGAGGCTGCCGAAATCGTGATCGCAACGCTTGGAAACGATGCCGGGGTGATAGGTGGCGCTTGGTTAGTGAAAACAAATATGGCGTAAAAGCAGGCGAGGTAATCGTCTGCTTTTTTGTCGAAAATGTGTCGTTAAAAAACGTCTTGCATTTTTACAAGAAAAGGTGTAAAACAGTCATATGCGGATAGGACGCTCGTCTATTATATCGTTCGTAGTTTAAGATAACAGTTGCTTTTTTGTTAAGAAAGTATTAATATTGTTTTTGGTTAAGATAAAGAAATGTAAAAAAACGGATATACCTCGTACAGCATAGAATAAGCAACGAATGTGTGATGAATTAAAGGAGGGAGAATATGAGAAATTACCGTTTTGTTCTTTTAACGGTATTGCTTTTATGGTTAAAAACGTATTTAGTCTATAAAAATAGCTTTGATATAAAAATTGAGTCATGGAAGCAGGAGTTCATCTTATTTATTAGTCCATTAAGCTTCCTGTTATTTATTTTTGGGCTTGCTTTATTTATGAGCGAAAAACGCCGAAATCGTTATATTGTTATAACAAGCTTTATCATTTCATTTGTTTTATATGCGAACGTCATGTTTTATCGCTTTTTTAGTGACTTTATTACTATCCCTGTGTTGTTCCAGACAAACAACATGGGTGACTTAGGAAATAGCGTATTCGAATTAATGAATGTTTCTGATATGTTCTTTTTCCTCGATGTCGCGTTGCTTGCATGGATGGCGTATAAAAAAGTGTCGTTTACTCAATATGTTCCGGCGACAAAACGGTTCCGTCGCACATATTTTGTTGCGACAGCAGCGCTCGCTTTAGTTAATTTAGGATTGGCAGAAACAGAGCGCCCGCAATTGTTGACGCGCACGTTCGACCGTGAAATGTTAATTAAAAACTTAGGTATATATAACTACCATGTGTACGACATTATTTTGCAGTCGCGTTCAAAAGCGCAGCGTGCGTTAGCGGATAGCAGTGAATTAGCAGATATTCAAAACTATATCAATGCGAATGAAAAAGCGCCGAATAAACAATTGTTCGGCATCGCAAAAGGCCGCAACGTCATTGTCGTTTCGATGGAATCGTTGCAGAGCTTCGTCATTAACAATACAGTAAACGGACAAGAAATTACGCCGTTTTTAAATGATTTTATTAAGCAAAGTTACTACTTTGATCAGTTTTATCATCAAACAGGGCAAGGAAAAACATCTGATGCTGAGTTTTTAATTGAAAACTCATTATATCCGCTCGGTCGTGGTGCGGTGTTTTTCACGCATGCGACAAACGAGTATAACGCAACGCCAGAAATATTGAAAAACTACGGCTATTACTCGGCCGTTTTCCATGCTAACAATAAAAGCTTTTGGAACCGTGATGTTATGTATCAGTCTATGAAATACGATCGCTTTTTCTCAATGACTGACTATGACATCACAGAAGAAAATTCAGTTGGTTGGGGATTGAAAGATATTCCATTTTTCGAACAATCTGTGCAACATTTAAAAACGTTGCCACAGCCTTTTTATACAAAGTTTATTACGTTGACAAACCACTTCCCATTTGAACTAGGGGAAGAAGATAAGATGGTTCCAGAGTACACGTCGAATAGCCGGACGTTAAACCGCTATTTCCCGACGGTTCGATATATGGATGAGGCGCTCAAAGTATTTATTGAGCGATTAAAAGAAGAAGGGTTGTATGAGAATTCCGTTATCATTCTTTATGGGGACCATTACGGTATTTCAGAAAATCATAATAAAGCAATGGCCCAATATTTAGGTAAGGATGAAATTACACCGTTTGACCACGTTCAATTGCAACGTGTTCCGTTCATTATTCATATTCCAGGTGTGACGGACAAACAACCGAAAGTGATTTCAAAAGTGTCTGGACAAATTGATGTAAAGCCAACGTTGCTTCATTTATTAGGTATTGATACACGCAACCAAATTCATTTTGGTGAAGACTTATTCTCAAAAGATAAGCTCGACTTTGTCGTTCTTCGTGATGGAAGCTTTGTGACAAAAGATTATGTATATACGAAAAACGCATGTTACGATAAGAAAACAGGAATAGAAGTCGATGCGTCCCATTGCGAACCGTATATGGAGAAAGCGCGTCAAGAACTTGAATATTCCGATAAAATCGTATACGGCGACTTGTTGCGTTTTTACAATAAGCAGCAAGAAAATAAACAATAAGCTAGCTCTTACGATAGGGCTAGCTTTTTTCGTATACATATGGACGAATTTTCATTTCATACAATAAAGCGAGGGGGGAGGGCAATGTACGATTTTTCAATGTTGATGAAGGATGTCGACGAATTGCGAAGCCATTCGATCGTGCGCGTACATGAGATCGGACAAAGTGTGCTAAACAAGCCGATTGTTGAATTGCAAATTGGTGAAGGTGAAACGTATGTGCATATGAATGCGTCGTTTCATGCGAATGAATGGATTACTTCAGCCGTTGTGATGGCATTTGTACGCGATTATGTGCAAGCGTTAAAGAATAAAAATCATCTTGTTAAATACGATGTACAACAATTGTATAAAAAGACGACATTATCAGTCGTCCCGATGGTTAATCCAGACGGAGTGGATCTCGTATTACATGGAAAAAAGGCTGCACAACATTACGAAGATGAAGTGTTGCACATAAACGAAGGAAACGATGATTTTTCGCAATGGAAAGCTAATATTCGCGGGGTTGATTTAAATAATCAATTTCCTGCAAAGTGGGAAGTAGAAAAGGAAAGGAAAATTCCGAAAGCACCAGCTCCACGCGATTTCCCAGGTTTTCTTCCGCTCACAGAACCAGAAGCACAAGCGATGGCTGAATTGACGATAAAACGCGATTTTTTTAAAGTGCTTGCGTTTCATACGCAAGGAAAGGAGATTTATTGGGGATATGAACAATGCGAACCACCCGAAGCGGAAGAGGAAGTAAATGAATTTGCGAAATGGAGCGGTTATACACCTGTTCGTTATATTGACAGCCATGCCGGGTATCGTGATTGGTTTATTTTCAATTGGAAACGACGCGGTTATACAATCGAGCTTGGTGAGGGGGTGAATCCGCTCCCGTTTTCCCAATTTCAATCCATTTACAATGATAGCATTGGTATTTTTGTGACTGCTCTTGCCCGAACATAAAAAGACGCCAAAAAGATGTTGGCGTCTTTTTAATGGGCAACTGGATATCCGTGATGAATGACAGTCATAATTGTAAACCAACCAAATACAGCAACCGTTCCGATTCCGAACAATACACCAAGGAAATTTTTCTCACGTAACGAACGGATCGTGCCGTAAGCAGCAAGCAACGTCACTAATGTGAAAATCACGACTAAAATAATTCCTGTCGGCATAAATTCCCCTCCTTATGTATACCGATTATTCCTTTTTCATTGTAATCGTTTTTGTTACGTTTGTCGAGGTGCAAAACGTATGTTGTTCGTGTACAATGGGAATAGAATATAGGATGAAAGTGAGGGAATAAAATGAAATGGAACCGAATTCCGTTAGGACCGTTACAAACGAATGCGTATGTGCTCGTTCATGAAGATCAAACATGCTTAGTTTTTGATCCAGGTGACGAGGGGGAAAAACTCATTGAGTATATTACTGCAAATGGTTGGACACCTCTAGCCGTTTTGCTTACACATGCTCATTTTGATCATATTGGAGCGGTAGATGACATAAGAAAGCGATGGTCTATTCCTGTATATGTACATAAACAAGAGCAACATTGGTTAACAGATCCGATGAAAAACGGTTCCTTATTGTTCATGGGAGAAGCAATTACAGCAAACGAAGCGGACGTATTGCTTGAAGGAGAGCAAACGTTGACGATTGGTGCTTTTTCTCTTCAAGTGTTTGAAACGCCGGGACATTCGCCTGGAAGTGTATCATATTATGTGGAAGAAGCTCACGCAGTTGTATCTGGAGATGTGCTGTTTTTAGGAAGTATTGGTCGTACAGATTTACCTGGAGGAAATTATGAACAATTGTTGCAAAGTATTCACCGTCATCTTCTTGTTCTTCCAGAAGAAACGGTTGTGTTGTGCGGTCATGGTCCAGAGACAACAATTGGAGCGGAGATGGATACAAATCCATTTTTAAATGGATTTTAAGAAAAAAAATCCCTTCTCTATACAGAGAAGGGGTTTGGGGGATGTTTTATTCCTATAATGGGAGGGGATATAGTTAAGCTACTAAATTAACAATATAACAAATTTAACACTATGTCAATAGTGAAAAAGGGTGCGAATAAAAAATGTTAGAAAAAATGAAACATAAACGTTTATCTTATGCACAATATATGGAACTTGTATTGTATGATGAACAGTACGGATATTACATGAAAAGAAAAGAAAAAATTGGTCGTGCAGGAGATTTTATTACAACGAGCAACGTAGCGAATGTCATCGGGCACGTATTTGCCACGTTGTTTATTCGTTTGATGGAAACGTACAACGTTCCGCCACATATATGCGAAATAGGCGGAGGGACGGGGCGATTTGCTTATGCGGTGTTAGAGCAATGGCAGCGCCAGTCGCCTGAAACGTTTTCTAACGGTCGCTATACGATTGTAGAGGCAAGTCCGTATCATCGCGAAAAACAAGTAGAAATGCTCGCTCCATTCGCCGATCACGTACATATCGTTTCCAATCTAACAGAGCTGCCGTCTTCTTTTTCCGGGATTGTGTTTAGTAATGAGTTGTTTGATGCGTTTCCTGTTCACGTTGTTGAGAAGCGAAATGGACAAATATATGAATGTTTTGTGGCGGTAGAAGGCGATAAGCTTGTTGAACAATACGCCCCGCTTGAAAATGAAGAAATTGCTCAATATTTAGCCGAGCGAAACATCGATCTTGTTGACGGACAGCGTTTTGAAGTTCCATTAGCGATGAAAATGTTTATTTTTCAGTTAAATGATGCGATCGAACGAGCGATCATTTTTACGGTTGATTACGGGTATACAGATGAGGAGTGGAAACATCCTTTAAGGAAACAAGGAAGTTTACGAGGATATTATCGCCATCAACTCATCAACGATCCGCTTCGCTATCCAGGAGATATGGATATAACGACGCATGTTCAGTGGGATGCTTTGCGGTTTTACGGAGAACAAGTTGGTTGGACATTTACGCATTTATGGCGCCAAGATGAGTTTTTATTAAAGGCAGGCATTTTTAATCAATTGATCGATCATGATGATCCGAATCCATTTTCAGAGAAAAGTCGGTATAACCGTGCGATTCGTTCGTTAGTGATGAGCGACATCGGGAGCGCGTTTCAAGTGATGGTTCAACAGAAGAAAATAAATATCCCCATTTTGACATAAAAAGCGATGAGTGTGCCTCATCGCTTTTTATTCGCCCACGCCTGGAACCATCATAAATGTTGTCCAGTACGTAAATCCGGCGAAAAAGACTGTTAAATACGCGCCGAAAATATAAATGTACATTCTTTCTGTTAATTTTAAGTAGCTTAACAAAAGAAAGAATCCAGTTTGGCCGAGGAACAATAATGACGTTGTATGCATATGGCCAAGATAAAACATGACAGCGAAAATACCTGTCCAAAATGATAAGACGCGGAACATACGATCCATATATGTATCCCTCCTTCTCTGACCGTTTCCCTTACTTATTATAATGTACTTCAAATGGTTGTGTAAACGTTCTATTTTTTAAGAACGGCTTGATACGTACATGAATTGCAGCCAGATGGCATAATGTCTTCTGTGATCAGCTCAGCATTTGTGAACAATACTTCCAACATTCCCTTTAAAAAAGCGTTATGCATATAGCAGACGGAATCAGGATGTGTGAACGCTAACTCTTTAAACGGACAGTTGAAAATTTCAAAATAAATTTTTCCTTGACTTTCACTGTAATGGAACGTCGGATAAAACCCTGCTGCTTCTGCTGCTTTTTGTAAAATGGTCATTTTTTCTTGAACGCTTAATTGGTCAAGCGTTTGCATCGATTGGACGTGTTGTTGTACAAGCTCTTGTCCGAATAACTTTCCTGTTTCATACAATGCATGTTTCCCCGCTTCTCCAAGTTTCATCATCGCTTGAATAGCAATTTTCGATAATAACTGATAATCACGAAACGGAAAATGAAGTTGGATGACATCATCGGATAGGCGATATAGTCGACTCGGTCTTCCGCCTTTTCCTGTTTTCTTTGTTTCAGATACAAGCATATTGACATCTTCGAGCTTAGTTAAATGGAGACGGGCAACGTTCGGATGAATATGGAAAGCATCTGCAATTTCTTGAACGGTAACTTCTTGATGCTTTCTAGCGATATACTGATAAATTTCGTAACGAGTCGGATCGGCAAGGACGCTTGTAATTTTCAATACTTGATCCATCTTGTCTCACTCCTACATGTTCGGTTCATTTACATTATAATACATCTATTTCCACAATGAAAATGCATATATAAAACTTTCTTCTTATCTTTTCCTAAACGTTCACAAAGTTTTAAAACAATTTTCTGTACAAAAGTTATACGGAAGTTATACAATATGTATAATAATGATGGAAGGGGATGTTTGTCATGCTGACTGTATATACGTACCCAAGCTGCACATCGTGTCGAAAAACAAAGAAGTGGCTATGTGCGAACAATATTGAATTTCGTGAGCGTCATTTGTTTCGGGAAACACCGACATACGAAGAACTATTGCATTTGTTGTCATTAACAACGGAAGGTTTAGATGAAATTTTAGCAACGCGCAGTCAATCATTTAAAAAGCTCGTTGACAATGTTGAAGAGTGGCCGTTATCGAAAGTTGTTGACTTACTTGTGAAAGAGCCTCGTTTGCTTCGCCGTCCGATTGTAACAGATGGCAAACGGATCGTCGTTGGCTACAATCCATCCGCATTAAAAAACATGGCGAAAAAATATCGCCGCGTATGTGTGTCTTGATGTTCACCCGCATATGGGTGAATATTTTTTTTGAATTTTTTGTGAATCAAGAAGGAATTTGACGAAATATGTTGAATGAAGAGGACGAGAAAACGAGAAAGGAGGATGGAGTTGCTGTCTATTGAACAGTTAGCTGATCGACTTATTGAAGAAGCTTGTATGCTTCAAGCTTCCGACATTCACATCGTTCCGCGCAAACAAGATGCGCTCGTGCAATTTCGGTTAGGAGGGATGCTTGTTACGAAAAACGTGTTGTCCAAACAAACGTGCGAACGCTTGCTGGCGCATTTTAAATTCCTCGCTGATATGGATATCGGGGAACGCCGTCGTCCGCAAAGCGGAGCAATGGAAATGAATATCGCCCACACGACTGTACATCTTCGTTTATCGACATTGCCCACCATTTATGATGAAAGCTTAGTCATCCGCTTGCTTCCATTACACTCGTTTCTTCCGCTCAAACAGCTCGCTTTATTTCCTTCGACAGTGAAAAAGTTGCTATCGTTATTAAACTATGCTCATGGATTAATTATTTTTACAGGACCGACTGGATCAGGGAAAACGACGACATTGTATAGTTTATTAAACGTATGTCGCCATCATTTTCAGCGCAACGTCATTACCCTTGAAGATCCTGTGGAAAAGCGGGCGGAAGATATGTTGCAAGTGCAAGTAAATGAAAAGGCAGGAATTACGTACGCGGCAGGGTTAAAAGCGATTCTTCGACACGACCCTGACGTTATTATGGTCGGTGAAATTCGTGATGCGGAGACCGCGCGAATTGCCGTTCGGGCCTCGCTAACTGGACATCTTGTATTGACAACGATGCATACAAAAGATGCTGTTGGAGCGATTTATCGCCTTCTTGAGTTTGGGGTGCCGTTTCAAGAAATGGCGCAAACGTTAGTCGGAGTGACAGCGCAGCGTCTCGTACAGTTGAAATGTCCATTTTGTGAAGGAGAGTGTTCCCCTTTTTGTCGTCAATATCGCCCTGTTCGGAGAGTTGGCATTTATGAGCTGCTGTATGGGAGCGAACTAACAAAAGCGATGCGAGCAGCGAGAGGAGAGAAGGCGACATATATGTATACCCGATTGAAAGATGTCATTAAAAAAGGTATTGCGCTCGGTTTTTTACATGAAAGCATGATCGAAAGTTGGTTGTTAGATGAAGCGACGTTGTAATTGGTCGTTACAAGAGCAAAGCACTTTCTTTATTCAGCTTGGCAAATTGCTTAGTAAAGGGTATTCGCTTGCTCAAGCTATCGAGTTTTTGCAAATTCAACAACCTGTTGCCAAACAACGAGATTTAGATGATTGCATACATGCGTTACGAGGGGGGATGCCTATTCACGCTGCTTTTGCTCGCATGAATTTTCATCATCATCTTTTAGGATATTTATTTTTTGCAGAACAACATGGACAACTTGCCCACGGATTCATCGAAGCCGGGGAAATCGGTCACATGAGAGCGCGTTACGTTGAACAAGTGAGGCGTATGATACGCTATCCGTTGTTTTTGTTCGGCTTTTGTGTGATGATGTTTCTTATATTTCAGCAAGTATTAGCTCCGCAGTTTTCTCAACTTCTTTCTTCGTTTCATGCTCGTTCTTCCTTTTCTACTTTCATTTTTGCTGCCGCTGTATGGCTTCCACGTATGCTTTCCGCTATGCTTATAATCGTTCTTTTTATCGTTTCATTTTACTTTCTTTTCGTTCGTTCATGGCCGATTTACAAGCAAATGGATTTGTTTATGAAATTGCCGCTCGTTCGTTCTTGGATTGTCTCTTTTCATACACAAGTGTTCTCTTTGCAGTTAAGTCACTTACTAAAAGGAGGACTATCCATTTATGAGGCGCTGCAAATCTTTATGCAACAGCCTCATCTCCCGTTATTGAAAGAAGAAGCAAAAATAATTCGACAACAGCTATGTGCAGGCGAAAAGCTGGACGAAATCATTCAGCGGCGGAAGTATTACGAAAAGGAGCTTCCTGTTGTCATTCGGCACGGTCAGTCGAATGGTGAATTAGTTCAAGAATTGTTTCATTACAGTCAATTTTCGTTACAAAAATTAGAAAATCGTATAAAAAAAATCGTGTATATCATTCAACCGTTGTTGCTCAGTTGTATCGGCATTTTTGTCATCTTCATGTATGTGGCTATGTTATGGCCCGTTTTTCAACTGTTAAATCACATATAAGGGGGATATGTATGCGCAATGAAAAAGGATTTACGTTAATCGAAATGTTAATTGTGTTAATGGTTATTACCATTTTAATTTTAATTACGATTCCAAATGTGACAAAACATAACAGTATGATTAACAGTAAAGGGTGTTCCGCGTTTATAAATATAATTGTATTCAAAGGCATCCTTTTAGGAGGTAATCAAATATGAATATTCTTTCTGATCACATTCGCTACACTACACGAACGATTGACGCTTTTCTCGATCAATACACACTCGGTACACTCATCATCGAGAACCAAACAGTTTTGCTTCTTCTCGAAAATAACGATGAAATTCAACTTGACGATTCATTCATTATCGAAGTGTTCGATGGCTCACAATATCACACAATCACATATGAGCAAG
Organism: Anoxybacillus sp. ST4; assembly: GCF_019448545.1. Classification (NCBI taxonomy): domain Bacteria; kingdom Bacillati; phylum Bacillota; class Bacilli; order Caryophanales; family Anoxybacillaceae; genus Anoxybacillus; species Anoxybacillus sp. ST4. Next base: position 256,329 of record NZ_JAHZOE010000001.1, on the reverse strand, counting down.
CAATCAATACTTATTGTTCTGATGCTCCTGAATGGCACTTGTTCGCAGGGTTTGAGGCAAGAGTGAAAAGAAAGGAAGTGGCGTAAATGAAAACACTAAAACTTACTGAGCAAGAATTAGCGACTTTAAAAGCGGTGCTTTTCACAGAAATTCAACGTGTGAAAAAGGAAAAAGCCGCAGGTGCAAATGTGGATGATTTGCTTGAACAATACAAAAAAGCTTTTGAAGCATTATCATTTGCACAGTAACAAAAAAAGCGGGAGTGATGTTGGCGCATCACTCCCAATAGGGTAAACATATTGAAAATAATCAGGTACTTAAAGCATACAACATTTTTTAAAAATATGCAAGATGTATGCTTATTTCAATATGTTTATCCTATCGAACATATATTCGATAGGAGGAGAAAAAATGCGTAAACATACTATCATCGAACATCATCAATTCAAACAAATTCTTCAATATCATCCTGCCGTCACATTAGAAGAAGATCGGAACAGCCTCAAAATGAAGATGCTTCGCTCAATCATTTCAGCCATCGGGGAAAAGTGGGCGCGTATGAAACAAGAAACAAAATCTGCGCTTGAATATCTGTGCTTTCTTTCTATCGAACGGGGCTTCGTTTACGCTGGCTCATATCATGTTGGCGAACGTTATGACATTGATTCAAGTACAGTTAGACGTTACATAGCGTTTTTAGAACAAAAAGGCGTAATTAAGCGATTGTGGAGATCAAGCAGTAAACAAAACGGTCGAGGCAAAGCTGTCATCTTTTTCACATCACATCCTTACTATACAAAATATTGGCAGACATTATTTTTTTCGCATTTAGATGAACAAGCTCATGCACAAACAGAAAGTGTCGAAAATGATAGAAAAATAGAAGGTTCAGACGCTCAAAATGATGCTTTACCTTATATTTCACCAGATCAAAATACAAATAATAATAATCATCTAAATGTTAGTCATTCGGACAACAAACCAACTTTTGTAAAATTTGTGTCTAAAGAGGTAAACAGAATCGTAAATGGTCTTTTCAATGCTGAAACGCTCAAGCAAGCGTGGAATCGCATCACACTTGCTTTTCGAAAAGCAATTAAGGAATTCAGAGATATCATTACAAACGATGATCGAAAACGTATTGCTATTGTTACATTTGTATCGCTTAAACAATATTTCATGAAAGCGAAAGGACAGTTGCAAACAGACGAAATTTGCGCTCTAGCATACAGTATCGCTTCAAAACAATTCGAGCAACTATATCACAGTAGAGCCGATATATCTGAACAACATCAACAAAGAAAGATCGTTAGACATGAATTGTTGCCAGATTGGTTTGATGACTATCAACAACAGCTTGAGCAGCGTATCAAAAAACAACAAGAAGAAGAAGTATATGACGAAGAACGTATCGAACGTTTGCGCGAAAAACTGAAACGAACAGGAAAGTCGAATCAGAAATAGTTGCTAGAAGCTTATATTTGTCTTGTATGACGTTTGAAACATCATGCAAGGTTCTTACCTTCTTTTCGTTTTTCGTTCGTTATACAGGGGTTTCTGTTCCTTGAAAATTTTATAAAAAATTTTCAAAAAATATATTGACTAATAATTAGTCTTTGTATTATATTTTACTTAGGTGATTGACTAATAATTAGTCGGAGGATTTTTCGTATGCACGCATTAGATTATTTTTTCGCGCTCTGGAAATTAAAAAACAAAGATGTTGCTGAATATTTAGGGATACCAGCTCCACAGATTAATGATTGGAAAAAGGGTAGAAGACCGATTCCGAAACATCATTTAGAAAAACTTTGTGAATTATTCAGCATCCCTCCCGAAAAAAGTTATTTATTGCAAAAGGAATCACTAACAAAGATAGATCGTCTTGAAATTGAAATCATTTTGAATCAAGCAAAGTTAAAAAATTTTGTTGAAGGAGACGATGAGCAGATAAACAAAGCTATTCGTATTACTTTTGAAATGAATATTGCCGTTTGTAAAAGAAATATTGAAGTGTTAAAAATTCTTGATCAATTAGAAAAAGAATTAATGGGATGTTCCCACGTTCCGCAATTGTTTTACAAAAATCTTGAAAAAGTTAAGTGTTTAATTGAAGAAATTAAAAGTGAAATGTAAAAATTTATAAAACTTTAAAGGGGTGATGCTATTGATGTAGCATGGGACGATATTGGTCGATACGTTGATTGATGGATATAAACGAAAAAGAAAATGGGGGAATAAAAATGGTAAACGAAGTAGAACTTAGAAATTTTGTTGTGAAAAGTTGTGCAGAATTACTTAATGACTATGAAGTAGTTACTCCTTTAATAAACACTATTAAAGAAATGTTTATAAATTGGGTAAATGAAGGAGTACATTACGAAGTGGAAAGTCATGAAGAATACGGAAGATGGTACTACTTTCTTAAAGCAAAGAAACTTAGTTTTGAAGAAATGATAAGTCTGTATCAAACTTTGGGGGATTGGAAAGAGGAGGAACACACTGGAGAAAAAGGTGTAAATTTTATACCTACCACATTTGCAGAAAAGATATATGATTTATTATATGACTTTATTTACGACAAGATGCTTGAGATCAGTGAATTAACTGAAGAAAGCGATGTTGATGAATTATACGAAATCTTATGCGATGAAAAATGGAGATTTATTGATAATTTTCAAGAGAAATACATCGATTATTTAACGCCACGAGAAGTAATACAAAGTAAATTAATCAAGGAGGAATCTAAATGAACGTAATTCAATTGAAAAATCAAATTAACGACTTTCTTCAAGAAACTAAACAACGTATCCAAACATTTATTGAATTTGCTGAAGATGAAAACGAAGAAATTTGGCTCATGTTTGAAACATTGAATGAAAAAGCTTTGCTGCGCATGGCGGTCGAATGTAAAAAAGAAGTGTCACCAGAGAAATTTGAGCAATTTATTAGCGATTTAGAAAAACAATACCGAATTTATGTGCCTCAAGCACGTAAATTAGAGAAATACTCTAAATTCAATCTTATCATTGAGGCAAAGCAAGCATGGAAACGATACAAAGAAATTCATCAAACGTTTGATTATTTGAAATGGTTATTGAAAAATTCATTATCAAAAATGGGAGTCATAGCAAATAAGATTGACAATCTCGACAATAATACAGTTATCAAATATTATTCGTATCTAAAAAATTCACTCGATGAAATGGATGAAATTTATGACCGCATCATGAAGTTACTTACATATCGCTTATTCGAAATAGATTTTGTACTTTACATTGATTTGATGTTTGCAGGGAACACAACAATTACGAAAAACGAAATGTTAAGCATTATCGCGCCAGACCATTTGTTTGAGAGTAAACAAGAATATATTCGCTCTTTACCAAATGAAATTGATCGAGATACATTCCATCGAGCCATCTTTGTTGAAAAAATCGAGGATATGGACAATGACGTATTCGCTGAAATGATATTTGATTCAATCATGCAGAAAAGGGAACGAAATGAAGAGGTTCGGAAGCAGATGGATGAAATGGTCGATGAGATTTTTGGAGACAAGCTACCAAAATTTAAAGTTGAATATGATGAGTACCTTCAACCAGCGAAATTAGAACGCATGAAACCTAAATTAAGACTTGTAAAAAAGTAAAAAAGACACGTTCTTCAACGCATCTTTGTAATAAAACTGTAATATTTGTAACTAAAATTTAACATAAAAGTTATAAAAAATAACTAAAATTAATTGTAATTTTTTCGATATAACTATTGACAGGTATATTTCACCTGTGTTAAGATTGGATTGACACCTTCATATCTCCAGAAATGCATAGTGAGTGCATTATAAATTAATTTTGATTCTGACTATATGATACACCATGAGCGTGGAGGTGTCAACAATAAATTTTAAAAAATTGAAAGGAGGGGAGTAATGCAAACGTACTGGGAGCTATCTGTACGCCAATTCTTCGATGAATGGAAACAGATGAAAACACCTTTGACGCATCCAGAGCATTTTGTGACGAAAAAGCAAGAAAAGATATTACTTACGATTGACGATCTCGTACATAAAACGAAACAACAGCCGACAACGGAAAAGAAACGTGGTAGACCGAAGAAAAAAGCAATTTAATACATATAATTTAACTTTAATTATATTTGACCTTCGAGGGCAAACCTTTTTTTACCCTCGAAATACTAATTTTTATTAGGGAGGAGATTATACAATGGATTTCAATATTAAACGCAGACATATTTTCATGCTTAAACGGAAAGAGCGAAAAATCACACATAAGGAGATTGCTCAAGCAATTGGAGTTACTCAATCAGCTATTTCACAATACGAAACAGGAAGAATTTCACTCAAGCCACACTTGCGGCAAGCATATGAGGAGTACATTGAAACGCACGACAACCGCATTAAAAACTGAATTTTAAACAAAAAAATAAGGGAGGAATTTTATGACGGAAACACTTATCGTTCATTCTCGTAAATTAGCAATCTATTTACAATGTCGAGGCTTTTTGCTTGTGGGAGTTGAGCCAGATTTAAAAAGTAACAACCGCAGGGTATTTCTGTTCAATGATTCTGAGCCTATTAGAAAGGCGATGCTTCAATACAAGAAAGATGCTAAATTCCATGCTTTCTTAGCTCAAATGGCAGAAGGGCGGTGAGAGCGTGGAAGCAAAACAGATCATACAAAAGGATGATGCTTATTGTCAAATATATGGTGAAAAGTACATACAAAAAATTGATTATCTCCGCAAATTAATTGTCGAAGATGAAACAGGCGAAAACATATTTAAAGTGGTCAACTTTGAAGCAGGATTGGGAAAAAGTCGATATACAGACATTATCATTAAACAATATTTTGATGAATGGAATTTTGACCGCAATTTTCTTATTGTGAAGCGATTTAATGATGAATCATACCGTTCAGCAGAAACAATCGAACAAGATAGTTTTCTTCGTGATCATGTAGTCGTTATTACTGCGGACAATTGGCAGAAGTGGAAGAAGAATGTTAAGGAATTACAATCCAAACAAGTTATCATCATATCACACAAACGATACATAGATCTATGCGAAAACGATACAGAACGAGCGATTTTCACTAAAGATCGACATACGCTCATTATAGATGAAAAGGTTAATTTCCCAATTTATACATATTCTTATCAATATTATTCAGATATTCGCAAATACATATCATATGCAAATGCAAAACTGTTTGACAAGGCTTGCCAAGCACTCAATGAAATAGCTGAAAATCCTTCTACATCGTGTACAAGAATCTATCCAAAAATCGAAAAAGAGTTACTGCAACAATTTACAGACATGATGAAAGATGAAATACGCAATCAGCACGATCTCAAAATCAAACGTCAACTAGAGAATTTTCTTGATACTGTATTGCTTCTGTATGACAAGAATGTATTAGCCTTGCACAATTCAAAAGAACTCTATACACTCAACCGTAAACACAAACACTGGGGACTCAAAAATAATATCATTCTCGATGCCTCAGCAGGAATAGATGGCGTATACGAAGTACATGACAAATTCAAAATGCAACGTCAAACAAGGTTAATTGACCATTCTGAATCGAAATTTGTACATATTAAAATGAATACGTCTAAAAGTGCAATTAGAGCAAATCAGAAGAAATATTTCGAAAAGATCATTGAAATGATACAAGAACGGCATGTTGACGGAGAAAAAACGTTGTTAGTCATACATAAGAAATATGCAGATACGCTCTATGGGCATATGAAAAAAGTGTTTGGTGATGATGTTTGGAGAGAAAAAGAAAAGGAAACTGATCATGACTACAATGAACAATCATATGCAATCTCATGGTTTGGGAATCTAATTGGCAAAAACACATTCAGCGACTTTGACAATGTTTTGATACTGGGAACACCAAATATCTCGAATGCTCATTATCTCATTCACTACATGCAGTATGCAGACAAAACGCTCGGAAAGAATAGTCTACAAGTTGACCGCACAGGTAAATTTAAAAACTCTAAATTTAGGGCGATACAGGATGGCTATATTGCAGCAGAAATTTATCAGTCGATTAAACGGATTCAGAGAAATCCTAAACCAAAGGGAAAATTTTACATCGTCACAAAAGATGAAGAGATCGTACATAAAGTGCTTGGGCAAATAAAAAATGCAAAGCTAACAGAAATCATCGAAGTTAAAGATGAGCAAAAAGAAAAATCGGCTACCAAAGAGCCGACTAAAATTGATCAAATCGTACAATACATACATACCCTTGTAAAAGATGGACAAAAGAAAATATATAAATCAGATATTCAAATGCAATTTGGTACAATCGTTTGGAATCGGGTGAAAAAACATCCGCAATTTCAAAAACTTAAGCTTAAAGAACAACAAAAATATTTCGTTGTACCATAACATTCTACAGTCAATTGAATTGACATGATAAAAGTTGACATGCTGTTTACAATGTGAACGTAGTAAAAGTTTTGCAACTTTTTACTACTCCAAAAATGACGTACGTCACTTTTGTGTCTTATTATTTTATAGCACTGATGTCAAGAAAGTGGCTTCAACCTTACAGCCACAAGGGATTCAGCGATTTTGTTATAAAATTTTTCTCGTCAAAATAGATATAAAATTAACTATGTGAATGTCAAGAAAGTGTTAAAAACGTTGATATATCAACACTTTCCAAACATCATACATAAATTTTTCACAAACTTCAAAAAATCCTTATGTATCAATACTTTTGGAACATTGATAAAGAAAAATGCAAAAAATAGGTCTAATATGTCAAGAAAGTGGCTTCAACCTTACAGCCACAAGGGATTGACGCATTTTTAGTTACAATTTTTCTTATACAATTCAACAATTAACTAATTAATTAAATAGTCAATTATTCATCAATTAATATTATACAATTCATTAATCAATTATTCAATTAACAATTCAATAATACAAGATAAGTTTAACTTTCGAATGCGTAGCATGCGAAACGTGAGTAAGATTGCAGGAAGCTACTGCTTCCGTTGCAATCTACTCGGAACAATCTGTAAACAGTGTGTCAACTTTTGAAAGGGGTGATGTCTATTGATTGTATTAATTTCGCTTTCTTCTTGTTGTTGATGAATATGAGCAACCAATTAATCAAATGCAAACAGCAAAAGGACAATGATAAGCAATCAACAGTCACAAAGATATAATGTTAAATGCAAAATGAATAATAACAAATGGCAAGCAGCCGAACACAATGCAAAAAAGAATACACAGTGCAAACAAAAAAGTGAGCAAAAAGGAGAAGATGAGCAATGACAAACGCAATGAAATTAACGATGACAAGAAGAAAGCAAGCAGTTGATGTTGTTGTTTGGGCTTATGGGATGAGAAAGAGAAAAAAAATAAATAAATGGAGGAATGAAAATGACGGTGAAATTAGAAAAATTTGTACGTATCTATTCTGTTGATACTTCTGCTTTTTACAATGATGAAGAGTATAAAATACATAAAGAACTTTTGAAATCATATCGACATAGAGATATTTTGAAAAGAAAACTTTCTGATAAAAAGTATGAGAAAAACAAAGAAAGATATAAATACTATCAAAAATACATAAGCCAACGTATTGCAAGATTAAAAGATAAATTGTATAAATCATTCGCTGAAAACAAATCTATCCGCCATCTTAGAAAAGACGCACTCAAAGAAAACAAAGTAATCGGGCTATTTGAATCTGTACTGACAAGAACATTAGGAATCAAAGAAAACGAACTATCTGAAGACATTATAGTTGTACAAGTGTATTACTTCCAAGTCTTAGAAGACATCATCAAAAATGGATTCGTACATAATGGTGAAAAATACATATATTTCAGTAGCTCCGCAGGTCAGATTCGAACGAAAAAAGCAGTATTTATTCGTGAGTCATTGTGGGAGAAACATAAAAATTCGCTCACTTGCGGTTTGAGTGTTGAGGAAATTAATCAAAAAGGCGGAGTTAACATCAACAAATACCAAGCATACTTAGCTTTAACAAATAGTGCCACTGAAGTATGGAAAGATTTTAATATTCATAAAGCAATTGTTGTAGATGATTTAGAAACAAATGTACATAGTTTATTCGATTATATTGACCGAGATACATATGAAATCACAAGAAAAGAAATGGATATTTCTATTGAGCATACAGACGGTTGTGGGATGATATTACCTAAGAAAAGTAAAAAGTCATTCATGGTCAGATTGCCGTGGATTAAGGGGTTGCTAGTCCCTTTTCCTTTCGATAAATTTGCTAAAGAATATAATTCATTCGTTGTGAAAGATATTTACGGTAAAGAATGGGATATTATTAAAGATGATATACATATCATTTTCACTAAATCACAGTTTAAAATGTGGAAGTATTATGATAGTTGGCAAGAATACAAGGATAAATTTATTAAATACAATTGCCAAGCAGCAAAATTAAATGAAGAGGATACATCGGGTGAAGCAAAATTAAATTATCAGATGTTACAGACACTTACAGATATTTCTGATGAAGAGTTAAAAAAGATTGCAGAAAGTACGGTTCAGGATATTCTAAATGTGGGTAGCGATAAAGAAACAATGTTGAGAGTGTTGGGAGCGACAAAAGAGAACAAAAAGAAAAATTGGTTTCAACAGGCGTTATTAATTTACCCTGAGTTGTTGAATGATCCACATTCAAGACAAGTTATTAAAGATAAAAAGAGAAAGTTAGTTAAAGAAGCTAGAGCTGGAAAACTGAATGTGAATGGCAAATACACTTTTCTATGCCCAGACCTATATGCGTTCTGTGAGAAGCTGTTTTTAGAGGAAGAAAATCCAAAAGGCTTACTTGCTAATGGAGAAGTTTATTGTAGATTATTTGAGAATGGCAAAGTCGATGTGTTGCGCTCCCCTCACCTTTACCGTGAACATGCTATTAGAACAAATGTAATTGATGATGAAAAGAAAAAATGGTTTATTACTGAAGGTATTTATACAAGTATTCATGATCCGATTAGCAAAATGCTTCAATTTGACAATGATGGTGATAAAGCTCTTGTGATTCAAGATGAGACATTAATCAAAGTAGCAGAAAGGAATATGCAAGGTATCGTTCCTTTGTATTATGAAATGGCTAAAGCAGGTGCGGAAGAAATTAATCCAGAGAATATTTATAAAAGTTTAATCTTAGCTTATAAAGCAAACATTGGAGTAATCAGTAATGATATCACTAAGATTTGGAATAGTGAAAAGGTGGATTTAGATGCAATCAAGTGGCTAACAATGTACAACAATTTTGTGATTGATTATGCGAAAACGTTATTTATGCCTGAGCCACCTGAAGATATAAGACAGACATTGAAATCTTATGCAAAGAGCAAAATGCCACATTTCTTCAAATACGTAAAAGAAGAAACTAAAAAAATTCAAACAATGAAGGACAGAAAAAAAAGAACAATCACGATAAAGAAGAAAAAAGAAGTTGAGCCGATTAACAATAGTACAGTGAACAGATTGCATGAAATTATACCAGATAAGAGAATTAATTTTACAAAAATTGAAGGTAAGTTTGATTTCAAAATGCTGATGAAGAACAAAAGAGTGAAATTAGATGATGAGATAATTAGCAAGTATGAAGAATTAGACGGAAACAAAAAGCAATTCATGAATGATCAAGAAGAATACAAACCGCATAAAACGCCATACATATATGAACGTATCAGAGAAGAATTATTAAAAGTTAACGGTGACGAGCAATATGTGACAGATGTGTTAGTGAAGTATTTGTATGCAGAGAAAGATAGTCCGTTTAAGACAACGCTTTGGTCAAGTTTTGGTGACATAATAATTCAAAATATGTTACGAAATTTAAAGAATACTAAACAATGTGAAATGTGTGGTGAACGGATTGAGCGTAAGAAGAAGAAAAAGTATTGCGAAAAGTGTGCTACAAAACGTGAACGCGAAAGAGTGAAACGATTAAGACAGAAACAGAAAAAAGATGAACGAAAATAAAATTGCAAAAAAAATATTATTTTTCAATAGTTTTTGTTAATTTGTGCAAAGGTAAATAATTAATTATACCCTAAATTCCTTAGAGTAGCAAGGGATTTAGGGTTATTTTTTATAAATTTCGTTAACAGTCTTTAAGGGAGACGAGCAGGTTATAAAACTTAACTTGTTTGTCTTGTTTCAACTTTTTGCTTTGCAATTACTGTATCTACACAAAGTTTAATTATTTCTTGATAAGCTTTTGCTATTTCAATATCAGAAGCATCAGCAGTGTCATAAAATTCCTCCTATATTTTTATAATTATATTTGTTGACAGTCGGAGCGTTCGGCTGTCTTATTTTTTAGTTATAAATTATAACTTTATATACAGGTAGGTGAGAGGTGATGAACAAAATCAAAAAAGTACGAATCCTTCTTGGTATGACACAAAAAGATGTAGCAAAACAGATCGGAGTCACACAAGCAATGTATTCAATGATTGAAAACGGAAAACGGAAGCCAAGTAAAAAGACGGCTACAAAGATTGAAGATTTGTTCGGAGTATCATTGTTTTTCGTAGATTGAATACACGCTGACATCTTGTTAGTGTGTACACACTTATTGTCGATAAGTGACAGACCGCATCGCTAGTGAAATGCTAGTGCCTTGTTGTTGCTCGGTCGTAAAAGATAAGCGCAACATATTAATATCTTTAAATCATTATTCACTTTACACCCTTTCTAAAGGCAGGATTCGTTTCCTGCCTCATCTTTTTTTTAACGGAGTGATTGAATGAAATTTGAACGCAAGAAGAAGAAAAAGACATTCGAACAATTACTTCGAGAGTATCTAAAGCAACATGATGAAAAACAACAACAAATTAATAAACGAAAGGAGAAAAAGAAATGAGAGATTATAAACGGTTGGAACAAAAACAAGTAACTGAAATGAATGGACAAGAAATTGAAGAATTGATGTTTCATGCTTGTCGTGGAGCGAGTGATCAACTCTTTTACGGACTGGCAAAACGTTTTTTACTTCAAATGGAAGATGAAATTCGAGCCATTCATGAGCGATTAGAGTACTTAGAACGATTGATTAAGATGTTGATTGAGTCGAAAAATGAAGCATGGAAACCAAACGCGAAAGAAGCTATTGCAAATATAAACAAAGATGCTTTGAAACAGTCTCTTGAAGAAGCGATGAAGGTAAATACATTGCGTACTTTTCCGATGCCAAAAATTGAAGTGCCAGAGTTCAAGAAAGGAGCAGACGAGAAATGATCGTTGCTCCTGCCGAACATCATGTTTTTCTTGTCAATGGTGAATATGTTTTGCGATGTGATGAAAGTGATGTACCGTTTGGAGATGATTTTTATCATTTTGTAGCAAAGAAAATGATCGAAGACGGGGAAATTCGAATCGAATGGGAAAAGGTGATGTGATGATTAATATTGAGGAAGTTATTTATCACAATGAAGGCGTAACTGTTCATTTTACATATAAAGGCGATGATATTGAATTTGATGGACATATTAGGCTAAGTCCTAAAGAATACAAAACAAGTGGCAATGGTGAGGATTTGGATTATTTAGTTAAGTGTGTGTTGGCAAGGGAATTGCATCATTTAGTGAATGGATATTGAGGGACTTGGAGGGATAAGATGAAAAATTTTCGTATTGAACGAATTGAGTTCTTTAGTGATGAAATGAAGAAGGAAAAAGGATTGGATGGTGCTTTTGGTATTGCAGGGACATTTGAACAGGATGGCAAAAAGAAATATTTTGCGATGCAGTTGGGTGAAAACTGTTTTGAAATGAGCATTAAAGAATTGATGGAGATTGCAAGGCAAGAATGTGAATGGGTGAGTATGAATGAGATTGCATGATGAAAGAGAAGAGCAGATTGCTTATATTAAAGATGGCGAAATTGTGGAAGTTTCTAAAAATGCGTCATTGGTTATAGTTAAAGATAATTTTGATGAGGAATGTATTAAAAAGATGATGAACGAAGGAGTAATAATGATTCCTGAAGATACAGAAGTAAAGTGGATTAGTGAGGATGAGTTAGGTGGTTAATTTTTTTGTTTATATAAGTACATGATTATATATTTATATATTGTGATGGTTGGTGAATGTTAAGGAGTGAATATATGCCACACAAATTTGCTGAGTGTGAATGCTGTCAGACAAAATTTAAAGCAAAGAAAATGATGAAAAAGGACATTGTTGGTTTTTATAAAGGTGATCCTGTTTATCATCATTATTATGAATGTGTTAGATGTAAATATAAACATACTGTGAAGATTGATACTCCATCTGTGAATATATGGACTGATCGAATGTTCATGTTGAAGTGGTATATGAGAATACATAGAAATGATGAAAGGAAATATGAAGAGTTGGCGAGGGAATATGAGGTAGTGAGAGGGGAAGTTGAGAAAGTGATTGAAGATGTGAAGAAGGTTGTTGGGATTGAGTAGTTAGTGAAAAATGAGTGCAAACCTAAAGACAAATGTAGACATGTTAAAGGGGGTGAAAAATATGCTCACAGAAAAACAAATGCAAGCTATCCGTTTGTACTTTGAGGGTAAAATGACTGTTCAGCAAATTTGCGATACTGTCGGTTACAAGCATAGATCGTCTATTTATGAATTGTTGCAGAAGCCAGAAGCTCAAGAATACATACAAAAACTTTCTGAAGAGGGAGTACGTGAAGCCCTTCAAATTATGCAAATTAACTCAAAAAAATTGGCTAAAGAGTTGCTTCGTATTGCTGAAGGTGACGTAAAGAATCGTCATCTTGTCTATGCTCAATTGCAAGCGCTCAATAGCTTGCTCGAAAAGGCTGGACTATCTGCAAAAAATACAGTTGTTATTGAGAACAAGAAGAACAATGATGATCAAGATTACAATGAGTTATTGGATATGTTGAAGAAAGAAGAAGGCAGCAAAGAGGAATGAGTTAAAAATTTTTTAATCAATTTGTATCATTTGACTACACCCTATTGATACATTTTTGAGATATTGATATAATAGGCTTAACGATGTATCAAATACATGTATCAAAAATAGGAGGGTGTAGTCGTATGAAATATGGATATGCAAGGGTATCATCATCTGGTCAAAATTTAGAAGCGCAATTGAAACAATTGAAAGAGTTTGGTTGCGAAAAGATATTTAAAGAAAAAGTAAGTGGACGTAAAAAGGATAATCGTGAAGAGTTTAAGAAGTTATTGGAAACAGTTAAAGAAGGCGATGTGATTGTGGTAACTAAACTAGATCGCTTTGCCAGAAGTACAAAAGATGCTTTGAATACAATAGAGTATCTTAATTCAAAAAGTGTCGGACTTGTCATCTTAAACATGGGCGGTGACAGAGTAGATACAACGACGGCAATTGGAAAACTGATGGTGACAGTCTTGGCTGGTATCGCAGAATTTGAAGCAGATATGATACGTGAAAGACAGCTTGAAGGTATTGTATTAGCAAAGCAAAGAGGCGTTTACAAAGGCAGACCAAAGACGTACGGTGAAAAGCACAAAGGTTTAGAACATGCTTTAGAACTGTTTAGAAATCGTCATGAAAATAAATTAACAGTGAATGAGATAGCAGAGATCACGAAAATAAGTCGAGCAACGATATATCGTGAAGCAAAACGATTAAATATTGATTAAGACGGTCAACAATTGACGGTCTTTTTTCTTTTGCTTTTGTTTAAGGGGTATCCTTCTTATTTTGGCTGAAAATCCCCGACAGCAAGTATCACAAATTTTTTTACCAAATTTTTAACCCTTTTTAAGACAGGAGGTGACAAAATGGACTCTCAACAAAAGCAACTCATGCTCCAATATCTCAAACGTCACTTCACAGATGAGCAAATTCAAGAATTACTCATCAAATACAAAGGCAAATATACAGGTCAAAACGGTTTGCGAAAAAAACTTGCTCAACTTGATAAGGAGTATTTCGGGAAAGCCTATTTTCCTAAATATTTCAGTCGTGAATCTCCTGCTTTTCACGCTGAAATTGAAGAACATTTACAAAAAATGCTCGATGATGAAATAAAAAATCTTTGTGTGGTTGCTCCTCGTGGGCATTCGAAATCTACGCTCGGAAGCTTCAAAATCCCATTATATTGCTTATTGTTTCGTTTGAAGCCATTCATTCTTCTTATTAGTGCAAATGAAGCAATGGCAAAGGAATTTTTGAAATCTATCCGTATCGAATTAGAAACAAATGAAGCCATTCTTGAAGACTTTGGCGATCTCAAAGGCGATACATGGAATACGGAGTGTTTAATCCTTACCAATGATACATGTATCATGGCTAAAGGTGCTGATTCTAGTTTACGTGGTATCAAATATAAAAACCTCCGTCCAACGCTTATCATTTCAGATGACATCATGAAGGACTCAAATGTTGCATCTGAATCCAAACTCGATCAATTGAAAAAATGGTACTATGAATCATTGGCAAACACAGGTGATACATATACATCTTTTCTGTTCATCGGTACTCGAATGACAGAGGATGACTTACTTGCGGATATCATGAACAATCCCACATACACAACTTTATTCTATCAAGCTGTTATTTCTTGGTCAGAACGAGAAGACCTTTGGAATGAATGGGAAGAAATCGTCACAGACCTATCGAATCCATTCAGATTGTCGGCTGCTGAAACATTCTTCGAGAAGCACAAAGACGAGATGTTGCGTGGAACTCAAGTGCTTTGGGAAGCTAAAAATGATTATTACGATCTCATGTTAAAGAGAATTGAAATTGGTGATGATGCCTTTTCTAAAGAACTTCAAAACGAGCCAAAATCATCGAAAGATAGAGTATTTCAAGAACTCATTTATTTTATACCTTCCGAACTTGATACATCGAAACTTGAAGAAATTGTAATGACAATTGACCCATCACTTGCTAAATCAAACCGTTCGGACTTTTCCGCGATTACGATTCTCGGAAAAGATTCTGACGGTTATTTTTATGTGCTTGAAGGTGATTGTAGACGATTGAAACCAGATGTGTTGATTGATGTTGTCATTGAAAAACTGTCAAAATATCCTGTTTCACGTATCGGTATTGAAACGGTAAACTTTCAAGCATTGTTAAAGCAACAGCTTGAGAAAAAACTGATTCAAAACGGCTATTACATCGAAATTGTTGAAATTAATTCACGTTCAAACAAACATTCACGTATCATGTCACTTCAGCCGATGATCGCTAATGGGTATATAAAATTCAATCCGAATTCGAAAGTATACAATCAACAAATTCTCGACTATTCGTCAACAGCAAAACACGATGATGCGCCAGACTCTTTAGAAATGGCTGTCACGTTGATTCAGAAAATGAGACGTATTCAGTCATTGGATCGAAGATTATTAGGAATATAGAAAGAAGGTGAAAAGGTGTTAACTTCGGAACAAATTAGAGATGCAATAAAGAAACATCGTCTTGAATTGCCTCGATACGAAAAGCTATATCGCTATTATACAGGCAAAAACGATATTCTGAATCGTACTTTGCCAGATCCGCTCAAGCCAAACAACAAAATTGCAACATCATATTGTAGCTTGATTGTAGATACAGTTGTCGGCTATTTCGCAAGCAAACCAGTAAGTTATTTATCTCGTTCAAACAATGAAAAGTATCTCGATGACTTGCACGAGATCTTTCTTATTAACGATGAAGAGGATACAAATGCGGAAATCGTGAAAGATTTTACGATTTTTGGTAAATGTTACGAACTTACATATATTGATCCGCAAGGAAATATCCGTTTCAAACAATATTCACCGATCGAGATGTATGTTGAAAAAGATTCACAAGACAATATCCTTTTCGGTATTCGATACTGGAAAGAAAAACAAGGCGATACGGATGTCATGAAAGTGGAAGCGTACGATGCGGAAGGATTTCACTATTTCACATCGTTTGACGGTGGTGAAACGTTTGTATTAGATCAATCCATTCCTCACTATTTCGGTGAAGTGCCAGTAACTATTTATAAAAATAACGATGAGGAAATTGGGGATTTTGAAAAACAAATTCCTTTGATCGATGCCATTGATAAGATTCTTTCAGATAGCGCAAATGAATTGGAAAGTTTCTCCAACGCGTATCTATTGATTAAGGGATATCAGGGTACGCAACCAGAAGATGTGCAAGCCATGCGTCAAAATGGTGTGCTTTTGCTTGATCAGCAGGGAGATGCTGAATGGCTTATTAAAAATATTAACAATCAATTCCAACAGAATTTCTTTGAAACAATCGATAATTTGATACATATTCAAACAGCGACACCGAAACTTACGACAGAAGAATTTAGCAGTAACCTTTCCGGTATTGCCATTGGCTTCAAGTTGTTCGGTCTTGAATCCAAGTGTTCAGTCAAAGAGCGAAAAATGGAAAAAGCGTTGCGTAAACGTATTCGATTGATTACAAGCATTTTAAATCTAAAAGGTGCGAACTACAACTATACAGATATTCAATTGCAATTTAGTCGCAACATTCCGCAAAACGATATGGAGATTACGCAACAAATTGTTCAGCTTGCAAATATGGTTGACCTTGAAACACGTCTTTCGTGGCATCCGAAAATTCAAAATCCGAAGCAGGTTATTGAAAAACTGAAGAAAGAACAAGATGTGATGGATCTCGATACAATAGGTGACAACGATGAATGAAAAAGAATTTCTCAAGATGGTCGATGAATTATTCAATATATCCGACAAAGAGCATCGTGAAGTATTAAAACTGTATCGGAAACATCGTGACAATGTTAAGCAATTGATTGCTGAATTATTCATGAAATATGGACAAGACGGCAAAGTGAACGTTTCCGACATTCCGAAAATTGAGAGGCAAATACAAGAAGAAATAAGAAACATCGCTGTTTCTGAAGTAGCAATAGTCACATCTATTCTTGCGACTGTATTTGCGCTTGCGTATTATCGGACAGCTTACGAGATTGAGAAAAGTATTGGTGTTGCCATTTCTTTTTCGTTGTTGCGAAAAGAAGTGATTGATGAGATTGTCAATTTTAATTGGAGTGGTATTCCATTTTCACAACGCATTTGGGATAACACAAATGCACTTGTAAATGCTTTGCGTACAGAACTTTATCTTGGTATTCAGCAAGGAGAAAGCATTGACAAAATTGCAAAGAGGATTGATAAACAATTCAATTCAAAAGCATATCAATCTCAACGCCTCATCCGTACAGAATCGGCTCGCGTGATTTCGTCAGCGCAAGAGAAGATTTATAAAGAAAGCGGTGTAGTGAAATATCTCATGTACACAGCAACGCTTGATAATCGTACATCAGATATATGTCGTAGTAGAGATGGGAAGAAATGGAGTATTGATGATCCGAATCGTCCAATGATTCCTGCACATCCGAATTGTCGCTCGTGTTGGATTCCTGCAATTGAAGGATACGAGCCAACGCGAAGAAAGGATAATGAAACGAAACAAGTAATTGAATACAAGACATATAATGAATGGGCAAAGAGTAAAGGAATTCAGTCACCTTAATGGTGGCTTTTTTCTTTGACCTGTCATATGTCGTTAAACTGGGCAAAAAAATCAAAATACTGCACTTCTAGGACTATACAGTGTTAGAAGGGCAACAGGAGGTAAATACATATGAATTTAGAAGATGTTAAGGAATTTTTTGAGCAAAACAAAGACAATGAAGAAGTAAAAGCATATCTTCAGGACTTACGTTCAGTAAGTGTTGAAGAGGTGCAAAAAATGCTTGTTGAAAATGATGAGTTGAAGAAATTCTTCGATTCTGAAAAGGATAAGCATTTCTCAAAAGGTTTGGAAACGTGGAAACAAAAAACACTTCCGAAACTCATTGAGGAAGAAATTTCTAAACGTTTCCCAGAAGCAGACCCGAAAGATGTGAAATTAAAAGAATTGGAAGCAAAAATTCAACAAATGGAACAAGAAAAGTTGCGTGAATCGCTCAAAAATAAAGCACTCACGCTTGCTACTGAAAAGAAACTTCCGATTCAGTTAATTGATTTCTTAATCGGTCAAGATGAAGAAACTACACTTCAAAACCTTTCTACATTTGAAGAAGTGTGGACTTCTCATTTGCAAACACTTGTTGATGAAAAATTAAGAGTGACAGGTGTTCAACCGAAAGATTCAAATGTAAGAACTCAAACATTTACCCGTGAACAAATTCAAAGTATGAGTACAGAAGAGATTCAGAAAAATTGGGATTTAATTAGAGATCAATTGAAAAATTTATAACGTTTATTAAGTCACCGTATCCGGTGACTTTTTTACATATCTAAAAAAATTAAAAAATTATAAAGGAGAGATGTTTAAATGTCAGTAGTTTCTTTTATTCCTCAAATTTGGGAGGCGCGCCTTCTTTCAAACTTCCATTCTCGTTCTGTAGCAGATGTGATTAGTACAAAACCTACTGAGGTACGAGGAAATACGGTGAAATTCAATCGCATTGGTGCGGTACAGGTAAAAGATTACGCAGGTTCGGTTACTTTCGATGACGTGAATACTACACCAATTGATCTCGTTTTAAATCAGAAAAAATATTTTGCGATCAAATTGAATGATGTTGATAAGGTTCAAGCAGCAGGTGACGTTCTTGACGCGTATACAGCAGATGCAAGCGCAAGTGTTCAAGAAGTTATTGATTCTTATGTGTTGTCATTGTATACAGAAGCACAGCATGCAATTGGCAATGATACGACTCCTATTGCACTCGACAAAACGAATGTATATGACTACATTGTTGACTTGGGTACAAAACTTTCGCAAGCGAAAGTGCCGATGGCAAATCGTTTCGTCATCGTAAATGCTCAAGTGTTAGGCTTGTTGAGCAAGGACGCACGATTCACAGCGAATCCGACTGTACTTGAAAATGGCGTTGTTGAGAATCAAAAAATTAACGGTATGCAAGTTGTTGTATCTGAAAACATTGCAAATGTAAGCGGCAAATACAAAATTCTTGCCGTTCATCAGTCAGCCGTTGGATACGAAAAACAAATCGAAAATATCGAAGCTATTCGCCTTGAATCAGACTTTGCGGATGCCGTACGGGGTTTGTTTGTGTATGGAGCTACTGTACTCCGTCCAGAAGCGATGGCAGTGCTTACAGCGACTATTGCTTAATATTTAATTTTTCAACGGGCAGGGCTTTCCCTGCTCATTTTTTTTTGAAATGAGGTGATGAGTTTTGTTATTTCGTAATAAGAAAACTGGTCTAGTATGGGAAATTGTAGACGAAGATCATATTAAACGATTACAAAATGATGATGGTTATGAAGAAGTCAAAGAAGAAAAAGAACAAAAAGAGCAACCAAAACCAACTCCTAAAAAATCCCCGACTAAAAAGGGGTGAATTAGATGGCTTCTTTAGAAAATGTAAAAACATTGTTGGGTATTTCTGATACTTCTCAAGATACTTTGATCAATTTATATCTAACTCGTGCAACATCGTTCGTTAAAAACTATTGCAACATCGAAGAAATACCTATCGAACTCGATGAGGTAATTGAAGATATCGCCGTTTATCGCTACAGAATGAAGGGTGTAGAAAACGTGAAAGCAGAATCGAAAGGTTCGCTTTCGGAAACGTATCGTGATTCGTTGCCCGATGATATCATCGCTCAATTGAACCAATATCGAAAGGTGAAGTTTGTATGAGACTAACAAAAAAAGTGTATTTTCTTGAAGAAGATGGAGAAGTGTTAGTCGGATATAACATTTTCAATGAGCCGATATATGAAAAGACGTACAAAAAAGCTTCTATTGAATGTGAAATTGAGCCGTATAGTTCTAAACTTGCTGAAAACACATACGGAATTATTGCAGACGTACAATATCGACTATTTATGAAGCCCGATGAACGATTGAAAATGGGCGAAAAAATCGAATATCAAAACGAAAACTATACGATTACAGGTATCATGAAATACGACAAACATTTCGAAGTGCTCATGAAAAAAGGTGGGTGATGATTCATGAGTCGTTTTCAAGAAGAAATCCAGAAAATGCGCGAAAGACGTGAGAAAACAATTAAAGAAATTGCTATTTTTGTTGAAGCCGAAGCAAAACTTCGCGCTCCTGTCAAAACAGGACATTTGCGAAGATCTATTTCGCATGAAACAGAAAACAGTGAAACACAATCAAAAGCGTATATCGGCACAAATGTTGAATACGCTCCGTATGTCGAATTTGGCGTGGCGAGTAAGAATATCAAACCGCAGCCATATTTGCGCCCTGCAATTGAGGAAAACAAGGATAAAATCAAAGAAATTATCGAGAAGGGAATGAATGTTCAATGACGATTTCACAAATCATTCATTACCTTCTTGTGTCTGATGAACAATTAGTTTCACTTGTTGGCTATACACCAAAAAATAAGCGCATTTCTGCAATGATTCCCAATAATCGTGAAGATTACCCTTATATTGTATTCGAAACTTTTACATATGAAGCAGGAGAAGTCGATACATACAGATGCGATATTCGCATTGTCTCAAAAAATGTAGTTGAGATGGAGAAAATCGCTAAAAGATTGATTGATTTATTACATTTTCGTGCGGCAGATAAGCCATTTAGCGTGAATAATACAACCATTTATCATGCAAAGCATGTTGGTGGTGGTGTTTTGTTTGTTGACGATTTAAACGTATATGAACAATTACTGATTTTCCATGTAAAAGTAAAGGAGATGATTTAATATGGCGACTGTAAAAGAAGATACTATTTTACTAGGTTCGGGCGATCTTTATCTAGGTCAAGTAGATCCAAACGCTACAGAAACAGAAATTCAAGCTGCACTTGTAAACGCCGGAGCTATTTCGGGCGGAGCCACATTGACGTATAAACCTACGTTTCATGACGTGAAAAGTGCCAATAGAGGAACAATCATGAGTTTTCTAACTGAGGAAGAAGTAACTTTCAAGTCGGGTTTACTCACGTGGAATCTTGAAAATTTAGCAAAATTGAGTGCTGCAAGTTATTCCGAAGATACAACGGCTGGTACAAGACGCATTGGTCTTGGTGGACTTAAAAATGTACCTGTTAACTACCTTCGTTTTGTACATACGAAGTCAGATGGTAAAAAATTGACAGTAAACATTTTCCGTGCACAAGCTCAATCAGGATTTGAAATTACTTTTGATCCAGAAAAAGAAACAGTAATTGATGCGGAGTTTAAAGCGTTAGCATGTCTCGATAAAGCAGACGGCAACTTAGTTGAGATCATCGAAGAAATTTAATTCGGAAGGGAGTTCCTTTCCTTTTTTATCTTTATGTATGACAAAAAATTAGGAGGATGAAAGTATATGAAAATCATTGATTTAGATTTACTCGTGAATGAACCTATCACATTCAAAATTGGTGAAGAAGAATTTACAGTACCATCTACACCATCTACTCAGTTAGTTTTACAAGTAATGGATATCGAAAATAAAGTCAAAAAGACAAAAGATAATAAAGAACAAATTTATTTATTAGCTGAAATGGTAGCCACGTTACTTTCTCAAGGTGAACGAAAAGTGTCTATTGATGAAGTAATACAAAAGTTTTCAGTAATTCAAATGAAAAAAGTAATTGAAGCATATCAACAAAAAATG
This sequence comes from Anoxybacillus sp. ST4, assembly GCF_019448545.1. Lineage (NCBI taxonomy): Bacteria > Bacillati > Bacillota > Bacilli > Caryophanales > Anoxybacillaceae > Anoxybacillus > Anoxybacillus sp. ST4. Next base: position 234,685 of record NZ_JAHZOE010000001.1, on the reverse strand, counting down.
ATGGAGATTAACACCAACCCAAACTCCTAATGCCCTCCCTTCCGACTGATGAAGGGAAGGCGAGGGGAAGCGAAGGAATTGAATTCATGGAGAAAATAGCATATCTCAATATGAAAACTCGAATGTCGCATACGGAGATCATGAATCTGCCGTATGCGATTTTTTTGTCTTATCTCAAGCATTATCAAATGTTCGATCTTATGAGTACGCCAGAAGGACGAGAGTATCTCGAAAAATGTGAGCGCATCAAACAAACTATCCCAGACTTTGCAAAGTTACGTCAAGTATCGGGTTACAAAGAAGGAGGTGAAAGTTAATGAGGACAGTGAATCTCGGAGCGTATAGAGCCGAAATAATACTAGATGATTCAAAATTCACATCGAAAATGAATGCAGCCGAACGTGATCTTAAAGGTTTTGAATCGGGTGCAAGTCGTTGGGGGAGTAGACTTGGAACACTTGCGACTAGTGCGATTGCTGGTCTTAGTGCGGCAATAAGTGCAGTAGGATTGGCGGCAGGGAAAACAGGTATTGAATTCAATGCGATGATGGAGCAGTCGGAAATCGCTTGGACTACCCTTCTTGGAAGTGCAGAAGAAGCAAAGAAAACAATAAATGATCTCGTTAAACTAGGCGCAGAAACTCCGTTCGAATTCAAAGGACTTGATCGAAGTGCAAAACTTTTAAATATGGCTGGATTTGAAGGAGAAAAACTCAAGGAAACCCTTGTTGCAGTTGGTGATGCGGTATCAGCAGTCGGTGGAGGGCAGGAAGAATTAGAAGGAGTGTCAATGGCACTCTTTCAAATGAGTGCTAAAGGAAAAGCGTCAGCAGAAGAGATGAATCAATTGGCGGAGCGCGGGATTCCTGCTTGGCAGATTCTTTCCGAAACTATGGGCAAACCAATCCCTGAACTCATGAAAATGTCCGAACAAGGTAAACTAATGGCTGATCAAGTCATTCCTGCGCTTGTCGAAGGCATGGGAAATCGCTTCGGTGGAGCGATGGAGAAACAAAGTCAAACGTTCAACGGTTTGATGTCAACACTCAAAGACAATCTTAAATCGTTTTCAGCTATGATCACGACTGATCTATTTGAACGAATGAAGTCATTCCTTCCAACTATCATCGACTTTGTTGATCGTATTTCAGATGCTTTCAAAAACGCAGGATGGAAAGGTGTCATTCAAGAAATCCTTCCACCAGAAGTCGCAAATTTTATTTCGCAAAATCTTGGGATTCTCAAGGAAATTATCAATGATTTTGTTAAATTCGGGAAAGATATTTGGAAGAAATACGGTGATGAAATTACAATTATTTCAAAAGTGGCTTGGGAAGCAATATCACAGACGATTAAAGGATTGCTCGAAATCTTGCGTGGAAGTATTAAGACTATCCTTTCTTTAATTTCGGGTGACTGGAAAGGTGCATGGGAGGGAATAAAACTTCTAAGTAAAGGATTGTTTGATACCATATTAGGTATAATAAAAACAGCACTGAATGGTACTCAGAATACGGTGAAATCGACTCTTGAGGTAGTGAAGAATATTTTTTCCAGCATATGGAACGGTATCAAGTCTACGGTCTCTACAACAGTATCAGATATTTCTTCATCTGTAAATTCCATGAAAACTAACTTGTCTAATACATTTGATAATATTTTATCAACGGCAAAGCGTATTTGGAACAGTATCAAAACTGCAATAACCTCTCCTATCGAATCGGCAAAAAATACAGTATTAGGAATCATTTCAACCATCAAAGACGCATTTTCAAAGCTCACAATTTCGATTCCGAAACCGAAGCTCCCACATATTGATGTGAATTGGAAATCATTTGGTGTAGGGGATTTAAAGGTAAAAGTTCCAACCTTCGATATTTCTTGGTATCAAACGGGAGGAATTTTCGATAAACCTTCGATTGTAGGTTTAGCGGAAAACGGACGTGAGGCAATTCTTCCACTTCAGAATCCTACATACATGTCTCCATTCGCTGATGCGGTATGGGATAGAATGAAAGAGAATATGAAGAATGAAAGTGTTACAAATAATCATCAAAACATGCAAATTCATAATACATTTAATTTTTCAATTGCTGGTGCAATAGATGAGCGAACAGCGCAAAGAGCAGCGAAAATCGTAAGTGAAAACATTATAACTAATTTAAAATTAGGTAGAATGATACATAAAGGTGGTAGACCTCACTTCATTTGAAGTTCGAGGTCTTTTTTTTTAATTTTTGGAGGTGTTAAAATGACAGAAGTTTGGAAGCTCGATAATAAACATTATTGTCTCTACACAGAAAATAAAGACATCATGAGACGAATTAAACGTTATTACAAAGATTTTGACATCATGGCTGAATACTTTAAATTCGATAAATTAGTCGGCATTCAGTACAAAGTGCCAATTGCTCGTAAACGTTCAGCTTTCCGATTAGCGAAGGTGGATCAAAATTAAAAAAATGTTGCACAGTATAAAGAAAATTAGCCGATTTGAGAGTAGGGATATAAATATATAGGGATTGTATTCACAGTCTGAAAAATCAATTGTAAATCGGCTAATTTTTTGCTAAAGCGTACAAAATACACACGTTTTGTTTACTTTTCCTCGTCATCTTCTTCAACTTCAATTAACTCCGCAAGATCATCCACTTTGCATCTTAGAATTTTTGCTAAAATAAATGCTTTTTCTAAAGTCGGAAAACTTACTCCATTCTTCCAATTCCAAAGCTGTTTTTGTTGTACATCTACATGCTTCCGTATATAATCATTCCTTAATCCACTTTTTTCTATTGCTTCTCCAATTCGGCTTTTTAATTTATATTTTTTCATCATCATCACCATTTCATATTATTCTATCCGTCTTTGTTGTTTCCTGCTTCCAAAAATAATACAAGTTATTAGTAAAAAATTTTGATATGTACATGCAATTTAATTACTGATTATTCATAAGTTAAAACTAAAGCAACTACTTTAGTCACACTAATTTGTCCGCATCGTTTCATTATTTTAGTCGCTACTTTAGTCAGTTCATCATTTTATTTTTCATTTCATATCAAGCATTTACTCTAGTCGCTACTAAAGTATCCTATACTAAAGTTTTTGTGTCTGAATCGTTGAATTCAAAGGGTTTTTGCGAATCATTAAGAGAGAAGGTGGAGGAAATGTTTAAGAAAACGAAAACGGAAACGTACTCTATTCGTGAGTTCATGGCAGGGGAGCACAGAATAGAAACGTTTCCTAGAAAGAATTTTGCGTTCATTCCGGGTGTCGATATTACATTGAAAACGTTTATCCCGACAGGAACAAGTCCAGCTGATACACTCGTATTACTCGTCTGTGGTGCTGGTGCATTTTTTATCGGGGTCACGCTTCTTGAGAAAATGCTCATTAGAAACGGAAATACAATACTTGCAGAATCGATAGCGTCCACGATCAATTTTCTAGTGCCAGTCGGCATATACATCTATATTTTTTACAAAATTTGCAAAACGTTTTGAAACGGTTTAGAACGGCTCAAAACGGTTTAGAACGGTTTAGGACGGTGAGAATATGTTTGAATGGCTCAAGAAACAGTACGCAAAGTCAACGTTGATCAAGTGTTTTCGCGCTGCTGAATTGTATCAGACATATAAAACAGGAGAAAAAGCAATATATATCTATCCGAAAATTCATTCGGTGCAATTCAAAATCAATAAAACCATCTATACTTTCACGCTTCAAAACGGTATGAATCCGAAAGATGTGAAGAAGAAGGAATATGTATTTCAGCAAATATTCGGCAAACAAATTGAAATAGATGGTGATGTGAAAAAATTTACGCTTACGGTGTATCATGATTCGTTGGATCATGAAGTATTGTACGATTATCAAGCGTTCTATGACGTGATAGCAAAAATGAAACTTCCGATAATTGCAGGCAAAGATAAAAATGGTCAATGGCGTGCATTTGACATGACAAAACATCCTCATTTGCTCATCGCTGGCGAAACAGGTTCGGGGAAATCTACACAGCTCCGGTCGATTTTAACAACGCTTATTCAATACAAGAAGCCAGATGAATTAGAATTGTATTTAGCCGACTGTAAAAAATCCGAATTTCATATTTTCAAGCAGATTGAGCATGTCAAATGTGTTTTGAGTAGTCCAAGAGACATTCGGAAAATGCTTCAATATATCAAACAAGAATTAGATGAACGAAGCAATTTAACGGATGAATTCGGTGTAGCGCACATTGATGACTTGCCAGACAGTCACAAGAAGCCATATATCATCGTTTGCATTGACGAATTTGTGATGTTACGAAATGATTCAAAAATCATGGATATTCTCATTGAAATTGTGGCAATTGGTCGTACATTAGGTGTCTTTACTATTCTTTCAATGCAAAGACCGACAGCGGATGTTCTCGATACAACGATAAGGGCAAACTTAACGGTTCGCATGGGTTTTAAAGTTGCTGATGCAACAAACGCAAAAATAATTAACACAATTGGGGCAGAAAAGATTGAACAAGCAGGACAATTTATTTTGCGAATTGTAAAACAGGAAGAAATCCAAGCTCCATATCTTGATATTGAGAAAGCGAAAAAGATACTTGAGTCGTATGTAGTTGAAAAAGAGGTTAAGGAGATCAAAGACGAGCCAAAACGACCATCACAAATGAAAAATATTCCAACGTTTTTACAGCCTGTTCAAGAAAACATTGAATGGTTTGGAGTGGATGATGATGAGAGATCGTGACAAACAGATACTTGCAGCATTAGAGCGTTTTAAATGTCTTACACGCGATCAGATAGCACAAATGTTTTTCAATCACACAAAAAAACCACATACAAACGCCAATTTCGTCCTTAAACGACTTAGACGAGATGGATATATCACAGCCCGAACAGACCGAGTATTTCAACAATACGTTTACTTTCCGAATCCTCCAGAGATAAAGAAAAATTCACAAAAAGTAGACCATTATCTTCTCATCGCTCAAATATATATTGACATGATGAAATATGATACGGTTAAGCAATACGATATAGAGCCGATTGTTGACGATTTTATTCCCGATGCGTTCGCTCGTTGGAAAGGGAGTCGATGGTTTATTGAAGCCCAAAACTCATTATATACAACAAAACAGCTTGAACAAAAGTTACAGAAATATCTTGCATGGTACGAATCGGGAGAATGGAGATATACGCAATTCGTAAATGATATGAAGCCGATTTTTCCGCATGTCTTGATCGTGGGTAAAGTCAACAAAAAACTCGATACCTCCGAATATCCGTTTCGAGTGGCACAAGTAGAAAGCATAGATGCGTTCATGAAAATGATTCAGAAGCAAATACAAGTGAATGGAGTGAGAATGAGGGAATGATATTTGTCACTCCCTTTTTTTTAAATTTTCCATCTTTCAAAAACTCTTATTTATCAATGGTTTTTGAATATATAACAAAAGTGTTAAAAAGTATTGAAAAATAAGCGTTTTTGAGTGGTTGGCTCAATATTCATCGTTTCTATTCAATAGAAAAGCGTCTGATGAATGAATACCCATCAGACGCAAATAAAACGAAAGGAAATGATGTATATTTATTTTGTTTCCTCATCGTCAATAATCTCTAATAAATCTTCTATATCACATTCTAAAGCCCTACATAATTTCTCCAACGTATCAAATTTGATACCGTCTGTTTCCTCATTGTATAGTTTCGTAATACCATTCCGATGCAATCCTGTCATTCTAGCCACATCAGCAATTTTCAGTTTCTTTTCTCCCATGATCCGTGAAAGGTGTACTTTAATCATTTTCAATCCTCCTTAACTCTAATATAAATTGTAATGTACAAAATTTCAATTTAAGCATTGACAATGTATATTCCAATATTTATTATTAAATTAACACCGAAGTATTAAAAATATACATTGTAATTCATATTTTATGTAAAAGGTGGTGGGATCATGATCATTAAAGCAAGCGAATGGTTACATATGACATATCAGCAAAAAATGTACTTGTTGGCAGGAATTTTTTTCTTACAAAAGCAGAAAAAGAAGGAAAAATAGGATATTTTGTTGAATCCATATGACAAATGGCATAGGAGAGGGGATGGGGTGACGATTAATCAGTTTCGGAAGTTTTTATATTCGCTGGCTAAATTTCTTGGTGATGTAAATGCAATTCAAAAAGGAACAATTGAAAAGCGTATCGGTCGCAGAATAGCTGGGAAAATGACAGGTAAATTATTGAGAAAATTATTTAAGTAGGGGAGAGGAATCATATGAAAGAATATGTGGCGCAATACACGATCACTTTGAACGTGTCCAAAAAAATTGAGGCTGAAAATATGGTGGATGCGGCAACGATGGCGATGACAACTATATGTACGTTGGGTTTGAATCTTGACAATATCAAGTTCAAAACGATACACGGAGCAGAAATCGATGTAGATGTAGATGATTTTCATGTAGAATTTGATGACATTTACGATAAAGCCACACTTGTTTAAGTGTGGTTTTGTTATTTACAGTTTCTAGTATAAATAGTACAATTATTTGTAGAAAAAGTTTTAAATAAGGGTGAAACGATATGAAAGTAGCAATCTATACAAGAGTAAGTACGGATCATGAAGAGCAATTATCTTCTTTGAAAAATCAGGAAGAATATTACAGGAATTATTGTAATGAACGAGGATATGAAATTTACAAAATCTACGCTGATGAAGGGTTTTCGGGAGTCAACATAAAGCGTGAACAATTTTTACAAATGCTTTATGAGGCGGGTCTCGATGTGCACGTAAAAAAAAACGGACAGATTGAATTTGAAATATCTGAAAGAAAACCGAAATTTAGAATGATTATTACAAAAGATGTTTCTCGGTTTGCAAGAAATATTAATGCAATAGAAATTGCTCGAACGCTCAAGAAAAATAATGTTCATATATTTTTTGAAAATGCGAATTTAGATACAAAAATGGATGACTGGGAATTTAGATTGGGTCTTTTTCTACTTTTTTCACAACAAGAATCTATCGACCGATCAAAAAAAGTGCGTTTTGGAAAATTACAAAAAGCAAAAAAAGGAAAATATGTCATGCCTGTGCCACTTTTCGGATATGAGTATGATGCAGATAAAGGCAAATATGTAGTCAATGAGGAAGAAGCAGAAATAGTGAAAGAAATATTCAAAATGTATACAGAGCAAAACGTTGGTACAAGAACAATTGCACACGAATTAAATCAAAGAGGGATTAAGACAAGAAGAGGGAAAAAATGGGATGGTACAGCAGTCAAAAGATTATTGATCAACGAAAAATATATAGGACAAGTGATTCTTAATCGATATACAAAACCAGATGTGACGTATTTAGGAAGAAAAATCGAACGAAATCCATCGGAATGGATTATTTTCGATAATGCAATACCACCAATCATCGACAAAGAAACATTTGAAAAAGCGCAAGAAATTCTTGAACAACGTGTTCGAGAGCTGCCGGACGGTACTAAAAAAGGTTCGAAAATCGTAAAAAATATATTTCACAAAAAACTAATATGTGCGAAATGTGGGGCGTATTTTACAAGGGTAACATCAACAAAAGAAAGGAAAAAGCTAAATACAAAAATCGTGGAATGTAATTATTTTTGCCGAAATCGGAGAATACGAGGTATATGCGATATGAAAGGGATTTCGCATAATACACTTGAGCGCGAAATAATGAAATTCTCTAAAGAAAAAATTATGCGCGATATGATAGCAAAAAGAGATAAGGAAGAGCAACTATATGAAATGCTCATGAAAATTCAGCGTAGAAAACGAGAAAATATTGAAAAAGAACGGCAACGTATTCAAAATCAAATCAACGATGTTAATAATCAGATAAATGTACTGCTTGATTCATTTATCAACCGCAATGAAACAAACGAACTTGTTATAGCTGCAACTCAAAGAAAAATTGAGCAACTAGAACAAAAACGACAAGAGTTAGAACAAGAAAAAGCGCGATATGATATATATCATATTGAACAAGAAGAATTACGCATCCAACGTAGTTACGAGAAAATTCAAGAAATGTATAAAAAAGAAACATATACTTTTGAAGAGTTGCTCAGTTTGATTTCAAAAATTAAGGTATATGAAGAAACGGATGAAGGAAGAGAGTTAGAATTTTTCTTCAACCTTCCAACTATGCTTGCATATGTTCTTGAAGATGAAGTTGAGGATGTTGAAACCGAAATAATGTTACACAGCTGGAAAATTAAAATTAAGTGATTTTTAAAAAAAAGGTTGCTATTCAAGACAATTATAAAGATGGTTCAGTCCCAAGTGAAAGCATACGAAATGGAACACGGTTCAATTCCGACAGTGCAACAGCTAGTAGATGGAAAATATATCGAAAGCGACCGTTGTCCAAATGGAAAAGCGATCGTTATTACGAGTGAAGGGAACGTTTTACAAAGTGAATGAACGAGGGTTTACGTTAATCGAAATGTTAATCGTTCTTTTTATTGTGACAACGATCATGGCTTTTACCGTTCCACCACTTCAACAAACAGTGGCCGAGCGACAGTTACAATATTTTTTAGAACAGTTTAGCAACGACATGCTATATGCACAACAATATGCGATGAGTCGGAAAAAGACGGTCACGATCATATTTCACTTCGACACATGCCGCTATCAAGTGAAAGAAGGAGGGACATTTGGGAAGGAATTGCTCGTTCGCTCCTTCCCATCCCCTTTTCAATTTCAACTCGCTACATTATCTCCGCCGCTAATGTATTATCCGAATGGTCATATCAATAAAGCAGGAACATTGCTTGTTGCATACGGAAATAAAAGGTATAAAATCGTTTTTCAATTAGGGAAAGGACGATTGTATGCACAAAAATTGTAACGGTTTTACGTTTTTTGAGCTGCTCGTTTCACTTAGTCTGTGGGGCGGTTTGATCGCGATCATCGTCGCTAATTGGACAATTATTATGGTAGAGCGAGAAAATAAAAAGATAGAAACAATTGCGAATCAAATTTTATATGAGGCAATGATGAATGGACAAGTTGACAATGAAACAGCTATTGTCCGGGAAAACCATACATTTTCGCTGTTTACGCGATCGAATGAACGGTGCATCCGTTGGGAAGATAGGTTGAAACGAACAAAAGAAAGATGTGAGCCGTTGTTGCAATGAAGAAAAGAGAAAAAGGTTTCACGTTAATTGAAGTATTGATGTCGCTAGCAGCTTTTTTTATTATTTTATCTTTATTGGTCACATTATTTCATTTAGCATCGAATCATACGATAAAACACGGAAAGTTTCACTACTTTGAATGGCTTGTTTTTATTCAGCAAGCGAAAATGGAAGTAAGGGAATCGAGAGACGTTCGTATATACGGGACGGCCATTCAATTCGATAAATGGACAGGAGAACGCGTGACGTATGAAAAGTATGGAACTCTCATTCGTCGCCGCGTAAACGCCACAGGTCATGAAATTATGCTTCAATTTATTCAGCATGTACGTTACGAAAAAGAGCAGGGGGGGATTCGTATTCACGTGCTAACAGATAAGGGGGATTCGTATGAGGCGTTTATTCCGTTTTTTCGCTAACGTCGAAAATGAACGAGGTGTTATTTTTCCATTTACTATTATGTGCGCATTATTGATCAGCGCTCTTTTTCTTCATTCTGTCGCATTGTACAATACAGAAATACAGTTTTTCGAAGAAGAAAAAAAGTGGTATGAAGCAGATTATTTGATGAAACAGACGCTTTCTCATATGAAACAAACGCTTGCAAATGCACCGGAAAACGTGTCATCATTAAGCAAAACGGTATCATTTTCGTACGGTCAAGCGACATATACAGCAAAAAGAGGTAGTGAAGTTGTTTGGCTTGTCACTATATCATGTGTGACGAATGCGCAATTTCGTTATGACGTCCAATGTCAATTTGATGCATCCACAAACGACATAACTGAATGGAAAGAATTGTATTAGTGAGGGAGAGAAGATGAGAGCGATTTATTTAACAGGATTCATGGGAGCAGGGAAGACGACGGTTGGAAGACGATTAGGGGAAGTATTAGGTGTCCCGGTCATTGATACAGATACGTACATCGAACAGCAAACTGGCAAGACGATTGCCCAAATTTTTTCGGAAGAAGGGGAAGGAACATTTCGGGCGTATGAACGGGAAATATTAAGACAGTTGCCAACAGAACATGTGATTGTTACGACAGGCGGTGGAATTGTCATTCAGGAAGAAAATCGTCAGTTTATGCGCGCCCATGGTATTGTCATTTACTTGCATTGTGAATTACATGAACTGTTTCGTCGTCTAGCTGATGATGCTACGCGGCCATTGATCATGAAAAATAAGCAGGAACAAATAAAAAAGTTATTTGAACAAAGACTCCCTTGGTATAAGGAAGCGCATATGACGATTGATACAACAAATCGCACGGTAGATGATATTGTACAAAGCATTGTGTTCATGCTTAAAACGCCTCATTTTTGACGATACTAGCGTTGAGGTGATGAGCGATGGCCGGAAACGACTACGTCAAATTTATGACGGAACAAGTTGTACGGTATTTAGATCAACCGAAGGAAGAACGGAAAAGAAAAAGACAGGAAAAAAAACAGTTAAAAAAACAACAAAAGCAGCCGTTCTTATATCGTTGGTTCGGTGTCATTCCATATGCAGTTATGCTTTTATTTAAGCGGAAATAAGGCTATGTTTAGCCTTATTTCGCTTCCAAATAAAATAGGCCACCGTTAATGATAGAAATGTGAATGTTCGGCTCATATCTTTGGCGCAACGCTTCTTTCTCGCTTTCATATTCTTCTCTTTTTTCCTCTACACCTTCGTAAAAGTGTTGCAATAGCGCTAAATCTTCTTCCCAGCGCGCCCGCGCTTCGTTTGCCCACTCATGCGTTTCTGATGTAATGATGCGCTCGATGTACGCCTCAAGTCGCGCAAGGCCATGAATCGGTTTAATGAGCGGAGAAATCGTAAAGCAATAATCAGGTACAGTGGCGGCCCATTTTTTTTCTTTTAACACATCATAAAACGCCTCAACGATCGTTCCGCTAATAAGATGAATAGCTAACGACAATAAACGATCTTGTTTCCGATCGCATTCATATGAGATGAGTACGTTCACGTGAAGCCAAGGATGAAGCGCAACGGATCGTCCGCTTACTCGTTCGTAAAGGCGAACGAAACGACCATTCATTTTAGCGACAGAAAAAATTTGATGAAGGCGTGGGGAGCCGAAATGAATGTACTCCCCTTTCTCATGCGTAGATTGTTTTGTGATGAGCGATAGTTGCAACGGTTCGCCACTCGCGCCAATTCGTTCGACGTAATGCCAATAAAACGGGCGATTCATTAATTGTTTGTCCATGTCGACAGTCAATTGAACGCGTATATGCCCATCGCTGCGCTCTAAAACGGGACAATGGGTAGCCGCGAAAAAACGTTCGAGAAATGATTGAATATCATGTTGCTGCATGGGCGCTATCCTCCATATTTGTTAAAATTTCCACGACATTTTGCATTTTTATTTTAAGTTCCCCTTCGCTTTTCGACTGGGCAATGATCCGCTCGACATGATTTGAGAACGATGGAGATGTTAGTTTCATTAAAATATCGTCTAGTTCGCCAACGACCCGTTCAAACAAACGAATTTTTTCATATAGCAGCATAAATACATGTTCTTCGACCGTATGGCGCACGACGAAATTGTAAATGTTCACATCTTTTGTTTGACCGAGACGATGAACGCGTCCGATTCGTTGTTCAAGACGCATGGGATTCCACGGCAAATCGTAGTTAATGACATGATTACAAAACTGTAAGTTAATCCCCTCCCCACCAGCTTCTGTGGCGATAAGCACTTGTGCGCGATGTTGGAATAGCTCTTTCATCCAATCTTTTTTACTTCGTTTAAACCCACCGCGAAACGGTACGGAAGAAATGCCGTGTTGTTTGAAAAACCATTGTAAATACAATTGTGTTGCTCGATATTCCGTAAACACAATGACTTTATCATTTATTTTTTGAATGAGTTCAAGCGCTTTTTTTGCTTTTGTATGTTCCGCGATACCGTTCATCTTTTGTAGTAATGTACCGATCGTTGCTTCTATGTCAGGTTGTCGTTCAAGCATTCCTTTTAACGTACAAAAAAGCGCTTCTTTACTGCTGCATATTTCACGCAGCAAAGTGATGTGTGATAACGATGCATCTGAAAAAAGAGGTTGTGCGCGTTTTAATTGTTGAATGGCCTCATATACGTTTCGCTCCGCTTCGGAAAAATCGATAAAAACTGTTTCAACATGCCGTTTTGTCCATTCAATTCCCGTATCATGACGACGATGACGAATCATCACTTTGCGAATAAGCTCTTTCAAATGAGCATCATCATGTAGCGTACGCAATTTTCCGTATCTTTTTTGAAATTGTTCAGCATTTCCTAAATGTCCTGGTTTCAGGAGAGAAACGAGGTGGAAAATTTCTTCAACACGGTTTTGAATCGGTGTTGCCGTTAACAATAAGCAAAATTTCTTTTTCAATCCTTGAACGAATTCATAGTTTTTCGTTTTATTGTTTTTTAATTTATGCGCTTCATCAATAATGACAATATCATAAGCTTGTTCGTAAATGATTTCTCGATGGGGGCTTTTTTTCGCTGTATCAATCGATGAAACGACGACGTCGCATTGCTCCCATACGTAACTTTTCTTTTGGGCAACGGCAGGAATAAAAAATTTTTCGTTTAATTCTTGCACCCACTGTGAAACGAGTGAAGCAGGAACGAGAATAAGCGCTTTTTTTACAAGACCGCGAATCATATATTCTTTTAAAATTAATCCGGCTTCAATTGTTTTTCCGAGTCCGACTTCATCAGCTAAAATGGCTTTCCCGTTCATTTCTTCGACAACTTGGCGCGCCACTTCATATTGATGAGGTAAAATTGTCATATGCGGCAAATGTTTTGGAGCTTGTAGCCCATCAAACTGAGGAATAGCTAAAGCCTCGGCAGCTTCGCGTGCCAGTTCGTACAATTCCCAGTTTGCCCACGGACCATCGCGTTCCATGCGCGTAATAAATTCATCCTTCCAACTTCTCTCCCAATGTATTGTAACGTTCATAATTATCCCTCATTTTCCGAACATTTTTTGTTTGAATTTCGTTTAATTTACGTATTTTATTTATAAAAAGATGTTGCGACAAACGAGAAGTTATAAGATAATAAAAAACGTAAGAAAGTTTGTAAAATTATTTTATTTATACGTTTACGTGTAGTTTGGCACAAGGAAGACAATTGTATACAGGCGGATGACAACAAGGGGAGAGACTACGGGATGTAGCGCCGAAGGAGCAAGTGGAAACACGAATCTCTCAGGCAAAAGAACTCTTGTTTGACGCGGCTCTGGAGAGCGTTCACGCATGTGAACCACCCACGAGGACACCTATGCATATAGGGAAACTTTCAGGTGAAAGGACAGAGACTACCATATGACAATATGGGGGTCGTCTGTCTTTTTTTATGAACAAGGAGGGAGCATATGTTAAAAAGAACGCCGTTATTTCCTTTGTATGTAGAGCATGGCGCAAAAACGATTGATTTCGGTGGTTGGGAATTGCCGGTGCAGTTTTCAAGCATTAAAGAAGAACATGAGGCAGTAAGAACGAGAGCAGGATTATTTGACGTGTCACATATGGGCGAATTTGAAGTGAAGGGGAAGGATAGTCTTCCTTTTTTACAAAAAATGATGACAAATGATGTTGCCAAATTAACGGACGGTCGCGCCCAATATACGCTCATGTGTTATGAAGATGGCGGAACGGTTGATGATTTGTTGATTTATAAAAAGGCGGACGATCATTATCTCCTTGTAGTGAATGCTGCAAATATTGAAAAAGATTTTGCATGGCTTCAGGAGCATGTATTTGGTGATGTGGAAGTCGTCAACGTTTCCGACGATATCGCACAATTAGCGCTTCAAGGACCGCTTGCTGAGAAAGTATTACAAACATTAACAGCTACTGATTTGTCTGCAATGAAATTTTTCTCTTTTGCTGATGGTATACGTGTTGCTGGGGTTGAAGCGCTCGTATCGCGGACAGGATATACAGGGGAAGATGGATTTGAGATATATTGTCGGGCAGAAGATGCGCAAACCGTTTGGCGTACCATTTTAGAGGCAGGAAGAGAAGAAGGTGTAATTCCGTGCGGACTTGGTGCGCGTGATACGCTTCGCTTTGAAGCATGCTTACCGCTTTATGGACAAGAGTTGGCAAGTGACATTACGCCGATTGAAGCTGGGCTTGGATTTGCGGTCAAAACGAATAAAGACGTCGACTTTTTCGGAAAAGAAGTATTGAAGAAACAAAAGGAAGAAGGAACGGCACGCAAGCTCGTCGGTATTGAAATGATTGACAAAGGCATTCCGCGTCACGGATATGCGGTATATGTAAACGGAGAACAAGTTGGGGTCGTGACGACAGGAACGCAATCGCCAACGTTGAAAAAAAATATCGGTTTAGCACTGCTTTCAACAACATATACCGCGCTTCATACAGAAGTGGAAGTCGATATTCGCGGAAAACGATTAAAAGCGAAAGTGGTGGCGACACCGTTTTATAAGCGCACAAAATAATGTGAGGAGAGAGAGTCATGCTTCATCGTTATTTGCCAATGACGGAAGAAGATAAACAACAAATGCTACAAACGATCGGGGTACAGTCCATTGATGAACTGTTTGCAGATATCCCTGAAAGCGTCCGTTTTCAAGGGGAGTATAACATTAAGCGAGCCAAATCAGAGCCGGAGTTAATGAAAGAACTCATGGCGCTTGCTGCGAAAAACGTCGATATTAAGACGCATCCTTCATTTTTAGGTGCAGGGGTGTACGATCACTATATTCCAACGATCGTTGATCACGTTATTTCACGTTCAGAATTTTATACTGCGTATACACCGTATCAACCGGAAATTTCGCAAGGTGAGCTACAAGCTATTTTTGAATTTCAAACGATGATTTGTGAGCTGACGGGTATGGATGTCGCGAATTCATCGATGTATGATGGCGGAACGGCGCTAGCTGAAGCTGCGCTATTAAGCGCCGCGCATACGAAAAAGAAAAAAGTGTTGTTATCTAGCGCAGTGCATCCAGAATATCGCGAGGTTGTGAAAACATACGCCAAAGGTCCGGGGCTAGAAGTGGTAGAAATTCCGTATGAAAACGGTGTGACAAATATTAGAGTGCTACAAGAAGCGATGGATGAAGATGTGGCATGTGTCATCGTACAATATCCGAACTTTTTTGGACAAATTGAACCGTTAAAGGATATTGAGCCAATCGCTCATGCACATAAAGGAATGTTTGTTGTCGCAAGCAATCCGCTTGCTCTAGGAATATTGACACCACCTGGTCAGTTCGGGGCAGACATCGTTGTTGGCGATGCACAAGTCTTTGGCATTCCAACGCAATTTGGCGGTCCGCATTGCGGTTATTTTGCAGTAAAATCGGCGCTCATGCGCAAAATTCCAGGACGTCTCGTCGGACAAACGACAGATGAAGAAGGCCGCCGTGGTTTTGTGTTGACGTTACAAGCGCGCGAACAACACATTCGCCGCGATAAAGCAACATCAAATATTTGCTCTAACCAAGCGTTAAATGCGCTTGCTGCATCGGTAGCCATGACCGCCCTCGGCAAACGTGGCGTCAAAGAAATGGCGACGATGAACATTCAAAAAGCGCACTATGCGAAAGAAGCATTCGTAAACGCTGGTTTTCATGTCGTGTTTTCAGGGCCGTTTTTCAATGAGTTTGTCGTCCGTCTAAACAAACCGGTAGCAGAAGTAAATAAAAAGCTATTGGAGAAAGGAATCATCGGAGGCTATGACCTTGGTCGTGATTATGCGGAACTGCAACATTGTATGTTAATTGCGGTAACGGAATTGCGGACGAAAGAAGAAATTGACACGCTTGTAAAAGAATTGGGGGATTATCATGCATAAAGACCAACCGCTTATTTTTGAGTTAAGCAAGCCGGGACGCATAGGGTACAGCTTGCCCGAGCTAGATGTACCGGCGATCGACGTCGCACAAGTGATTCCAAACGATTACATTCGCCAAGAAGCAGCAGACCTCCCAGAAGTATCAGAGCTTGACATTATGCGCCATTATACAGCGTTATCCAAACGCAATCATGGAGTCGATTCTGGCTTCTATCCGCTTGGGTCTTGTACGATGAAATATAACCCGAAAATAAACGAAAATGTTGCCCGTTTTGCTGGATTTGCCCACATTCATCCGCTTCAGCCGGAAGAAACGGTACAAGGGGCACTTGAATTAATGTACGACTTACAGGAACATTTGAAAGAAATTACCGGTATGGATGCGGTGACGTTGCAACCAGCAGCTGGCGCGCACGGCGAATGGACAGGGCTTATGATGATTCGTGCTTATCATGAAGCAAACGGTGATTACAACCGAACGAAAGTCATCGTCCCTGATACAGCCCATGGAACAAACCCTGCTTCAGCAACGGTGGCGGGATTTGAAACGGTCACGGTCAAATCGACAGAAGAAGGGCTCGTTGATTTAGACGATTTACGTCGCGTTGTCGGCCCGGATACAGCAGCACTCATGCTTACAAACCCAAACACGCTCGGATTATTTGAAGAAAACATTTTAGAAATGGCAGAAATCGTGCATGCTGCAGGTGGAAAGTTGTACTATGACGGTGCGAATTTAAACGCCGTGTTAAGTAAAGCAAGACCGGGGGACATGGGTTTTGATGTCGTGCATTTAAACCTTCATAAAACATTTACCGGTCCGCATGGTGGTGGCGGTCCCGGTTCAGGTCCAGTTGGTGTGAAGGCTGAGCTCATTCCATTTTTACCAAAGCCAACAGTCGAAAAAGGAGAAAACGGCTACTATTTCGACTATGACAGACCGCAAGCGATCGGACGTGTGAAGCCGTTTTATGGAAACTTTGGCATTAACGTTCGCGCCTATACGTACATTCGCTCGATGGGCCCAGACGGCTTAAAGGCTGTAACAGAATATGCGGTATTAAACGCAAACTACATGATGCGCCGCTTAGCGGAATATTACGATTTGCCATACAACCGTCATTGCAAACATGAATTTGTCTTGTCAGGCAAGCGACAAAAGAAATTAGGAGTGCGCACGCTTGATATCGCCAAGCGTTTGCTTGATTTCGGATATCATCCGCCGACGATTTACTTCCCGTTGATCGTCGAAGAGTGCATGATGATCGAGCCGACAGAAACCGAGTCTAAAGAAACGCTCGATGCCTTCATTGATGCGATGATTCAAATCGCAAAAGAAGCGGAGGAAACGCCGGAAATCGTTCAAGAAGCGCCTCATACAACGGTTGTGAAACGTCTAGATGAAACAACTGCTGCTCGCAAGCCCATTTTACGCTATCAAAAATGAGGTGCCAAGCATTTTTGCTTGGCACCTTATTTTTTCTTCACTTTTCCTGTCCACATTTTGAAGCCACCTTTTAAGTGGTATAAGTCACGATATCCTTTTCGGTATAGCATTTGGGCAGCGCGGCCACTGCGGAGTCCGCTTTGGCAATATAAATAAATCGGTTGATCTTTACGCAATTCCTTCATGCGGAAACGAAGCTGTGAAAACGGAATATTGCGCGCCCCTAAAATATGACCAGCAGCATATTCATCTGGTTCACGCACGTCGATGAGTTGTGCTTTTCGGTAGCCGGCCCGAAATTCTTCTTCCGTAAGCGTCGTAACAATTTTCTTTTGGTAAAAGTATGTAATGACCGCGTACACAATAATTGCTCCGAGAATAATAAGAACCGTTGTCATGATGCCCCTCCTTTTTTTCATCGTTGCCACGTCTATTATATAAATGTTTTGGACAAGAAGCAAAGCATTTTCCATTGACTTATGACGTTTGGTACACTATAAAATGATAGAGGAAAGGGTGGGGTAGATGGAAAAAGAAGTATGGCGATTCATTGACTCAGGCAATTGTTCCCCGGCGTTTAACATGGCGCTTGATGAGGCGCTATTGGAATGGCATAGTGAAGGGAAAATTCCACCGACGATCCGTTTTTACGGTTGGAATCCACCGACGCTTTCAATTGGATATTTTCAAAAAGTTGAAAAAGAAATCGATATGGAAGCAGTAAAGACGTATGGACTTGGCTTTGTCAGACGGCCAACAGGTGGACGGGGCGTGCTTCACGATCGAGAGTTGACGTATAGTGTGATTGTGTCAGAGGCGCATCCAGCCATGCCGCAAACGGTGACGGAGGCGTATCGCGTCATTTCGCAAGGCATTTTAGAAGGTTTTCGCTTTTTGGGCCTTGATGCGTATTTTGCTGTACCGAAGACAGAAGAAGAAAAAGCGGATTTGAAAAACCCACGTTCGGCCGTTTGCTTCGATGCGCCTTCTTGGTATGAGCTCGTCGTCGAAGGAAGAAAAGTGGCAGGGAGCGCACAAACGCGACAAAAAGGCGTCATTTTACAGCATGGCTCCATTTTATTGGATTTAGACGAGGAGATGCTGTTTCGTTTGTTTAAATATCCGAATGAGCGGGTTAAAGAGAGAGTGCGACAAAATTTTAAACATAAGGCGGTCGCCATCAACGAGTTAACGGGGCGCAACGTGACAATCGATGAGGCGAAAGAAGCATTTTTTAAAGGTTTTGAAAAAGGTTTGAACATTCAGCTTGAGCGGTACGAATTAACCGATGATGAGCTTTCTTACGTTCAGCAATTGGCAAGGAATAAATATGAAACGGATGAATGGAATTTTAAACGGTAAATTTTCCTCTTGACAAACAAAAAAACACTTGACTTAATTATCAATATGTAGTATGTGTTTTGTAAAAAATCATACTACATATTGATTTTTTTATTGATTCTTGTTGTCGATATATGGTAGTTTAATGTAGTAAGATTATGTTGGTAGAGGAGAGGTAAACATGACGGTTGCGTTTTCTGAAAAAATGATGGTGAATGTGGACAAGTTGAACGAAGACATTCGCCTGTTTCCGCAAGTGCACCCGATTACTCCTGAGATGCACATTACATATAAAGGTGTGTCACGTTTAGTTATGCTCGATCGTTATTCGTTCAAGGATACGGAAAAGTTGACGTTAAGCGTCGGTGATTTTGTCGTTTTGACGGTAAAGGAAGATCCGAAGTTTCCGGCGCGTGGTCTTGGATTTATTGTCGAGCTTGACTGGGAAAAGAAAAAGGCGCATGTACTTGTTGAGGAAGAGTATCGCCATGTGTTGGAAGGAGAAGAGGCGAAAACAGGGATCGTTGTTCGCTCCCTCGATGTCATTGAAAAGCCGTTAGAAATTTATTATGAACAAATTGCGAAGCGGAACGCAACCGGGCTCGCTGCGGTGGAACAAACAGAAGAAAAGCGGCAAGAGTGGTTTGAAAAATTTTATGAACAGCTCGTCAACCTTCATTTTGTTCCAGCTGGTCGCGTATTGTACGGTGCAGGTTCTGGAACAGAAGTGACGTACTTTAACTGTTATGTTATGCCATTTGTGAAAGATTCGCGCGAAGGCATTTCTGAGCATCGCAAACAGGTGATGGAAATCATGAGCCGGGGCGGTGGTGTAGGAACGAACGGTTCTACCCTTCGTCCACGTAACACACTCGCGCGCGGAGTGAACGGAAAATCGTCCGGGTCCGTATCATGGCTTGACGACATCGCAAAATTAACCCATCTTGTCGAACAAGGTGGTAGTCGCAGGGGCGCACAAATGATTATGTTAGCCGATTGGCATCCGGACATTATTGAATTCATCATTTCCAAAATGCAAAATCCGCGCATTTTACGCTATTTACTTGAAAATACGGAAGACGAAGGCATTCAAAAAGCAGCGAAAGAAAAATTAAAATTTACGCCACTTACTGAACAAGAACGCGCAATGTATCAAGGGATTGTTAATTATAAAAACATCCCGGGTTACGGCGGTTTCACGGAAAAAATCATTAAAGATGCGGAAGAAAAGTTGCGCACAGGTGGCACGTATAGCGTCCACAATCCAGACTTTTTAACAGGAGCGAACATTTCTGTTTGTTTAACGAAAGAGTTTATGGAAGCGGTAGAGAAAGATGAAGAGTATGAATTGCGCTTTCCAGATGTTGAGACGTATTCGGAAGAAGAAATGCGCATCTACAACGAAAAATGGCATGAAGTCGGCGATGTGCGCGAATGGGAGAAAATGGGCTATCGCGTTCGTGTTTACCGGAAAATTCGTGCGCGCGAGCTATGGAAACTCATTAACATTTGCGCAACGTATTCTGCCGAACCAGGTATTTTCTTTATCGACAACGCCAACGACATGACGAATGCAAGAGCGTACGGGCAAAAAGTAGTCGCAACAAATCCGTGTGGTGAGCAGCCCCTCGCACCTTATTCTGTGTGCAATTTAGCCGCGATTAATTTGGCAAATATGGTCGATAAAGAAAAGAAGGTCGTTGATTATGAAAAATTAAAGCGTACGGTTGAAGTTGGCGTCCGTATGCAAGATAACGTTATTGACGCAACCCCGTATTTCCTTGAAGAAAATAAAAAGCAAGCGCTTGGGGAGCGTCGCATCGGTCTTGGCGTCATGGGACTAGCTGACTTACTTATTTATTGTGAAAAAGAGTATGGCTCCAAAGAAGGTAATCAGTTAGTTGATGAGCTGTTTAAAACGATTGCAACAACGGCATATCGGGCGTCGATTGAACTTGCCAAAGAGAAAGGAAGTTTTCCGTTTTTAGTTGGCGAAACAGAAGAAGAAACGATGAAGTTGCGCGAAGCGTTTATTCACACCGGTTATATGAAAAACATGCCGGAAGATATTCGCCAAGATATTTTAAAATACGGTATTCGTAACTCGCATTTATTAACGGTCGCTCCGACCGGGTCCACAGGGACGATGGTTGGCGTGTCCACAGGGCTAGAACCATATTTTTCGTTTTCTTATTATCGAAGTGGTCGTCTTGGTAAGTTTATTGAGGTAAAAGCGGATATCGTCCAAGAATATTTGGACAAACATCCAGAAGCAGATCCAAATAACTTGCCGCATTGGTTTGTGACAGCGATGGATTTATCGCCAGAAGCTCATGCAGACGTGCAATGCATCATCCAACGCTGGGTTGATTCTAGCCTCTCGAAAACAGTGAATGCCCCGCGAGGCTATACGGTTGAGCAAGTACAAAAGGTGTATGAGCGGTTATGGCGAGGCGGTGCAAAGGGCGGCACAGTTTATGTCGATGGTAGCCGTGACGCGCAAGTATTGACATTAAAAGCAGAAGAAAATGTGGTCGAGGAGCAGCTTGAATTAATTCCAGAAGAGCCGAAAAAACGAGCGGTGGCGCTTGTTGAAACGATTCCAGATTTGCGCGCAACGGACGTGACGATTGGATCGGAAGTTGGCAACATTTGTCCGGTGTGCCGCGAAGGAACAGTTGAAGAAATTGGTGGTTGCAACACATGCACAAGTTGCGGCGCTCAATTAAAATGCGGCTTGTAATGTAAAAAAGGGACGGAAAAATCCGTTCCTTTTTCTCTTATGCCGGATAACAAAAATTGCATTTCATCACCTCATAACAATCAACCATACTAACATTGAGGTGATTGGATGAAGCCATTTATTCCACAGCTTGTTTATTTTGAACGTGAGGCGCTTGACTACCCTCTTGGGCGAGAACTAAAGGAAAAATTTCAAAGGATGAATATTGACATTCGCGAAACAACATCCCACAATCAAGTGCGCGGCATCCCAGGGGATACAGAGCTTCAACAATATCGCAATGCCAAATCAACACTCGTTGTCGGCGTCAGGCGTACCCTGAAGTTTGATACGTCCAAGCCATCAGCAGAATACGCCATTCCCCTCGCGACAGGCTGTATGGGTCATTGCCATTACTGTTATTTACAAACGACGCTTGGAAGTAAACCATACATTCGCGTATACGTAAATCTTGATGATATTTTTGCCCAAGCGAAAAAATATATTGACGAGCGTGCTCCAGAAATTACGCGCTTTGAAGCAGCATGTACATCAGATATTGTCGGCATCGACCATTTGACGCATGCGTTAAAACAAGCGATCGAATTCATTGGAGAGACGGAATACGGTCGGCTTCGTTTTGTCACAAAATATGAACACGTCGACCATTTGCTTGATGCGAAGCATAACGGAAAAACGCGCTTTCGCTTTAGCGTCAATTCCCGTTATGTCATCCAAAACTTTGAACCAGGAACGTCTTCATTTGATGCGCGGCTAGAGGCAGCGCGAAAAGTCGCCCATGCCGGTTATCCGCTCGGTTTTATCGTTGCTCCCATTTATATGCATGACGGGTGGGAAGAAGGGTATTTTGAGCTATTTGAGCGGTTGCATACGCATTTACAAGGCATTGACCGAACGAATTTAACGTTTGAATTAATTCAACATCGCTTCACCAAGCCTGCGAAAGCAGTCATTCAAAAAAGGTACCCGAAAACGAAGCTAGATCTTGATGAGACGAAACGAAAATATAAATGGGGGCGATATGGCATCGGAAAGTATGTATATATAGATGAAGACGCAACAAGATTGCATGACACGATCCAATCTTGTATTGAACAATTTTTTCCTGAAGCAACAATTGAATATTTTACGTAAATAGTTGTCATGCTTGGTAAACATGTTATAATCATAATGATTGCGATGTTTGTTTAGGAGGGGAACGTATGCCAACACCAAGCATGGAAGATTATATTGAACAAATTTATATATTAATTGAAGAAAAAGGGTACGCCCGTGTATCAGATATTGCCGAAGCGTTATCTGTTCATCCCTCCTCTGTGACAAAAATGGTTCAAAAACTTGATAAAGATGAATATTTAGTATATGAAAAATACAGAGGGCTTGTATTAACGCCAAAAGGTAAAAAAATTGGCAAGCGGCTCGTGTATCGTCACGAATTGCTCGAGCAATTTATGCGTCTTATCGGTGTAGCTGAAGAAAATATTTACCGCGATGTCGAGGGAATTGAACATCATTTAAGTTGGAATGCGATCGATCGCATTGGCGATTTAGTACAATATTTTGAGGAAGACGAATCACGTCTTGAAGCGCTTCGCAACATTCAAAAACAAAACGAGCAAGAACAGGCATGACGCTTGTTCTTTTTTGTTTTTTTATGCTCAATGTGCTCCTTTTCTCATACATATATGGCGAGGGGG
Source organism: Anoxybacillus sp. ST4 (assembly GCF_019448545.1). Taxonomy (NCBI): domain Bacteria; kingdom Bacillati; phylum Bacillota; class Bacilli; order Caryophanales; family Anoxybacillaceae; genus Anoxybacillus; species Anoxybacillus sp. ST4. Next base: position 211,438 of record NZ_JAHZOE010000001.1, on the reverse strand, counting down.
GGAGGAGCGTGGAAATTGATGGCGTATTTTCTGGTGGCGGAGTAAAAGGATTTGCTTTAATTGGAGCATATGAAGCCATTGAAGAAAAAGGATTTCGTTTTAAGCGGCTCGCCGGTACGAGCGCTGGGGCACTCATTGCTTCGTTTATTGCGGCTGGATTTACAAGTAAAGAAATATTAAAGATGATGGAAGAGATGAATTTAACAGATTTTCTTGATGAGCGACAGACGATCATTCCTTATGCCTGGTTAAAATGGCTTCTTCTTTATTGGAAAATGGGGCTTTATAAAGGGGAAAAACTTGAGCAGTGGGTAGCCGAACAGCTTAGTAAAAAAGGGGTGTACACGTTTGCTGATTTGCCCCATGAACGATTGCGTGTTGTCGCTTCGGATTTAACGAACGGAACGATACTTATTTTGCCGGATGATTTACCGAAGTACGGCATTGATCCTCTTCGTTTCCCAGTCGCAAAGGCAGTAAGAATGAGCGTTGGCATTCCTTACTTTTTTGAACCTGTGCGACTAAAGACAGAAGAAGGAAAGCATATTGTCGTAGATGGTGGATTGTTAAGCAATTTTCCGATTTTCTTATTTGACGAAGAGCGAAAAAAAAGACCCGTTCTCGGCATAAAATTGAGCGCAAGGCAAGGACAAAAAGCAAAGAAGAAAATTGATAATGCGATTGAATTGTATGAAGCGTTGTTTCAAACGATGCGCGAGGCACACGATGAACGATATATTTCACGCCGTCATGAAAAAAACATTATTTTTCTTCCTGTAAAACATGTTGTCGCAACAGATTTTTCGATGACAGATGAAGAAAAAAAGAAGCTCATTTCGTTTGGAAAAGAGCGGACGGAACAATTTTTAAAAACATGGACGTATTAAACGTATGAAAGAAAAAAATCGGGTTAAAAAGAGGCCCGATTTTTTTTCTTTCCCTTTTTGCCTTCAATTACTGTTAAATGGGTGGCGTGCTTTTTCTTTAAAGCGGTTGGGCGCGGTTGTTTTTTCGACGTCGGCTTCGTTTTTTGATGGTGGAGTTTTTTCGATTGTTTAACCGCTTTTTGATATGAATGATCGAAACGCTGTCTTTGTATCCATTTGTATATGGCGTAAAAAACAGCTACGATGAGCACGATGATCATCGCTTGTTTCAACAATCGAATCGGATCGTTCCATAAACGATAAGTCAAGCCAAATATAGCTAATACAATAAGCAAAGTAATAAGTGGGAATGGGCGCCGACGCAATCGATCCACCTCCTTTATCGTTACACCACTTCTTCTTGCTGTTTCGTCGCTTCTCCCTCTAATTCAAGCAACCGTTGAAATGATGCGATCGCCACTTCTACTTGATCATCAGTCGGTTCTTTCGTGGTGAGTAGTTGCAACCATAAACCCGGATAACCGAGCCAACGTAATACAGGAATATGCCGCAATGCATTTGTTGCTTGTAGCACTTCAAAGGATAGCCCTAGCACGACAGGAATGAGTGCTAATCGGTTCAATACTCGCACCCAAAGCGGCTCTGTTGGCACGAACATGTAAACGAATACGCCGATGAAAACGGTGAATAAAATGAAGCTACTGCCGCAACGATAATGAAGGCGCGATTGTTGTTGTACATGTTCAACGGTCAGCGGCAAACCATGCTCGTAGGCATTAATTACTTTATGTTCTGCTCCGTGATATTGAAACAGTCGTTTTACAAGTGGCGTGAGCGAAATAAAGTAAATATAACCTAGAAGTAAAAGAAGTTTAAAAAACCCTTCAACAAGAATTTGAGCCATATTCGATGAAAAAATCGGTCTCGTTAACTCAGCTAAAAATACAGGAATAAGTGTGAAAATAAATTTCCCAAATAGGAACGATAAAACACCGATTAGCGCCACGCCTAAAATCATCGTCCATTTCGATGGCGATTCCGCTTGCAAAGTTTCATCTTCATGTGGATCAAGATCATATCGTTCACTTGAAAACTGCAAATGTTTTGACCCGTTTGCGCTTGCTTGAATAATCGCAAAAATGCCGCGAAGAAACGGAATTTTTTTCAATGAAGCAAGCGTCTTGTTTGTTTGGCGCGGAACGTGAAAATATTCTATCGACCCGTCTTTTCGACGAATAGCTGTGACGGAATGATTGCGCCCTGCAAACATCACACCTTCAATGACTGCTTGCCCGCCGTATACGTTTTTGTTCATGAGAAGACACCAACCTATTTTCTTTTTTCTTATATTCTACAAGAAAACGATAAAAACCTCTAGGTCGATGTATCGTTTGTATTTGTATTGTTGCCAAAAATGAGAAACAATACACATGAGATCCAACATTTTGGACAAGATAAAAACGGAGGTGATTGATGTGCAAACAAAAACGAAACGAGACGCACAACTCGAACAAAATAAAAGGGAAAAGCCAATGCCTGTGCTAGCAAAAGTCGCGTTGATCGGCTTCATTGGAGGTGTGTTTTGGGGCTTTCTCGCATATTGTGCTTATTTTTTTCATTTTACAGAAGTGGCGCCAAATTTCATTTTGCAGCCATGGGCAGTCGGTGATTGGAAAAACGGGGCGCTCGGTCAGACGATTGCCATATTGTGTATCGGACTCGCTTCCGTCATCGCTGCATTTGCATATTACGCCTTTTTAAAAAATAAGCAAGGCATTTGGCCAGGCGTCGCTTTCGGTCTCGCACTATGGGTTCTCGTATTTTACGTACTGAATCCTATATTCCCACAATTAAAAGCTGTGCCGCAACTTGAACGAAACACCGTTGTAACAATGGTATGCTTTTACATTTTATATGGTGTATTCATCGGATATTCCATTTCTTTTGAAGTGGCGGAGATGAGGCGACAAAAACAGGCTCATGTGGTAAAATAACCTCATATATGTTACAAGCAAAGGGGGGAGAGGGGGAATGATTCGATTCCTCCTTTTAAACGGTCCAAACTTAAACCGTCTCGGCATGAGAGAGCCGCACATTTACGGACATACGACACTTGCGCAACTAGAAAAACAGTTAACGGAATTTGCAGGTGAATACGGGGCGGAATTAACGTGTTACCAAAGCAATTATGAAGGGGCGTTAATTGACCAAATTCATCGGGCGGAATCGTTATATGACGGCATTATTTTTAATCCAGGAGCGTTTACGCATTATAGCTACGCGTTGCGCGACGCCATTGCGAGCGTGAGAACGCCCGTTATTGAAGTACATATTTCAAACATTCATGCGCGGGAACCGTTTCGTCACCACTCTGTCATCGCTCCTGTGACGGTGGGACAAATTGTCGGACTTGGTGTGAGCGGATACCGATTGGCGATTTTAGCGTTGCTCGATATGGTTGAAGGGAAGGGGAAATCATAGTGGAACAATTGAAAAAACTTCGTGAACAATTTTCAGCGTATGGGATTGACGGTTTTCTTATTACAAACGAATATAACCGTCGCTATATGACAAATTTTACAGGTACAGCAGGCGTTGCTTTAATTAGCGAAACAGATGCGGTATTTATTACGGACTTTCGCTATGTCGAACAGGCGATGCGCCAAATTGAAGGATATGAAATTGTCCAACATACGCAAACGCTTATTGAAGAAGTAGCAAAACAAGTGGAGCGATTAGGTATTAAAAAGCTCGGTTTTGAACAAGATGACATGTCGTATGCGACGTTTTCATCATATGCAAAAACAGTAAAAGCAACGCTCGTTCCGGTTTCCGGTGCGGTTGAAAAGTTACGCTTGATTAAGTCGGAAGCAGAGATTAAGATATTAAAGGAAGCAGCCGAGATTGCCGATGCCGCCTTTCGTCATATTCTTGATTTTATTCGCCCGGGTGTGCGCGAAATGGACGTGGCGAATGAGCTAGAGTTTTTTATGCGCAAACAAGGGGCAACGAGTTCATCGTTCGATATTATCGTTGCATCTGGTGTGCGTTCAGCGTTGCCTCATGGGGTGGCAACAAATAAAGTCATTGAAAAAGGCGAGCTCGTCACGCTCGATTTTGGCGCATATTACAATGGGTATTGCTCGGACATTACGAGAACGATCGCAGTTGGGGATGTAAGCGACGAGCTAAAGCGTATATATGACGTCGTGTTGCAAGCGCAGCTTCGCGGTGTTGAACATATTCGTCCAGGAATGACAGGCCGAGAGGCAGATGCGCTTACGCGCGATTACATTTCTGCTTGCGGATTCGGTGAATATTTTGGTCATTCAACAGGCCATGGGCTCGGTATGGAAGTACATGAAATGCCGGCGCTGTCGATGCGTTCGGATACTGTGCTAGAGCCGGGGATGGTTGTGACGGTTGAACCGGGTATTTACATAGCAGGATTAGGCGGTGTTCGCATTGAAGATGACATCGTCATTACAGAAAACGGCAATGAACGGCTCACTCTTTCGCCAAAAGAACTGATCATTTTATAGACGGTAGGAGGAAATGAACATGATTTCAGTAAACGATTTTCGCACAGGTTTAACGATTGAAGTAGATGGTGACATTTGGCGTGTCATCGAGTTCCAACATGTGAAACCAGGAAAAGGGGCGGCGTTCGTTCGTTCCAAACTTCGTAACTTGCGTACAGGAACGATCCAAGAGAAAACATTCCGCGCAGGTGAGAAAGTAAGCAAAGCACAAATTGACAATCGCAAAATGCAATATTTATATGCAAACGGCGATCAGCACGTGTTCATGGATATGGAATCATATGAGCAAATTGAGCTTCCGGCTAAACAAATTGAGCATGAATTGAAGTTTTTAAAAGAAAACATGGAAGTGTTCATTATGATGTACCAAGGCGAAACGATTGGTGTCGAATTGCCAAACACAGTTGAGTTAAAAGTTGTTGAAACAGAGCCAGGTATTAAAGGTGATACAGCATCAGGTGGTTCTAAACCAGCAACGTTAGAGACAGGTCTTGTCGTTCAAGTACCGTTCTTCGTCAACGAAGGCGATGTATTAATTATTAACACAACAGACGGCACATACGTATCACGTGCGTAATGGAAAATTGTAAAAATTGAGAAATTCAGCTTGTTGGCTTTGTCAACAAGCTGAATTTTGTATATGGGATTTTTTAAGTTTTAGCACCATTTGAATTGTTTTTAACGTATGACCATTAAATTCCTCAACAAACTCTTTCACAACTTCAAAACCTTTAGCTTCATAAAAGGTCTTTCCGATTTGATTATCTTTTTCTACATTTACATAAATTTTATTTATACCGTCTATGTCTTGTATTCCTTTTTGCAACAAAGCTGAACCGATTCCTTTGCCTTGGTGTTCTGGATGAACATAAATAGCCCATAACTCCACATTTCCATCTTCTCTTACTGAAGAAAAGTTAGCAAACCCCACAATGTTATTTTCTACTTCAGCTACAAAAAGAGTAGAGTATTGTAATCGTTGTTTCATGCGCTCGTCACTGTAAGCTGATTTTAAAAAATTTTCTTGCACATCCGAAGGGATAACACCCTCATATGTAGCATTCCAAGTTATTTTCGCTATATATTGAACTTGTTTTATATCTTCTCGTTTCATTTTGCGAATGACGTATGCCATCTTGATTATTCCTTTCATTTGTTATTTAGCATATCGCTTGATGCTTCACCATGAATCTTTCCAAATGGTTATGAGCAATCCCTTCTTTTTGTATAAAAATTGTATACATATCCTTCTCATCTGTAAACATCTTTCTCTATAAATTTTCCTCTCTATACTTCTGAATTGTCTCATTTCTGCATACGTTGTACTAGCACTGTTGTACAAGGAGGATGCGATGAAAACTGATGCAACGGTTTGGACGATGGCAGGGTTACGTTTTTTATCTGCAGCGATTGAGTTAAGCGCAGCGATCGTTATGTTGTCGTTCAACGACGTAAAAAAGGCGCTTGCGGTCAACACATTGCTTGCGGTTGTCGGTCCGACGATTTTTTTCGTTGTCATGATGATTGGGCTTGTGGCAGTAGCGAATGAGCTATCATTATTTAAACTCGCATGGATCGGCGCTGGAGTTGTATGTATATTGATCGGTATTTATGTCGTGAAATGAGGGGGGAAGAGAATGCAAGCAGTGTTGAATATATTGCCTAAAACGCTTGTTGATGCCATTCAATCGTTTTCCATTTTTCCCCAGTCTACGATTGAAGAAATTCGCATTCGTATTCATCGGCCGCTGGAAGTCATTGCTGGTGGGAGGTCGTACATATGTCCGCATGTTGTACAAACGGAAGAAGGTGTCGAACTATTAAATAAACTAAGTCAATATTCTCTTTACACAATCGGGGAAGAGTTAAAAAAAGGCTACATCACGATTCAAGGTGGGCATCGCGTTGGTTTAGCCGGAAAAGTGATTGTAGAAGACGGAAAAGTAAAAGCGATTCGACATATTACGTCATTTAACATCCGAATGGCCCGTCAACAAATCGGCATAGCTGAGCCACTTCTTCCTTACTTATACGACGGACGATGGATGAATACGATCATCATTGGCGCACCGCAAACAGGAAAAACAACACTCCTTCGCGATATTGCACGCATCGTCAGTAGCGGAGTGACAGAGCAGCATATTGCTCCTCGAAAAGTTGGCATTGTCGATGAACGATCAGAAATTGCTGGGTGTGTCAAAGGCATTCCGCAATTTACATTCGGATGCCGTGTCGATGTGCTCGATGCGTGTCCAAAGGCAGAAGGGATGATGATGATGATTCGTTCCATGAGCCCGGACGTTCTTGTTGTTGATGAAATTGGGAGCGAAGCAGATTGTATCGCGATTTTAGAAGCGGTTCATGCAGGAGTGGGCTTATTTATGACAGCGCACGGTCGACATATAGACGATATAATGAAGCGCCCGTCATTGCGCCCGATTATGGAACAAGCTGTGTTTGAGCGCTTTGTGGAATTAACAAATGTCGGTCTCCCCGGAACAATTCAAGCGATTCGCGATCGTAGCGGGTGCGACATATACCGAGAGATGAGCGTGATGTAAATGAAATGGATCGGAGCTGTGTGCATTATATTAGCGACAACATGGTCAGGGTTTGAAGCGTCCCGCCTTTTGCGTGAGCGTACAAGGCAATTACGCCAATTAAAAATGGCGTTGCAATCGCTTGAGGCGGAAATTATGTACGGACATACGCCGTTAACGGAAGCGGCTATACGACTTTCACAACAACTATCACGACCGCTGTCATGGTTATTTGAAACATTTGCACAAAAGTTACAAGAAGGAACGATGAGCGCCCGTCAAGCATGGGAAGAAAGTTTACAGGAAGTATGGAAAATGACTGCATTGAAAGAAGGCGAGCTCGAAATTATGAGACAGTTTGGCGAGACGCTCGGACAATACGATCATGAAATTCAACAAAATTATATTCGTTTAACGATGGTTCATTTAGAGAGAGAAGAAGGGGATGCGATTGAAAAACAACAACGCTACGAAAAAATGATGAAAAGTTTAGGTGTATTAACGGGCATTCTCATCGTGCTTTTACTCATATAGAGGAGGACATTCAAAATGGGTGTTGACGTCGATTTAATTTTCCGCATTGCTGGAGTAGGCATAGTCGTTGCGCTGTTGCATACGATTTTAGAAGGATTCGGAAAAAAGGAATATGCTCAATGGGTGACATTATTAGGTTTTATTTACATTTTGTTTTTAGTCATTTCGATCGTTCAAGATTTATTTCAAAAAATTAAATCGGTTTTTTTGTTTCAAAGTTAGGAGGGAATACCCATTGATATTTTACAAATTGTCGGGCTTGGATTAATTGCGACGTTTTTAGTAACGATTTTAAACGAACATAAATCGAACATTTCTCTTTTGTTGACCGTATTTGTCGGGACCGTTATTTTTTTATTTTTACTTGATCGCATTCAAGATATTTTTCGTATGGTTCAGACGTTAGCAAACGAAGCGCGCGTTCAAACCGTATACGTCGAGACGATTTTAAAAATTATCGGTATCGCTTACATTGCTGAATTTGGCGCACAAATTTCAAAAGATGCCGGACAAGGGGCGATTGCTGGGAAAATTGAACTTGGTGGAAAAATTTTAATTTTAGCGATGGCCATTCCGATTTTGACTGCTCTCATTGAAACGATTTTAAGTTTTCTTCCGATGAAGGGGTGATGATATGAGGCGCGCTCCAATTTTATTTTTCTTTCTCTTTTTTTTCTTGCCTTGTATTGTACAAGCATCACCAACGACGAATGAGCTAGTGAAACGACAAGCGGAACAAGTGGGCGTAGAGTCGATTAAACAATATTGGGACCATATTGTTCAACAGTATGGAGGATTGTTGCCAGAAAGTCAAAAAGGTTCTTTTTGGCAGTTTATAAATGGGGAGAAAGAGCTGTCGCTAAGCGAATGGTTGCGAGCGTTTATCAAATTTTTATTGTACGAGCTTATGGCGAATGGAAAGTTGCTTGGCACGCTTATTTTATTGACGGTGTTTAGCCTGTTTTTACAGTCGCTACAAAACGCTTTTTCACATCATGCTGTCAGTAAAGTCGCACATGCGGTTGTTTATATGGTACTTATGATTATCGCGTTAAATAGTTTTCATGTTGCCGTGACATACGCAAAGGAAGCTATTCAGACGATGACAAGTTTTATGATCGCTCTTTTGCCCATTTTACTTGCGCTTATGGCGTCGTCAGGTGGCATTGTATCCGTAGCTTTTTTTCATCCGATCGTCTTGTTTTTTATGAATATGACAGGAACGATGATTGAACATTTTTCGTTACCACTTTTGTTTTTAGCGACAATTTTAAGCATCGTCAGTTTATTAAGTGAACATTATAAAGCGACCAAATTGGCAGATTTGTTGCGCAACATTAGCATCGGTTCGCTCGGTATGATGCTTACCATTTTTTTTGGCGTGCTGTCTGTTAAAGGTACTACGACAGCAATTGCCGACGGGGTTGCTATACGGGCAGCAAAATTTGTGACAGGAAACTTTATACCTATTATCGGACGAATGTTTACCGATGCGGCAGACACAGTCGTAACAGCTTCTGTCTTATTAAAAAATACAGTCGGTTTGTTTGGTGTTGTGTTACTGCTTCTTATCGCAGCGTTTCCGGCAATCAAAATTTTAGTCATCGCTCTTATTTATCAACTAGCTGCAGCGATATTACAACCGTTAGGTGGAGGCATCGTCATTTCCTGCTTGAGCGTGATGAGTAAAAGCATCATGTATGTGCTCGTGGCGCTCATGATCGTATCGCTTATGTTTTTCTTAAGTATGACCGTTATCATTGCAGCAGGAAATTTAACGATGATGGTTCGTTGAGAGGAGAATGGGACTGTGGGACTATTGACTGAATGGATTTCGCACATCATTACATTTATTTTGCTCGCTGTCGTCATTGAACTTATTTTGCCAAACGGTTCATTCCAAAAGTATGTCAAAATGGTCGTCGGTTTGTTATTTATTTTCATCTTGTTTTCTCCGCTTTTTCGGTTATTTCACGGAGATGTAGATACGTGGCTTGCTTCCATTCAGCAACAACCAAACGAAACGTTTGAAAATGACATAGAAAAAAAGAAAAAAGAAATACAAGCCTCACAACGTGCATATATTTTAGAACAAATGGCTGTCCAGCTGAAAAACATAGCGGCTGAGGAGTTGATGCGCACATATGGTTTAATCGTTACAGACATTTCATTCACGATCGGGGAGTCGGAACAAAATCCCCCTCCGATTGAGTCAATTACGGTTGAGTTAGCCGAGGAAGCAGCTTCTGTCGTAAAGCCGATTCGCATTCAATCGACGACGCCACCGACAGATCGACATGATGACATCGCTCGCTTTTTAGCAAACATGTGGGAAGTTGACCCGCAAATGATTACAGTTCATCTCGAGAGGAGGGAGTAAGGAGGGGTGAAACAATGGATTGAAAAAAACGGCCTCATCGCGCTTACTTTAGTAGTTGGCTTGTCATTTATGCTATTTGGCAACGTGTTCAAATTTCCATCGTCAAAAGAAGTGCCGCAGGAACGAGCTGAAACAGTATTTCGTCAAACCGATGAAGAGAAAAAACTAAAACAAATTGCAGATTACGAAGAACGGTATGAACAGCAATTAAAGGAAGCGCTTGAAGCCATTGTTGGAGTAGGCGAAGTGAAAGTAATCGTGAATGTCGATGCTACAGAGCAAAACGTACTTGAAAAAAATGCTACCGTTCAGAAAAAGCGAACAATAGAGGAAGATAAAGAAGGCGGGAAGCGTCAAATTGAAGATGAGGCAACAGATGAAAAAATCGTCATCGTGCGCAAAGGAGACGAAGAAAAGCCGCTTATTTTACAAACGAAAAAACCCGAAATTCGCGGGGTGCTTGTCGTTGCTAAAGGAGCCGATCAAGTGCAAGTGAAAAAATGGATTGTAGAAGCGGTGACGAGAACGTTAAACGTTCCGAGCCATCGCGTTGCTGTTTTACCAAAAAAATAAGGGGGAACACATATGTTGAAAAAGCAAACCGTTTGGTTATTAACGATGTTTAGTTTAGTTGTCGTGCTATCGGTGTACTATGTCACGAGTCCACAACTTACAGAGCAAGTAGCATTTGAACAAAAATCAGAAGAAAAAGATTTAAAGCCGACAGATGAAGCGATGAAAGGAGAAACGGCAACCGAAGAAGAAGTGACGGTTGAACAAAGCAACACGGCAAGCGACGATTTATTTACAGCTCTTCGTCTAGAAATTGAAGATGAGCGAAGCAAGCTGCGCCAAGAGTTGAATGCTATTGTCGCTTCCAATAACGTCTCCGCTGAGGAAAAAAGTAAAGCAATTGATCAGTTGCAACAGCTATCGAATGTTGCAGAAAAAGAAGCTGTGCTCGAAACGTTAATTAAATCAAAAGGATACGACGACGCACTCGTTCGCGTCCATGAAAATCAAGTGCATATTACTGTAAAGGCAAAAGAACATTCGAAAAAGGCAGCGAATGAAATCATTCAGCTCGTTCAAAGCGAACTCGGTCGCGTGCAAGACGTAGCTGTTCGATTCCAAAAATAACCGGATATCCGGTTATTTTTTTTCGGTTGAAAACTGATTTTATAATACTATATAATAATAATTGTTTTTATGACCAGATATAAATTTTCTAACATTTTCTTATCATTTTATTGAATAATGGAAAAGGTGTGTCGTATCATGGTATTGTATAATCTTTTTCTACAAATGATGGGGCGAGGGGTGTAAGTCGATGTTGAAAATTCAAGAAATTCGCGAATTAATCCGATTAGTAAACGAGTCAAACATTGTGGAGTTTGTATACGAGCACGATGGCTCCAAAATTAAAATGAAAAAAGCTGGAGCAGCTGAACAAGTCGTCGTTGCTCCACCGAAAGTAGACGTGCCGCCGGCAGCTGTTGTTCAACAACCAACACCAGTTGTCGAAAAAGTAGAAGTGAAAGAGGAAGTGAAGCAAGAAAAGCCGGCTGTTTCAACAGAAAATTTACATACCATTACGTCGCCGATGGTCGGTACGTTTTATGCGGCGCCATCGCCAGATGCAGCACCGTACGTAAAAGTCGGCGACAAAGTGAAGAAAGATACGATTGTATGTATCGTTGAGGCGATGAAATTATTTAACGAAATTGAAGCGGAAGTGGACGGGGAAATTGTAGAAGTGCTTGTGAAAAACGGCCAGCTCGTCGAGTATGGACAACCTTTATTCCTTGTGAAGCCTGAATAAAGGAGCGATGGTCATGATAAAAAAATTGTTAATTGCCAACCGTGGAGAAATTGCAGTTCGGATCATTCGGGCGTGCAAGGAGCTTGGCATCGAGACGGTCGCCGTATTTTCGGAAGCCGATCGTGAGGCGCTTCATGTACAATTGGCGGACGAAGCCTATTGTATCGGTCCGAAAACGTCTAAAGATAGCTACTTAAACTTCACAAACATCATGAGCGTAGCGACGTTAACTCAATGTGATGCGATTCATCCAGGATATGGATTTTTAGCTGAAAATGCTGATTTTGCTGAGCTATGTAGAGAATGTAACATCACATTTGTCGGACCGAGTCCGGAAGCGATTACAAAAATGGGGACAAAGGATGTTGCACGCGAAACGATGAGGCAAGCTGGGGTACCGATCGTTCCTGGGTCACAAGGAATTATCGAAAGCGTCGATGAAGCGATTGCACTAGCGAATGAAATCGGGTATCCTGTTATTATTAAGGCAACAGCAGGTGGTGGCGGAAAAGGCATTCGTGTCGCTCGAAATGAACAAGAGCTTATGAAAGGAATTACGATCACACAACAAGAAGCAGCAACTGCGTTCGGAAATCCAGGCGTATATATCGAAAAGTATATTGAAGATTTTCGACATGTGGAAATTCAAGTGCTCGCAGACACATACGGAAACGTCATTCATCTCGGCGAGCGCGATTGTACGATTCAACGCCGTTTACAAAAGCTGTTAGAAGAAACTCCATCTCCTGTGCTCGATGAACATATGCGTCAGCAAATGGGAGAAGCAGCGGTGAAAGCAGCACAAGCTGTTCAGTACACAGGCGCAGGGACGGTGGAATTTATTTACGATTATCGCAACCGTCAGTTTTATTTTATGGAGATGAACACGCGCATTCAAGTTGAGCATCCTGTAACAGAAATGGTAACAGGCGTTGATTTAATTAAAGAGCAAATTCGCGTCGCATCAGGCGAAAAGCTATCGTTGAAGCAAGAAGACGTTACTTTCAACGGTTGGTCGATTGAATGTCGCATCAATGCCGAAAACCCTTCGAAAAACTTTATGCCATCAGCAGGAAAAATACAGATGTATTTGCCGCCGGGTGGGTTTGGTGTGCGTGTCGATTCTGCTGTTTATCCGGGCTATACGATTCCGCCATATTACGATTCGATGATCGCAAAGCTTATCGTTCATGCGCCGACGCGCGAGGAAGCGATCGCTCGGATGAAGCGTGCCTTAAGTGAATTTGTCATCGAGGGAGTTCATACGACGATTCCGTTTCATTTAAAATTGCTTGAACACGAAAAATTTGTTGAAGGAAACTTTAATACAAAGTTTTTAGAAACATACGATGTAATGAACTCTTAAACGATAAAGGAGGGGATTCGTTATGTCTGAGCATGTATTAGAGATGGAAAATGGACATAACAGTTTAGGTAGAGTAGAGATTGCGCCGGAAGTGATTGAAGTCATCGCCGGTATTGCAGCTTCTGAAATTGAAGGAGTTGCACAAATGCGCGGCAACTTTGCGGCAGGTGTCGTTGAAAAATTAGGTAAAAAAAATCATGGAAAAGGTGTAAAGGTCGACTTAACAGATCGTGGCATCATCATCGATATTTATTGTGTGATGAATTTTGGCGTATCGATCCCAACTGTCTCACAAAAAATTCAAGAAAACGTTCGGCAAGCATTGTTGACGATGACAGGATTAGAGACAGCTGAAGTGAACGTTCATGTTGTCGGTGTTCAGTTTGAAACACCAAAAGTGGAGGCGGAAGTCGAGTAAAAGAAAAAGGGCAATCTCGTTTAGGAGATCGCCCTTTTTCGCTGTATGAGTGTTTTCTTTTATCGAAATATGGTATGATCATGATATGATTTTCGACAATATGATTAGAAAGGGTTTTGGTCATGAAACGGCATACAGCAAGAGAAAAAGCGTTGCAAGCATTGTTTCAAATTGACGTTGGAGGCATTGATCCACATGCAGCGATTGCAAACGTCGTTGAAGCAGAAACGGATCCATTTATGGAAATGATCGTTTTAGGTGTTGTTGAACATCAAAAAGAAATTGATGACTTATTGCGTCAACATTTAGAAAAATGGACGTTAGAACGCGTTGCAAACGTTGATCGTTCCATTTTACGAATGGCTGTATTCGAAATGAAATATATGGATGACATCCCGTTAAGTGTAAGTATGGATGAAGCTATTGAATTAGCAAAAGTGTTTGGTGATGAAAAATCAAGTCGCTTTATTAACGGCGTACTTGCAAAAATAAAAGAAGCATTGTCTTAAACAAATAAGGGGGAGAAGGGTTTATGGCAGCACAAATCATTAGCGGTTTTGAATTAGCGAAAGAAAAGCGAGCGCAATTAGCAAAAGAAGTGGAAAAGTTAAAACAAGCAGGCATTGAGCCGACATTATCCGTCATTCTTGTCGGAGATCATCCTGCTTCTCAATCGTATGTGAAAGCGAAACAAAAAGCATGTGAAGAAATTGGGATTCGCTCGATTTTACTTACGTTTCCAGCTGACATATGTGAGTCGTTTTTGCTAGAGCAAATTGCTCGTTTGAATGAAGATCGCTCGGTACACGGTATTTTAGTACAATTGCCGCTACCAAAACAAATTGATGAATTGCACGTCATTGAGGCGATTGCGCCTGAGAAAGATGTTGACGGTTTTCATCCGTTAAACATTGGACGAATGATGACGGGACAACGGACGTTTTTACCTTGCACACCGTATGGTATTTTATATATGGTTCAATCTTTGCAAGTTGACATTGCAGGAAAACATGTTGTTGTTGTCGGACGAAGCAATATTGTCGGTAAACCGGTCGGACAACTGTTTTTGCGCGAACATGCGACAGTGACATATTGCCATTCACGCACAAACGATTTAGCAGCGATTACGAGCCAAGCCGATATTTTAATCGTTGCTGTCGGAAAGCCGAAGCTCATTACGTCTCAACATGTGAAAGAAGGAGCAATTGTCATCGACGTTGGTGTTAATCGATTAGAAAATGGAAAGTTATGCGGAGATGTCGATTTTGATGATGTAAAAGAAGTAGCTAGCTATATTACTCCTGTGCCAAAAGGAGTTGGGCCGATGACCATTACGATGCTGTTAAACAACACGATTCAAGCAGCTCGTGAACAACACCAATAAGCGAGGTTTTTTCTGTGGCACAAATGAAGTATGTAACGGTTGCGGCGTTAACGAAATACATTAAGCGAAAATTTGAAGTCGACCCACATTTACAAGATTTATGGATTAAAGGGGAAATCTCGAACTTTACATACCACTCGCGTGGGCACATGTACTTTACTTTAAAAGACGAACAAGCGCGCATTCAAGCTGTCATGTTTGCCGGGTATAATCGTCAATTAACGTTTAAACCGGAGAATGGGATGACTGTACTTGTGCGCGGCGAAATTTCCGTATACGAACCGAGCGGCGCGTATCAAGTATACGTAAAAGAAATGCAGCCGGATGGCATTGGTGCGCTTTACTTAGCGTATGAGCAGCTAAAAAAGAAATTGGAACAAGAAGGATTATTTGCTGAGGCGCATAAAAAGCCGATCCCGAAATTCCCACAACATATTGGCGTTGTTACATCGCCGACGGGAGCGGCCATCCGCGATATTTTAACGACGATTCGCCGGCGTTATCCGTTAGCGAAAGTTATTTTATTCCCAACGCTCGTTCAAGGTGAACAAGCTCCGCTATCGATTGTTCAATCCATTCAAAAAGCGAATGAAATGGGGAACGTTGACGTGCTTATCGTCGGACGTGGTGGGGGATCAATTGAGGAACTTTGGGCGTTCAATGAAGAAATCGTGGCGCGGGCAATTTTTGCTTCTCGTATTCCGATTATTTCTGCTGTTGGACATGAGACAGATTATACGATCGCTGATTTTGTTGCTGATTTGCGTGCACCGACGCCAACCGGAGCAGCTGAGCTTGCTGTTCCGCATATAGCTGATTTGCTCTCGCGTGTGTCCGATCAACAAGCTCGCCTTATTCGAGCGATGAAAGAGCGCGTAAATGCGGAGCAAAAGCGATTGCAATCATTGCGTTCCGCGTACGCCTTTCGCTATCCGAAACGACTTTATGAACAAAAAGAGCAACAGCTCGACACGCTCGTTGACCGCCTGCGTCGACAAATGAACGATATGTTAAAGCAAAAAGGGAACCAACTTCAACAAGTACAGTTGACGTTGTTTGCCCATCATCCGCAGTCAAGAATCGAAAAAGCTGCGGATCGCTTGCGTACGCTAGAGCATACCATTGTTCGTAACATGAACGATGTGATGAAACAAAAAGCATGGTTGCTCACTACAAAACTAGCGAAACTTGATGCACTCAGTCCGCTAAAAATTATGGAACGCGGATATAGTTTAGCTTACGATGAGCAACAAACGCTCATTAAGACGGTACAACAATTGCAAGAAGGGGACCGTATTCACATTCGTTTTCAAGACGGACGGGCACATTGCGTTGTTTCGAATATTGAGGAGGGGAATATATGACGTTTGAAGAAGCGATGAACAAGCTCGAGGAAATTGTACAAAAGCTCGAAGAAGGGGACGTTCCACTTGAAGAGGCGATCCACTTTTTTCAAGAAGGTATGAAATTGTCGAAGTTTTGTCACGATAAACTACAGCAAGTGGAAAAGCAAATGGAATTCATTTTGAAAGAAGATGGGCAACTTGAACCGTTTATGGTGCAGGAGGAGTAAAAGTTGAAAATACAATCGCTATTGCGACAATATAAAGCGCAAATTGAACAACAGCTCCCGGCATATATTGAGCCGTTGCAAGCACCTGAAACAATAAAAGAAGCGATGTTGTATTCATTGCAAGCAGGGGGAAAGCGCATTCGTCCCCTTTTGTTGCTTGCCACGTTACACGCATTTCGTAAGCCGGTGGACATCGGCATTTCCGTTGCCTGTGCGCTCGAAATGATCCATACGTACTCGCTCATTCATGATGATTTGCCGAGTATGGATAACGACGATTTACGCCGCGGCAAACCGACGAATCATAAAGTGTTTGGGGAAGCGAATGCGATTTTAGCAGGCGATGCGTTGCTCACGTATGCTTTTCAAGTGATAGCAGATGATAAAAACACTTCGCCCGATGTCAAAGTTCGACTCATTTCGGAGTTGGCAAAAGCGGCTGGACCTGAAGGAATGGTTGGTGGGCAAGTCGCTGATTTAGAAGGGGAAGGGAAAACGATTAGCTTGCAACAATTGGAATATATTCATCGTCATAAAACAGGAAAACTGTTGCAATACAGCATTCGAGCAGGTGCGATACTAGGTGGGGCAACGGAACAACAATTAACGTTGTTAACGGCCTTTGCCGATCATCTCGGATTGGCGTTTCAAATTCGCGATGACATATTAGACATTGAAGGGGAAGAACAAAAAATTGGGAAAAAAGTAGGAAGCGATGTCGAAAATGATAAATCGACTTATCCAGCGCTGTTGACGCTTGACGGGGCAAAGCGTAAACTACGCGATCATATGACGGAGGCACGCACACTTCTTGAACAAACAGAACTCGACGCGTCGCTGTTACATTACATTTGCGACCTCATTGAAACGCGCGATCATTAATATCATTGAGGAAATAAACAACATGTGGTATAGTGGAAAAGAAATGTTAGCCGTTCACACGTTTGTGTAAGCGGCTCTTTTTTGCGTGTAAACATGTTTGCCTGTATAATTAAAACTACAAAAAACCTGTATTATATCAGTTGTTTAGCCTATATGAAAGAGAGTGGTCGCATTGGATCTTGAAGCGATTCAAAACCCGAAATTTTTAAAACGAATGTCGAATGAACAGTTAATTCAATTAAGTGAACAAATTAGACAGTTTCTCATTGAAAAATTATCAAAAACAGGAGGACATATTGGTCCGAACCTCGGTGTTGTTGAATTGACGATTGCGCTTCATAAAGTATTCGACAGCCCGAAAGATAAGCTCATTTGGGATGTCGGCCATCAATCGTACGTGCATAAAATTTTAACCGGTCGGGCGAATCAATTCGATACGTTGCGTCAATATAAAGGATTATGTGGCTTCCCAAAACGAAGTGAAAGCGAACATGATGTATGGGAGACAGGACATAGTTCGACATCATTGTCGGCTGCGATGGGAATGGCCATTGCACGCGATTTAAAAGGAACGAATGAACATATTGTTCCAATCATTGGAGATGGTGCGCTTACAGGTGGAATGGCATTGGAAGCGTTAAACCATATCGGACACGAGAAAAAAGATATGATCGTCATTTTAAACGACAATGAAATGTCGATTGCCCCAAACGTTGGTGCATTGCATAATGTACTTGGGCGGTTGCGAACAGCCGGGAAATACCATTGGGTAAAAGATGAACTAGAGATGTTATTAAAGAAAATCCCAGCTGTCGGTGGAAAGCTTGCTGCAACTGCAGAACGAGTCAAAGATAGCATTAAGTATTTGCTCGTTTCAGGTGTATTTTTTGAAGAGCTAGGATTTACGTACTTTGGACCGGTGGATGGCCATAACTTTGAAGATTTGTTTGAAAACTTACATTATGCGAAAAAGACGAAAGGTCCTGTTCTCGTTCATGTGATAACGAAAAAAGGAAAAGGATATCACCCAGCAGAAAACGATAAAGTCGGAACGTGGCATGGCACAGGACCTTATAAAATTGAGACGGGGGATTTCATCCAATCAAAGCCATCTGCTCCATCGTGGAGTGCACTTGTTAGTGAAACCGTTCGTAAATTGGCGCGCGAGGATCGCCGCATTGTCGCGATTACCCCAGCAATGCCGGTCGGATCGAAGCTCGAAGGGTTTGCTAGCGAATTTCCTGAGCGCATGTACGACGTTGGAATTGCAGAACAACATGCGGCAACGATGGCTGCTGGTTTAGCGACGCAAGGAATGAAGCCGTTTTTAGCGATTTATTCAACGTTTTTACAGCGGGCGTATGACCAAGTTGTCCACGATATTTGTCGCCAAAACTTAAACGTATTTCTCGGCATTGACCGTGCAGGGCTTGTTGGGGCTGATGGTGAAACGCATCAAGGGGTGTTTGACATCGCATTTTTGCGCCACATTCCAAACATCGTATTAATGATGCCGAAAGATGAAAATGAAGGGCAGCATATGGTATATACAGCGATTCAATACGATGCGGGACCGATTGCGATGCGTTTTCCGCGCGGCAACGGTCTTGGCGTCCCGATGGATGAGCAATTGAAAACTATCCCAATCGGCACGTGGGAAGTGTTGCGGGAAGGGACGGATGTCGCTATTTTAACGTTTGGTACGACGATTCCGATGGCGCTTCAAGCAGCCGAACGTCTTGCGCATGACGGCATTTCTGTGCAGGTGGTCAATGCTCGCTTTATTAAGCCGCTTGATGAACATATGTTGCATACATTGCTGAAAAAAAGTATGCCGCTACTTACAATTGAAGAAGCTGTGCTTCAAGGTGGGTTTGGAAGCGCTGTGCTTGAATTTGCCCATGATCACGGCTACCATGGAGCAGTCATGGATCGAATGGGCATTCCGGATCGTTTTATTGAGCACGGGAATGTGTCGCAACTTTTAGAAGAAATTGGGTTGACGACAGAACATGTGATGGAGCGCATTTGTTTATTAACTCCGAAAAAAAGAAAAAGGGCATGAGAGATGAAAGGGAAGAAAGAACGTTTAGATGTACTACTTGTAGAGCGTGGGTTGGCTGAAACGCGCGAAAAAGCAAAGCGGACGATTATGGCTGGGCTCGTTTATTCAAACGAAATGCGGCTTGACAAGCCAGGGGAAAAAGTCCCCGTTGACATTCCGCTTACGGTAAAAGGAAATGCATTGCCATATGTCAGTCGAGGGGGACTGAAATTAGAAAAGGCGTTACGTGCATTTTCGCTTCAAGTAAAGGATAAAATGATGATCGATATTGGCGCATCAACAGGTGGATTTACGGACTGTGCGCTGCAAAATGGAGTGAAGTTGTCGTACGCTCTTGATGTTGGCTACAACCAATTGGCGTGGAAATTACGACAAGATGAGCGGGTTGTTGTGATGGAGCGGACGAACTTTCGCTACGTGACACCGAGCGATTTCCACGTCGGTTTACCAAATTTCGCGACGATCGATGTATCGTTTATTTCTTTGAAGCTTATTTTTCCTGTGTTAAAGACGATTTTAGTGCCTCATAGCGATGTCGTTGCGTTAGTCAAACCACAGTTTGAGGCTGGAAAAGATTTAGTTGGGAAAAAGGGCATCGTTCGTGATGCGCGCGTTCACGTACAAGTGCTTGAAACGATCATCGCATTCGCTCAACAAGAAGGATACGACGTGATGGGGCTCACGAACTCCCCTATTACAGGCGGCGATGGAAACATTGAGTTTTTACTTCATTTACGTTGGGAAGGAAAAGAAAAAGGAGAAAATTGTTTAACTGTTTCTCCGGAAGAAGTTGTTCAGGTGGCGCATGCTGAACTGAAAGAAAATAAAGAACATGCAGGGGAATAACAGACGGTTATTCCCTCTTGTTTGCCCACGAATCGTTCGGTAACATAGAAGTATAAATATGCAAATGTTATACACACGAGAGAGGTGTTTTCGTTGAATAAAGGACAACGTCATATTAAAATTCGTGAAATTATTTCCAATCATGATATTGAAACGCAAGATGAGCTTGTTGATATGTTGCGAAAAGAAGGATTTAACGTGACACAGGCGACTGTATCCCGAGATATTAAAGAACTTCATTTAGTGAAAGTTCCGATGATGGATGGCCGATATAAATATAGCTTACCGGCGGATCAACGGTTTAATCCGCTACAGAAATTGAAGCGAGCACTGATGGATGCATTCGTAAAAATTGATGGGGCTGGCCATTTGCTTGTGATGAAAACGTTGCCGGGCAATGCGCATGCTATCGGAGTGTTGCTGGATCATTTAGAGTGGAATGAAATTGTTGGAACGATTTGTGGGGATGATACGTGTTTAATTATTTGTCGCACGCCCGAAGATACAGAAGTCATTTCGAAACGATTATTGGACATGCTGTAATAAAGGTGTGAGTCGAACATGTTAGCAGAGTTATCTATTAAAAATTTTGCCATTATTGAATCGCTCTCGCTCTCATTCGAAAAAGGATTAACCGTTTTAACAGGAGAAACAGGGGCGGGGAAATCAATTATTATTGACGCTATTCATTTATTGATCGGTGGGCGCGGTTCAGCGGAGTTTGTTCGATATGGGGAGGCGAAAGCAGAAATTGAAGGACTTTTTCTGCTTGAACAAGACGACCATCCGTGCTACAACAAATGCGCTGAACTTGGCATCGATATAAGCGACGGCATGATTGTGCTTCGCCGTGAAATTACGGAGAGCGGGAAAAGTATTTGTCGCATTAACGGGAAGTTAGTAACGATTGCAACGTTACGTGAAGTCGGTGCAACACTTGTTGACATTCACGGACAACATGAACATCAAGAACTGCTCGATGAGAGTAAACATTTGCGATTATTAGATGAATATGGTGGAGAACGTATCCGAGAGGCGTTGGAAGAGTATGGAGCATTGTATGCGGCGTACGAGCGGGTGAAACGCCAGTTGCAGAAGTTGAACGAAAATGAACAACAAATGGCTCATCGGTTAGATTTGTTAACATTTCAGCTAGATGAAATTCAAAAAGCGCAGCTACAGCCAGATGAAGATGAACAGCTAATGGAAGAGAGACGTAAAATCGTTAACTTCCAAAAAATATATGAAGCGCTGCAAAGCAGTTATGAGGCGCTTTACGGGGAACAGCGCGGCCTTGATTGGATCGGTTTGGCGATGAACCATTTAGATCATGTCAGCGACTTGGACGCATCGCTAAAACAAGCGCAAGAAGTCGTATCGAACTGTTATTACTTATTGGAAGAAGTTGCTCATCAACTACGTGGGCAGTTAGACGGGCTAGAATATGATCCACTTCGACTTGATGAAATCGAAAGCCGTTTAAATGAGATTAACCATTTAAAACGCAAGTACGGTAAAACAGTGCGCGATATTTTAGAATATGCGGCAAAAGTGGAAGAAGAAATTGAAACCATTCAACATCGCGACGATCATATTCATAAATTGCAAGCTGAACTTCAATCGATTACTGCCGATTTGTTAGTTGAAGCAAAGCATATTAGCGAGTTGCGCATGCAATATGCTAAGCAGCTCATTGATAATATTCATCAAGAGCTGAAAGATTTATACATGGAAAAGACGACATTTGATGTCGTCTTTCGCAAGCGTCAAGGGGCATACGATGATCCGTTAGTGGATGGGGTTCCTGTCAAATTGCATGCAAGTGGCATAGATGAAGTTGAATTTTACATTTCGACGAATCCTGGTGAACCGTTAAAGCCGCTTGCTAAAGTTGCGTCAGGTGGGGAACTGTCGCGCATCATGCTCGCTTTAAAAAGCATTTTCTCAAAACATCAAGGTGTTACTTCCATTATTTTTGATGAAGTGGATACGGGTGTGAGCGGACGAGTAGCTCAAGCGATTGCAGAAAAAATTTATCGCGTCGCACGTCATTCACAAGTGCTTTGCATTTCGCATTTGCCCCAAGTTGCGGCGATGGCAGATACGCATTTATTCATCGCTAAAGAAACGGTCGATGGACGGACGAAAACGACCGTTGAAGCATTAAATGAAGAAGAAAAAATTAACGAAATTAGCCGCATGATTTCGGGAGTAGAAATTACCCAACTGACGAAACAGCACGCTCATGAGTTGTTACAACTAGCGGAAAAAATCAAAAATGAAACAGCATAAATACCAACATTGGCATTGTTTTTTCATTTCATTCGGTTATATTTCGATTGTTTCAGGCAACATTAAATAGTGTAGGATTCGGTGTGTACGTAGGAACGAGGAGAGTGAAGACATTTGGATTTTGACAAATTAAGAAAAGGAATAGGTGCATTTCTCCTTGTTTCTTTTATCGTTCTCAGTATGGCAACGCCATTTCAAAAATATGTAAAAATTCCGAAACAACTTGTTTTATTTCACGGGCAAACGGCTCATGTGCCTGCGTTTGGCCCCGTTCAAGCTGTAACAACGAATGCGGTTCATGTTCAACAAAAAGAAAAGTTAGCAATTAGCGGAGAACATGTCGGAGAAAGTGATGTTATACTGCAAATGGCAGGATTTCCGATTAAACAAGTCAATGTAAAAGTATTGCCAGACTTCAAAGTCGTTCCAGGTGGTCAATCGATTGGCGTGAAGCTGAATACGGTTGGTGTTCTCGTCGTGGGCCATCACTTAGTCGAAACGGAACAAGGGAAGCAGTCGCCGGGCGAAACGGCCGGCATCCAAGTTGGAGATGCGATTACGCACATCAACGGGAAAAAAATCGAAAAGATGACGGACGTGTCCCCGTTCATCGAAGAAGCGGGAAAGACAGGGAAGCCGTTGCGACTGACTGTTGCGCGTGATCGTCATACGTTTGAAACGACGCTCACTCCGTTAAAAGATAAACAAGACGAAGCATACCGCATCGGATTGTATATTCGTGACTCAGCAGCAGGAATCGGCACGATGACGTTTTATGATCCGAAATCAAACATATATGGCGCACTCGGTCATGTCATTTCTGATATGGACACGAGAAAGCCGATCGTCGTTCGCAACGGAACGATTGTTAAATCAACGGTAACAGCCATTGATAAAGGAAGAAATGGTAGCCCGGGTGAAAAGCTAGCGAGGTTTTCAAGTGATAAACAAGTCATCGGTGACATTAAAACGAACAGTCCGTTTGGTATTTTCGGCAAGCTCTCGAAACCGATTCAAAATGGCATTTTTGATGAACCAATGCCGATTGCACTATCAACAGATGTAAAAAAAGGGCCTGCAAAAATATTGACCGTTGTTGAAAAAGATCGTGTGGAGGCGTTTGATGTTGAAATCGTCAGCGTAACACCACAGAAATTTCCTGCTACAAAAGGAATGATTATTAAAGTGACCGATCCTCGTTTGTTAGAAAAAACGGGCGGTATCGTTCAAGGAATGAGCGGAAGTCCAATCATTCAAGACGGAAAATTAATTGGTGCGGTGACACACGTATTTGTTAACGATCCGACATCTGGATACGGCGTGCATATCGAGTGGATGTTGCATGAAGCTGGAATTAACATTTACGATAAAAGCAAGCAAAAAGCGAGCTAATATTAGCTTGCTTTTTGTTTTTCCACACAATTTGTCATATTTTATCATGACACGACGTAAGTATGTAGTGTAAAATGAAAGAAAAAGTGTACGTGCATGTTTTATGAAAAATATAAATTATTTGACTAATTTTGCAAAGCGAAAAAGGATTTTTGTCCATGGCGTCGAATTAAGCACGTATGTGACAAAAGATCATTGCTTTAGGGAGGAAGGATTTCGTGAGTACAATAAAAGTGTGTATTGTAGATGATAATCGAGAATTAGTGCACTTGCTTGAGGAATACATTACAAGCCAAGGAGACATGGAAGTTATTGGTGTTGCGTATAATGGACAAGATTGTTTGCAATTGTTGCGCGAACGCGATCCAGATGTATTGATTCTTGACATTATTATGCCGCATTTGGACGGGTTAGCTGTACTAGAAAAATTGCGGATAATTAAACAGCCGCTGCCTCATGTAATTATGTTGACAGCGTTTGGTCAAGAAGATGTAACGAAAAAAGCTGTTGAACTAGGCGCTTCTTACTTCATTTTAAAGCCGTTCGACATCGAACATTTAGTGAATCAAGTGCGCCAAGTATGCGGAAAAAAACCAGCTGTATTAAAGCGTCCACCACTTCTTTCACCAATTCGCGACGGAAAACCGAAAAACTTAGATGCGAGCATTACAAACATCATTCACGAAATCGGTGTTCCTGCACATATTAAAGGGTATTTATATTTGCGTGAAGCGATTGCTATGGTGTATAACGACGTGGAATTGCTCGGATCGATTACGAAAGTACTTTATCCAGATATTGCAAAAAAATATAACACAACAGCTAGTCGCGTAGAGCGAGCGATTCGTCATGCGATTGAAGTCGCATGGAGTCGCGGCAATTTAGAGTCGATTTCGTCTTTATTTGGTCATACGGTCAGCATGTCAAAAGCAAAGCCGACAAACTCTGAGTTTATCGCGATGGTCGCTGATCGGTTAAGACTCGAACATAAGGCGAGCTAAAAAAAAGGTAGTCGGATGGCTACCTTTTTTGTTGTTCGTTTTTTTCGATTTCGAGTAATTTTTGGATTAATACGTGTTGAGGCATGTGCATAATTTGTTCTATCGGCATATTTAACGCTTTAGATAGCTTTTGGGCTGTTTGTAACGAAATTTGTAACGGTCGCATAAGTGTCACCCCTTTCATATGTTAAGTATAAAACGTTTTTAAAGGTGGGAAAAGGATGGCGCATATTTTTGCTCATCGCGGCTCGGCAGGGACGCATCCGGAAAACACAATGGTATCTTTTATGGAAGCTGAGCGAGTGCAAGCAGACGGAATCGAACTTGACGTACAGCTTGCAAAAGACGGTGTTGTCGTTGTCATTCATGATGAAACGGTCAATCGCACGACAGACGGAACAGGATGGGTTGGGCAAATGACGTATCGTCAGTTGCGGAAATTAAACGCTAATTATAAATTTAAACAATACGGTTTTTGTCCGATTCCATCGCTACAAGAAGTGCTTGAGTGGGCACAAGGTAATTCGTTGCTCATCAATATTGAATTAAAAAACAACCTCGTGCCTTATGAACGATTAGAAGAAAAAACGATAGAGCTCGTTGAACGATATCGTTTAGCGTCACGTGTCATTTTTTCTTCATTTAACCATGAAAGTATGGCGACATGCCGTACGTTAGCACCGCACATTGAAACGGCTCTACTATATATGGAAAAGCTACATCAACCGTGGAATTACGCCCATACTTTACGCGCTTTAGCGCTTCATCCGTACCATCCGACAGTTGATCGATCGTTCGTTGAAGCGGCCCACGCGAATGATTTGCTCGTGCGTCCTTTTACAATCAATAAAGAAGAATGGATGAAAAACATGTTTCAATATAAAGTGGATGGTATATTCACTGATTTTCCTGAAAAAGCGAAACATATACGTGAAAAAACGCTTCGATCACTCTGAATCGAAGCGTTTCTTTTTTTGAAAGCGAGCTTGTACTTTATTTCGCTTGCGATCGCGGTGTAAAATAAATCCCCCGATAAAACCGAGGCCAGCGATGAAGCAAATGAAACCGAGCAAGAACTGAACGACAAGCGATGGGATTGGTGCGTGTAAAATGCCGAATGCTGTATCGCGCATCCATTTAATTCCTAACGCTGCGATAAATCCAGGAATAAGCAAAATAAGTAAGGCGATCGTTCGTTGCATAAAACAAAACCCTTTCCATTCGTTCTGTTTTCATCATAAATGTTTTCGTTTGTTTGTCAAGAAAAGAAAAACAATGTATGATGAAAGCGTCTGCAAAAAATTGCAAACGAATAGGTGATGGGAAATGAAAAAAGTATTAATTGTTGGGGCAGGCAAAGGTGGAAGTGCACTATTAAAAATGTTTCATGAAACAAAATTGATGGATGTTGTAGCCGTTGTGGATCGAAATCATGATGCACCGGGAATAAGTATCGCGCGGGAGATGGGGATTCAAACGAGCAATAACTGGCGTGATGTGTTGACGGAACATATTGATATCATTGTCGAAGTAACAGGAGACGATCACGTGTTTACGGCGTTGCGCCAAGCTAGTCCTGCACATACGGTCGTCATTCCAGGTGACATCGCATATATTATTGCACAGCTCGTCGAAGAAAAAGAGCAATTGATCGCTACGTTGAAAACAGCGACAACAAAACATGACCTCATTTTTAACTCGACGCATGATGGAATGATCGTAATTGACGAACGCGGTTATGTGACGCATGTGAATCCGAGCGCAGAAAAAATGATAGGGAAAGCGAAAAAAGAAGTGGTTGGTACTCATATTTTACATGTCATTCCAGCTAGCGGTTTGCCGCGCGTATTACAAACGAGGGAAGTAGAGTTAAACCAAGAACTGTTATTAGAAAATGGAAAAAAAATGATTACGACGCGTATTCCGCTTATAGATGAAAACGGAAAACTATTTGGTGCTTTCGCAGTATTTAAAGATATTACAGAAGTTGTTCATTTAGCAGAAGAGGTAACAAACTTAAAAGAAATTCGCACGATGTTAGAAGCGATTATTCATTCTTCAGAAGAAGCTATTTCGGTCGTTGACGAGCATGGTAACGGCATTTTAATTAATCCAGCGTACACGAAACTGACCGGTTTGTCAGAAGAAGAAGTGATTGGAAAACCAGCGACAGCGGACATTTCCGAAGGGGAAAGCATGCACATGAAAGTGTTGAAAACACGCCGACCAGTAAGGGGTGTACGCATGAAAGTCGGTCCAAAAAAACGTGATGTCGTCGTCAACGTCGCCCCAATTATTGTTGATGGGATGTTAAAAGGAAGTGTTGGCGTCATTCATGATGTATCAGAAATTGAGCAACTAACTTCTGAATTGCAACGTGCGCGCCAAATTATTCGCACATTGGAAGCGAAATATTCCTTCGATGACATTGTTGGCACGTCAGAGGAAATGATGTTAGCGATTGAACAAGCGAAATTAGCAGCGAAAACACCGGCAACCATTTTGCTTCGTGGCGAATCAGGGACAGGAAAAGAATTGTTCGCCCATGCCATTCATAATGCAAGTGATCGAAAATATCACAAATTCGTTCGTGTGAACTGCGCTGCCATCTCTGAATCGCTGCTTGAAAGTGAGTTGTTTGGTTATGAAGAAGGTGCATTTTCAGGGGCAAGACGCGGGGGAAAAAAAGGATTGTTTGAAGAAGCGAACAACGGAAGTATTTTTTTAGATGAAATAGGTGAATTATCTGCCAATATGCAAGCGAAATTGTTGCGTGTTTTGCAAGAAAAAGAAATTGTGCGCGTTGGTGGCACAAAGCCGATCCCTATTAATGTGCGTGTTATTGCCGCAACGAATGTTCATCTCGAAAAAGCGATTGCCGATGGAACGTTTCGTGAAGACTTATATTATCGGTTAAATCGCATGCCGATTCACATTCCTCCATTACGTGCGCGCAAACAAGATATTCCGGCGCTATGTGAGCGGCTCATACAAAAACTAAATCAAGATTATGGACGGAATGTGGAAGGAATTACGGATGATGCGCTAAATGACTTGCTTTCATACGATTGGCCAGGAAATGTACGAGAGTTAGAAAATGTGTTAGGACGGGCTATGATTTTTATGAAATACAATGAAATGTTCATTGAACGAAAACATATTTCGTTGTTGCATAAACCGAAAGAGCACGAACATCTTTCGTCTCCAGAATGGACGCATGAGTCTAAGCCGTTAGCGGAATTAGTTGAACAGTACGAAGCAAAAGTGATTGAAAGCGTTTTACGCGCGTGTCAAGGGAATAAAACCGCTGCTGCTAAACAACTCGGCATTTCGATTCGAAATTTATATTACAAACTTGAAAAGTATGGACTTGACAAAAAAAGCATGCAATAATGTTCATAGTATGCAAAAAGTTGCAGTTAAAAATAAATAAAATAAAGCGTTTTCAATACCAAAAAAGTTGGCACGATTTTTGCGATAATAAAAAGTGACGAAAAAATAAAGGGGTTGAGTAGATGAGATGAAGCTACAATCGTTGATCACCAAAGCAACCCAATTTCCTGAAGCGACTGTAGCTGTGGCGGCAGCTGAAGATACAGAAGTGTTAAGAGCGGTCGCACAAGCTTTACAAGCGGGATTCGGGCGATTCGTTTTATATGGCGATGAGTCGGTTTTATCGCGCCTTGTTCCCGAGCATGTTCACGATGTACATCGCGATCATATTCGCATCGTTCATGCTTCGACAAAAGAGGAAGCAGCTCACATGGCCGTGAAAGCGGTACATGGAAAAGAAGCGAGCGTTCTAATGAAAGGGAACGTACCGACGGCAACCATTTTAAAAGCGGTATTAAACAAAGAGTATGGGCTTCGTACAGGCAATGTTTTGTCGCATGTCGCCCTATTTGATGTGCCACATTATGAACGGCCTATTTTTGTTACCGATGCCGCAATGAACATTACGCCTGATTTGCAACAAAAAGTAGAAATTATTATGAATGCGGTACAAGTGGCGAAAGCAGTTGGAATCAGTCATCCAAAAGTTGCTCCGCTCGCCGCTGTTGAAGTCGTGAATCCAGCGATGCCGGCAACGATTGACGCTGCCGCTCTTTCGTTAATGAACCAACGTGGGCAATTGAAAGACTGCATCGTCGATGGTCCGCTCGCTTTAGATAACGCCATTTCCGTCGAGTCTGCCCAACATAAAGGCATTCAAAGTTCGGTGGCAGGACAGGCTGATATTTTAGTTGTGCCAAATATTGAAACAGGAAATGTGCTTTATAAATCGCTCGTATACTTTGCCCGCGCACAAGTTGGAGCGATTATCGCAGGCGCAAAAGCGCCAATCGTCTTAACTTCTCGTGCTGATTCAGCAGAGAGTAAGTTATATTCATTAGCACTAGCAATTTGTGCAGCGAACAAATAACAAGGGGGAACGAAAGATGGAGATTTTTAAATATATGGAGCAGTACGATTACGAACAATTAGTGTTTTGCCAAGATAAAGAGTCAGGATTAAAAGCGATCATTGCGATTCATGATACAACGCTCGGTCCAGCGCTAGGCGGAACGCGCATGTGGATGTATGAATCAGAAGATGCGGCCATCGAGGATGCTCTTCGCTTAGCGCGTGGTATGACATATAAAAACGCTGCAGCTGGCTTGAATCTTGGCGGTGGAAAAGCGGTCATCATCGGGGATCCACGCAAGGACAAAAACGAAGCGATGTTCCGGGCGTTTGGTCGCTTCATTCAAGGATTAAATGGTCGTTACATTACGGCAGAAGATGTTGGTACAACAGTTGCTGATATGGACATTATTTACGAAGAAACAGATTATGTGACAGGTATTTCACCAGCGTTCGGTTCTTCTGGAAATCCTTCTCCGGTTACGGCGTACGGTGTTTACCGTGGAATGAAAGCGGCGGCAAAAGAGGCGTTTGGTAGCGATTCGCTTGAAGGAAAAGTTGTCGCAGTACAAGGTGTCGGCAACGTGGCTTACAATTTATGTCGTCATCTTCATGAAGAAGGAGCAAAGCTCATCGTTACAGATATTAATAAAGAAGCGGTGCAACGCGTTGTCGAACAGTTTGGCGCAACAGCAGTAGACCCGAACGACATTTACGGGGTAGATTGCGACATTTTCGCTCCGTGTGCGCTCGGAGGAATCATTAACGATCAAACGATTCCACAATTAAAGGCAAAAGTGATTGCTGGCGCTGCGAACAACCAATTACGCGAAGCAAGACATGGAGACATCATTCATGAAATGGGCATCGTTTACGCGCCGGATTATGTCATTAATGCTGGTGGTGTCATTAACGTAGCAGATGAGTTATACGGATACAACCGCGAACGCGCAATGAAAAAAGTTGAACAAATTTACAACAACATCGAAAAAGTCATCGAAATTGCGAAGCGTGACGGCATTCCGACATATCAAGCCGCTGATCGTTTAGCTGAGGAGCGTATTGCAAAAATGCGTCAATCACGCAGCCAATTTTTACAAAACGGTCAGCATATTTTAAGCCGTCGCCGCACGCGCTAAAAACACGTAGCGAAGCGAGGACGGATCGTTCTCGCTTCGTCGATGATAAAAATGGAGGGTCAAACATTGCAAGAACATTCATTTCGCATCTTAGTCATTAATCCGGGATCGACGTCAACGAAAATCGGCGTCTTTGATAACGAGCGCTCCATTTTAGAGAAAACGATTCGACATGATACGGAAGCGTTGCGAGCGTATAAAAAAATTATCGACCAATATGAATTCCGAAAGCAAACGATTTTAGAAACGCTCGATCATGAAGGGATCAACATTTCGAAACTTGATGCGGTATGCGGGCGCGGTGGCTTGCTCCGTCCGATTGAAGGTGGAACGTACGCCGTAAACGAAGCGATGCTGCAAGATTTAAAGCGCGGATACTCAGGTCAACACGCTTCCAATCTTGGCGGTATTTTAGCGCACGAAATTGCTTCAGCATTAAATATACCGGCATTTATTGTCGATCCGGTCGTCGTCGATGAGCTTGATCCAATTGCCCGCATTTCTGGTTTTTCACTTATTGAACGCCGCAGCATTTTTCATGCGCTCAATCAAAAAGCTGTCGCTCGCCGCGTCGCCAAACAAATGGGAAAAGCGTATGAAGAAGTGAATTTGATCGTTGCGCATATGGGTGGAGGCATTACAGTCGGCGCACATAAACAAGGACGTGTCGTTGATGTAAACAACGGACTAGATGGAGAAGGGCCGTTCAGCCCAGAGCGCGCTGGCACTGTACCGGCTGGTGATCTCGTCTCTCTCTGTTTTTCGGGTGAATATTATCGTGAAGAAATTATGCGCATGCTCGTTGGTGGCGGGGGGCTCGTTGGTTATTTAGGGACGAACGATGCGGTGAAAGTTGAACAAATGATCGAAAATGGTAATGAGAAAGCGAAACTAATTTATAGTGCGATGGCATATCAAGTAGCGAAAGAAATTGGAGCTGCAAGCGCAGTGCTAGCTGGAAAAGTCGATGCCATTATTTTAACGGGTGGCTTAGCGTATGGAAAACAGTTTGTGAAAGAAATTGCGGATCGCGTGCAATGGATTGCCGATGTTATCGTGCAGCCAGGGGAAAATGAATTGCAGGCGCTTGCTGAAGGGGCGCTTCGCGTATTGCGCGGAGAAGAAGAAGCGAAACAATATCCACAGGCGGTCAAAACAACGGTTTAAGGGGATGAAACGATGGCAAAAGAGTACGACGTAGTCATACTTGGGGGCGGAACGGGCGGATATGTCGCTGCGATTCGCGCTGCCCAACTCGGTTTAAAAACAGCAGTTGTAGAAAAAGGAAAGCTTGGTGGAACGTGTTTGCATGCTGGATGCATTCCGAGCAAAGCGTTGTTACGAAGTGCGGAAGTATATGCCCAGACGAAAGAAAGCGAAACGTTTGGTGTACTTGCTAGCGAGGTGCGTTTAGATTTTGCTAAAGTGCAAGCGCGCAAGCAAGCGATCATTGAGCAGTTGCATAAAGGCATTCACATGTTGATGAAAAAAGGGAAAATCGATGTGTATGAAGGGACAGGACGCATTTTAGGCCCATCGATTTTTTCACCGATGCCAGGAACGATTTCAGTTGAGATGAATGATGGAACGGAAAATGAAATGCTTGTGCCGAAGTATGTTGTTATTGCAACAGGTTCCCGTCCACGTACGTTGCCTGGCTTAACCATTGACGGTCAATTCGTTATGACGTCAGATGAAGCGTTGCGTATAGAGACGTTGCCATCTTCTATCATCATCGTTGGTGGCGGTGTAATCGGAATCGAATGGGCGTCGATGTTGAACGATTTCGGTGTCGATGTGACGGTCATTGAATACGCGGATCGTATTTTGCCGACGGAAGATCGCGACGTATCAAAAGAGATCGAGAAAATATTAAAGCAGCGTGGTGTGCGCATTGTTACAAAAGCGAAAGTATTGCCTGACACACTCGTTGTTGAACATGGTGTAACTATTCAGGCCGAAATAAACGGGAAAAACGAAACGTTTACAGCTGAAAAAATGCTCGTTTCTGTCGGACGTCAAGCGAACGTTGAAGGCATCGGATTAGAAAATACTGATATTGTCATCGAAAAAGGATTTATTCAAACGAACGAGTATTATCAAACGAAAGAAAAACATATTTATGCGATTGGCGATGTAATTGGTGGGTTGCAGCTTGCCCATGTCGCTTCACATGAAGGAATCATCGCGGTTGAACACCTTGCTGGACATACCGTTCATCCGCTCAATTATGAGATGGTACCAAAATGCATTTACAGCCGTCCGGAAGCAGCGAGTGTTGGTTTAACAGAAGAAGAGGCGAAAGCGAAAGGATACGATGTGAAAGTTGGCAAATTCCCATTTAAAGCGATCGGAAAAGCGCTCGTATATGGGGAAGCTGACGGATTTGTAAAAATCATCGCTGATGCAAAAACAGACGATGTGTTAGGTGTGCATATGGTTGGTCCGCACGTCACAGATATGATTTCCGAAGCTGGATTAGCGCGCGTGCTTGATGCAACACCGTGGGAAATTGCCCACACGATTCATCCGCATCCGACGCTGTCAGAAGCGATGATGGAAGCAGCGCTGGCCGTCGACGGAAAAGCGATTCATTTTTAAAGGAGGAATGAATGATGGCGGAAAATCGTCATAAACAACTCGGTTTAAGCGATGAAACCGTTTTGCAAATGTATGAAACAATGGTATTAGCGCGTAAAATTGACGAACGGATGTGGCTACTAAACCGCGCAGGTAAAATTCCATTTGTCATTTCTTGTCAAGGACAAGAAGCGGCGCAAGTAGGAGCAGCGTTCGCTTTAGATCGCACGAAAGACTACGTATTGCCATATTACCGCGACATGGGCGTCGTCTTAACGTTCGGTATGACACCGACTGAATTGATGCTTTCGGCATTTGCAAAAGCGGAAGATCCAAACTCTGGCGGACGTCAAATGCCTGGGCATTTCGGGAAGAAGAAAAATCGAATTGTCACCGGTTCTTCTCCTGTGACAACGCAAGTGCCACATGCCGTTGGTATTGCGCTAGCGGCGAAAATGGAGAAGAAAGATTTTGTGTCGTTCGTGACATTTGGTGAAGGGTCGTCAAACCAGGGCGACTTCCATGAAGGAGCAAATTTTGCTGGCGTTCATAAGCTGCCTGTCATTTTCATGTGCGAAAACAATAAATACGCCATTTCGGTTCCAATCGAAAAACAACTCGCTTGTGAAAAAGTATCAGATCGTGCGATTGGTTATGGTATGCCGGGATATACAGTTGACGGTACGGATCCGCTTGAAGTATATCGCGTCGTGAAAGAAGCGGCAGACCGTGCGCGGCGCGGCGAAGGGCCAACGTTAATTGAAACGGTCGCTTATCGTCTAACCGCTCATTCATCAGACGATGATGATCGCGCGTATCGTACGCCAGAAGAAATTGCTGAAGCGAAAGCAAAAGATCCAATTTACTTATTTGCGAACTACTTAAAAGAAGTAGGCGTATTAACGGATGAACTGGAAAAAGAAATTCTCGATCGCGTCATGAAGCAAGTGAACGAAGCGACAGACTACGCGGAAAAAGCACCATATGCACAACCAGAGCATGCGTTGAAATACGTGTACGCAGAGGAGGAATAAACATGCCTGTCATTTCATATATCGATGCCGTTACGATGGCGATTCGCGAAGAAATGGAACGTGACCCGCGCGTATTCGTACTTGGGGAAGATGTCGGAAAAAAAGGTGGCGTATTTAAAGCGACGCAAGGACTGTATGATCAATTTGGCGAAGAGCGCGTCATCGATACGCCGCTTGCGGAATCTGCAATCGTTGGTGTCGGCATTGGCGCAGCTATGTACGGATTACGTCCAATTGCTGAAATTCAATTTGCCGATTTTATCATGCCGGCTGTAAACCAAATCATTTCGGAAGCGGCGCGCATTCGTTATCGTTCAAATAACGATTGGAATTGTCCGATTGTCATTCGTGCGCCGTACGGCGGTGGCGTTCACGGGGCGTTATACCATTCTCAATCTGTTGAAGCGATTTTTGCGAATCAACCGGGACTAAAAATTGTTATGCCATCTACCCCATACGACGTGAAAGGATTATTAAAAGCGGCCATTCGCGATGAAGATCCAGTTTTATTTTTTGAACATAAGCGAGCATATCGTCTCATCAAAGGAGAAGTGCCGACAGACGATTATGTGCTGCCGATTGGTAAAGCAGATGTCAAACGTGAAGGAGAAGACATCACAGTCATTACGTACGGTTTATGTGTTCATTTCGCGCTACAAGCTGCTGAAAAATTGGCGCAAGAAGGCATTTCTGCACACATTTTAGATTTGCGTACTGTATATCCGCTCGATAAAGAGGCGATTATTGAAGCCGCAAGCAAAACAGGAAAAGTGTTGCTTGTGACAGAAGACAATAAAGAAGGAAGCGTCATGAGCGAAGTTGCTGCCATCATTGCCGAACATTGCTTGTTCGACTTAGACGCACCGATTATGCGACTAGCTGGTCCAGATGTTCCGGCTATGCCATATGCACCAACGATGGAAAAATTCTTTATGGTCAATCCAGATAAAGTCGAAAAGGCAATGCGCGAATTGGCGCAGTTTTAAGGAGGAGTCACGATGGCGATTGAGAAAATTACAATGCCACAGCTTGGTGAAAGTGTAACGGAAGGAACGATTAGCCAATGGCTCGTATCGGTTGGCACTCGTGTGAACAAATACGATCCGCTTGCGGAAGTGATGACAGATAAAGTAAATGCGGAAATCCCATCTTCATTTGCTGGTGTCATTAAAGAAATTATCGCAAAAGAAGGGGAAACGTTGCCGGTTGGTGCTGTCATTTGTACGATTGAAGTTGAAGGAGAAGGCACAGAAACGGCGGAAACGAAACGAGAAGAAGCACCGAAAACGGAAGCGCCGGCAGTGCCAGCACAAGCAGCAGCGCCGAAAAAACCAGCGGGAGAAAAAGGCCGCTATTCGCCAGCCGTTCTTCGCCTTGCCCAAGAGCACAACATCGACCTTGAACAAGTACAAGGAACAGGCATGGGCGGACGCATTACGCGCAAAGACTTGTTGAAATTGATTGAATCCGGCAACATCCCAACGCCAAGTCAAGCGTCAACAGCTCCGGTTCAAGCGCAAGCGTCTGTGCAATCGGTGCAAGAAGCACCAAAAGCGGAAGCTCCTGTTGCGGCAGCACCAAAACAAGCCGCTGCGCCTAACGTTCAACCGGGCGATATTGAAATTCCAGTTACACCGGTTCGGAAAGCGATTGCGACGAACATGCTTCGCAGCAAGCACGAAGCTCCACATGCATGGACGATGGTAGAAGTCGATGTGACAAACTTAGTTGCTTATCGCGATTCAATTAAAGACGAGTTTAAAAAGCGTGAAGGCTTTAACTTAACGTATTTTGCGTTTTTTGTAAAAGCAGTCGCGCAAGCATTAAAAGAATTCCCACAAATGAACTCGATGTGGGCAGGAGATAAAATCGTTCAAAAGAAAGATATTAACATTTCGATTGCTGTAGCGACAGATGATGCTTTATTTGTACCAGTCATTAAACATGCTGATGAAAAATCGATTAAAGGTATTGCGCGTGAAATTGCTGAATTAGCAGCGAAAGTGCGGGCTGGTAAACTCCGCCCAGAAGATATGCAAGGCGGTACATTCACTGTCAACAACACAGGTTCGTTCGGTTCAGTGCAGTCGATGGGCATCATTAACTATCCGCAAGCAGCGATTTTGCAAGTGGAATCGATCGTCAAACGCCCTGTCGTGAAAGATGGTATGATCGCTATTCGCGACATGGTTAACCTTTGCTTATCGCTCGATCATCGCGTGCTCGACGGCTTAATTTGCGGTCGTTTCCTAGCGCGTGTCAAAGAAATTTTAGAGCATGTAACAAAAGAAAATACGCCGATCTATTAATATCAAAAAGAGGGTAACGGTTCGTTATCCTCTTTTTGATATAAACGATTTTTCTTTTCTTCCTTACACCGATATACTACAATAAAAATGTAACGAATATTTTCAAAAATATGAAAAGAAAGCGTTTTAAAAACAAAGGGGGATGGGTGCTACAATGAAACAAGTATCGTTTCCGATTCCGAGCTATGATGAATGGAAACAAGAAGTGGAGCGATCGTTAAAAGGGAAACCGATCGATCAACTATACTCCACGACATATGAGCATATTCAACTAAAACCAATTTACACACGTGCCGATTTAGAAGGTGCGCATGTTGAACAATACCCAGGCTTCCCTTCTTATGTGCGCGGAACAAAAGCAGAGGGGTACATAAAAAAAGGATGGGAAGTGAGCCAACAATGTGCAGCTTCGACACCTGAACGATGGAATGCGCTCATAAAACAGCAGCTTGAACGTGGACAGACCGAAATTCATGTCGTATTGCCAAAGTTAAACTTTTCCGTTCAAACGCTCGAACAAGTTGGAGCAATGTTTTCAAATATATGTTTAGAAGACTACTCTCTTCGAATCGATACAGGAGCATGTTCCTTTCCGTTTTTTCCGTTATTGGTCGAGTATATAAAGGAAAGTGGACAACCGCTTGACCGCATAAGCGGAACGATTGGCATGGATCCACTTGGCACCCTTGCAATAACAGGAAAGCTTCCGGTGCCACTTGCTCATTTATACGATACAATGGCGGATGTGACGAAATGGGCAACAATGCATATGCCGCATGTGAAAACGATTATCATCCATGCCGATCCGTATCATAATGGAGGAGGCAACGCCATTCAACAGCTTGCCTTTGCGTTTGCGACGGCCGTTGAATATATAAACGAATGTCTCGAACGCGGATTGACGATTGATGAAGTTGCGCAACGCATCGATTTTTCTTTCCCTGTCGGATCGCATTTCTTCATGGAGATTGCAAAGCTAAGGGCAGCGCGGCTCATTTGGACAAATATCGTGCAAGCATTTGGCGGGAGCGAACAATCACAAAAACTTTTTGTTCATGCATGCACATCGTATTTCACGAAGACGGTATACGATCCGTACGTGAACATGCTTCGTGCAACGACAGAAGCGTTTGCGGCGATTGTCGGTGGAGTAGACAGCCTTCACGTTTCCCCATTTAACGAACCGTTTGCAACAGAAGATGAATTGGCAGCGCGCATCGCTCGAAACACACAGCTCATTTTGCGGGAAGAAGCGCATATGGGGAAAGTGATCGATCCAGCAGGCGGTTCATATTACGTTGAAACGTTAACTGCGCAAGTTGCCGAACAGGCGTGGAAGCTATTCCAACAAATCGAAGCACAAGGCGGGATGACAAGCGCGCTTCAACGCGGATTTGTGCAAACGGAAATTGAAAACATCGCGAAACAACGCGAACAACATGTGAAAAGAAGAAAAGAAAAAATCGTCGGCACGAACGTATACGCCAATCTGACAGAACCGCCAGCGCCGAAGCATGTATATACCCCTTATGGAAAAACGCATATGTACGTAGATGTGAAAACGATGGAAGACGCGCTTGCATTCGTTCAACGTCGAGCGATCGCTCAACATGTTATAGGTGAAAATGAAAGCCCGGCTATTACCGTTTCACCGATTCGCCAATGGCGTCTATCTGAGCCATTTGAACAGCTTCGTCAAGCGTCGGAACGCCATGAAGAAACAAGCGGTCAGCGTCCAACTGTACATCTCGTCAATCTCGGGGCGATTCCAAAACATAAAGTACGCGCTGACTTTATTACCGGCTTTTTTGAAGCAGGTGGTTTTGCAGTCATAAAAAATGACGGCTATATGACGGTAGAGGAAGCGGTAAATGGAGTGCTGCAAACAAACGGAACGCATTATATCATTTGCGGGACAGATGATGATTATGTAGATGCCGTTCCGCATATTGTGCGTCAAGTAAAAATGGGAAAAACCGATGTTCGCATATATGTCGCAGGAAAACCGTCACCGGATGTTGAGGTAACGTTTACGGAAGCAGGCGTCGACGGGTATATTCATATCGGTTCAAATTGCTATGATACGATCTTGGCGTTTATGAAAGAGATGGGGGTGAACGTGGATGACGAAAATACATTTTATTAATCGACCGCTACAATATGGAAAGCAAGTCGATGAACAAACGTGGAAAGAAGCGATCGAACGAAACGTACAGGCGACATTAGATGACCTCGTATTTCAAACGAATGAGCAAATTGCAATTAAGCCGCTATATACGAAAGAAGATATTGCGGATCTTGATTTTCTTGACTATATGCCAGGCATTCCACCGTATTTGCGCGGACCGTACCCGTCCATGTACGTGAACCGACCTTGGACGATCCGCCAATATGCCGGTTTTTCAACGGCTGAGGAAAGCAACGCGTTTTATCGCCGCAATTTAGCGATGGGACAAAAAGGTCTTTCGGTGGCGTTTGACTTAGCAACGCACCGCGGCTACGATTCCGATCATCCGCGCGTCGTCGGCGATGTCGGAAAGGCAGGTGTTGCGATCGATTCTATATTAGATATGAAAACGTTGTTCGACGGTATTCCGCTTGATCAAATGTCCGTATCGATGACGATGAATGGAGCGGTATTGCCGATTATGGCGTTTTATATTGTGACGGCTGAAGAACAAGGAGTTAGACAAGAGCAGCTATCCGGAACGATTCAAAATGACATTTTAAAAGAATACATGGTTCGCAATACGTACATTTATCCACCGGATATGTCGATGCGCATCATTGCTGATATTTTTGCGTATACGTCAAAACATATGCCGAAGTTCAACAGCATTAGCATTTCTGGATACCATATGCAAGAAGCTGGTGCGCCGGCGGACATTGAGCTCGCTTACACGCTCGCTGACGGGCTAGAATATGTGCGCACAGGCTTAAAAGCAGGCATCGATATTGATTCGTTTGCTCCGCGCCTGTCGTTTTTCTGGGCGATCGGTATGAACTATTTTATGGAAGTAGCAAAAATGCGTGCAGCGCGCGTCATTTGGGCGAAAATGATGAAAACGTTTCATCCGAAAAATCCAAAATCGCTCGCTCTTCGGACGCATTCGCAAACGTCTGGCTGGAGCTTAACGGAGCAAGATCCGTTTAACAACGTTGTGCGCACATGTTTAGAAGCGCATGCGGCGGCGATGGGACATACGCAGTCGCTTCATACGAACGCGCTTGACGAGGCGATTGCATTACCGACAGATTTCTCAGCGCGTATCGCTCGCAACACGCAGCTTTATTTACAAGAGGAAACAGGCATTTGCCAAGTCATTGACCCATGGGCAGGCTCGTATTATGTGGAAACGTTGACGAATGAATTGATGAAGCGCGCATGGGCGCACATTGAGGAAATCGAAAACTTAGGTGGCATGGCGAAAGCGATTGAAACAGGATTGCCAAAAATGCGTATTGAGGAAGCGGCAGCAAGACGGCAAGCGAGAATTGATTCCGGGGCAGAAACGATCATCGGAGTAAATAAATATCGTCCGGAAAAACAAGCGCCGATTGACATTTTAGAAGTTGATAATACAGCTGTTCGGGAACGGCAAATTGAAAAGCTAAAACAATTGCGTGCATCGCGTGATGAAGGGCGTGTCCAACAAGCGTTGCAAGCGATTACGAAAGCAGCGGAAACAGGCGAAGGAAACTTGCTTGAACTAGCGATCGAGGCAGCGCGTGCCCGCGCTACGTTAGGTGAAATTTCAGATGCGATCGAAAAAGTAGCAGGGCGACATCGAGCGGTTATTCGCTCCGTAAGCGGCGTATATAGCGCGGAGTTTACGAACGAGGAAGAAATTGCACGCGTCAAAAAAATGACCGATGAATTTTATGAATTAGAAGGAAGACGTCCGCGTATTTTAATTGCGAAAATGGGACAAGATGGTCATGACCGCGGTGCTAAAGTAATTGCAACCGCCTTTGCAGATTTAGGATTTGACGTCGATATTGGCCCGCTCTTTCAAACACCGGAAGAGACGGCGCGACAAGCAGTTGAAAACGATGTGCACGTCGTTGGAATCAGCTCTCTTGCAGCAGGACATAAAACATTATTGCCGCAGCTCGTTGAGGAGTTGCGAAAACTTGGACGCGAAGATATTATTGTCGTCGTTGGTGGTGTCATTCCACCGCAAGACTATGAATTTTTATATGAACATGGAGCTGCAGCCATTTTTGGACCAGGTACCATTATCCCGGTTGCTGCCCAAAAAGTGTTGCAGGAAATTTATGAACGACTCGGTTATGAGGAAGTGAGCGAATGAGCGAGGAGCGAACATCCAGACGAGAACGGACCGATGACCGACAAGCATGTATGAAAGAGGGAGATCACGGGAGACGATGGGTGAAACGAAAAGAACGTTCGGTTGAGGAATATGTGACAGGTGTATTAAACAACGACCGTACCATTTTAGCGCAAGCGATCACCCTCATTGAAAGTCATGCCGCAAAGCATACAGAAAAGGCTCAGCGCATATTGCATGAACTTCTCCCGCATGTAGGACAGTCGATTCGCATTGGAATTACCGGCGTTCCAGGTGCGGGAAAAAGCACGTTTATCGAAGCATTTGGACAATTTTTATGCGACAAAGGTCATCGTGTTGCAGTGTTAGCAGTCGATCCGAGCAGCTCCCTGACAGGAGGGAGCATTCTTGGCGATAAAACGCGGATGGAAAATTTAGCGCGCCATCCGCGTGCGTTCATTCGCCCGTCGCCATCTGGGGGAACGCTCGGAGGTGTGCATCGAAAAACGCGCGAGACGATGTTGCTTTGTGAAGCGGCAGGCTATGACATTATCATTGTTGAGACGGTCGGTGTTGGACAAAGTGAAGTTGCAGTGCGTGGCATGGTTGATTTTTTCCTATTGCTCGCTTTAACGGGCGCTGGTGATGAATTACAAGGAATGAAAAAAGGAATGATGGAGCTTGTCGACGCAATTGTTATTAATAAAGCAGATGGAGATAATAAAGCAAAAGCGGAGCTAGCGAAAGAAGAATATAACCAAATTTTACATTACTTACGTCATGCGACGAAAGGATGGGAAACGAAAGCATATACATGTTCTTCGCTCTATGGTGAAGGAATTGAGCAAATTTGGGAAGCGATTGAACAGTTTGTGCGGACGACAAAACAGTCTGGCGTGTTTGCCGAAAGAAGAAAAGAACAGATGAAAGATTGGTTGCATACGATGATCAAAGATTATTTACACATTCGCTTTTTTCATCATCCCGCTGTTCAACAGCAGCTACCGAATATTGAACAAGAAGTGATGGAAGGAAAGCAACCAGTTACGATGGCTGCTCAACAACTCATTCGCCTATATGAACAAACGTAAAAGGTGTCCGTGATGGGCACTTTTTATGTGGAATGTGTTATAATGGGGGCGGAGTGTGATATATATGTTAAAAATTGGATACAGAACAACGAAAACAGCTATTGGAACAGCAGCTGCAATTGCTATTGCTCAGTCGTTGCACCTTGAGAATTTCGCTTCCGCTGGTATCATTACGCTGCTTTGTATCCAAGTGACGAAAAAAAAGTCGTTACAAACAGCGCGTGCTCGCTTGATCGCATGTTTAATCGGATTGCTGTTTTCGTTTTTGTTTTTTGAAGGACTTGGTTATCATCCGCTCTCCATTGCTTTATTGCTTTTATTTTTTATTCCAACGACCGTCTCATGGAAAGTGACTGAAGGAATTGCGACGAGTGCAGTTATTATTTTGCACGTATATATGGCTAAAGCGATGACGTGGCAACTTTTATATAATGAACTAATGCTCATTGTTATTGGCATTGGCATCGCACTGCTTGTGAATATGTACATGCCAAGTGTCGAAAAAGATTTAAAAGAGTATCAACGCATTGTAGAAGATTTATTCCGTATCATTTTTAAAGAAATTGTCCATTATTTACGTACGAATGAAAGCTTATGGGACGGAAAAGAAATTGCGTTAGTGGGCGATACGTTAAAGCAGGCGAAGGCGCTTGCGTTGCAAAATATCGAAAATCATTTTTTGCGCAATGAAGATTATTATTATCGGTATTTTCGAATGCGCGAGAAACAGTTTGAAATTATTGAGCGCATGTTGCCGCTTATTAGCTCAATGACGTACACGGTCGAACAGCGCAATATGATTGCCGATTTTATTGATGAACTAAGCGATGCAATTCACCCGGGAAATACAGCTGAATGTTTTATTCAGCAGCTGGAAGCGATGAAGAAACAGTTTCAACAAATGCCGCTTCCAAAAACGCGTGAAGAATTTGAAGAACGGGCTGCCCTTTTACATTTTGTAAAAGAAATGGAGCAATATTTAATGATTAAAAGTCAATTGTGACGGTATGACTCCCCTTTTTTGATGCAAAATAATTGAAAAAGGGTGAGATCATGCCGATTTTGTTTGCTTTACTTCTCCTTATTTCGCCACTTTGGCCGCTTGGAGACAATCCGCGCGTTGGTGATCCGATGATTATTGTCAACAAACAAACGAACAAACTTGCTTTTATTCGTAACGGGAAAATTGAGCGCATATATCCGGTAGCGACAGGAAAGACGAATGCGCTCACACCAGAAGGATTATTTACGGTTACGGTAAAGGCGGTAAATCCGTACTATCGAAAAAAAAACATTCCGGGAGGGGCACCGAATAACCCACTTGGCACGCGATGGATTGGGTTTGATGCGCGTGGGACGGACGGCCGAACATACGGCATTCATGGGACGAATCGGCCGTCATCGATTGGAAAGTATATTACAGAAGGATGTGTACGCATGCATAATCGAGATGTCGAAGCGCTATACCTAAACGTGCCGCTCGGAACGAAGGTCGCGATCGTGAAAACAAGTGAATCATTTCAACAGCTCGGTAAGAAGTATGGGGCACTTAAATAGAACAAGCTGGCCGAAAATGGTCAGCTTGTTCTATATCCACATGCTTAATCCTGCAAGTAACGATGTTAAAAGCATCGAACCGAGCATTAAATAGACGACAATTTTTTGCACTTTTTTTGAATGCATTTTTTTCACCTCTTGTTTCTTATTGTACAAACATGTTGTTTAACAAACAAGCACGAAAACATGCGAAAAAAGAAGGAAAAACGAAAAAAGTTGTCGAAATATTAGGGTGGTTTTCAACGGAAAACAACAAAGGGGTTGGGGCTTATGGAAGTAAAAAAGGTCGATCATATTGGTATTGCTGTGAGGTCATTAGATGAGGCGTTGCCGTTTTATACGGATACGCTCGGGTTGCCTTGCGTCGGCATTGAAACAGTCGAATCGGAACAAGTGAGGGTCGCATTTTTAAAAGTTGGCGACGTGAAAATTGAGCTGCTTGAGCCGCTTTCTGAACATAGTCCAATTGCTTCTTTTATTGAAAAAAGAGGGGAAGGTATTCATCATGTCGCGCTCGGTGTTGATCATATTGAACAGCGTATTCATGAATTAAAAAACGATGGCATTCGCATGATTCATGAGCAACCAAAACGCGGAGCGGGAGGGGCGCTTATCGCCTTCATGCATCCAAAGTCCGCTCACGGAGTATTGTACGAGCTTTGTGAAAGAGAGGGCGGGCAATAATGGATATGTATGATAAAATTAATGAGCTATATGACCGCCGGCGTGAAATTGAACTCGGTGGCGGCGACGATAAAATCGCCAAGCAGCACGCGAAAGGGAAATTAACAGCAAGGGAGCGCATTGATCTTTTGTTGGATGAAGGAACGTTCGTTGAATTAAATCCGTTTATCGAGCATCGTTGCACGGATTTCGGATTAGCCGGGAAAAAGGGACCAGGTGACGGCGTTGTCACAGGATACGGAAAAATAGATGGGCGAACGGTATTTGTGTTTTCGCAAGATTTTACCGTGTTTGGTGGCGCGCTTGGAGAAATGCACGCAAAAAAAATTGCGAATATTATGGATTTAGCGGCGAAAACAGGCGCCCCCATTATCGGATTAAACGATTCTGGTGGTGCGCGCATTCAAGAAGGGGTATTGTC
This sequence comes from Anoxybacillus sp. ST4, assembly GCF_019448545.1. Taxonomy (NCBI): domain Bacteria; kingdom Bacillati; phylum Bacillota; class Bacilli; order Caryophanales; family Anoxybacillaceae; genus Anoxybacillus; species Anoxybacillus sp. ST4. The sequence goes on along the minus strand of NZ_JAHZOE010000001.1, from coordinate 167,003 downwards.
GCTCGATGGCTACGGGCACATTTTTTACCGTAATGCCATTTATTCCGGTGTTGTTCCACAAATTTCGGTCATTATGGGTCCGTGCGCAGGCGGTGCTGTCTATTCACCAGCGATCACTGATTTTGTATTCATGGTCGAAAAAACGAGCCAAATGTTTATTACTGGACCGAAAGTGATTGAAACAGTAACAGGAGAAAAAATTAGCGCTGAAGATTTAGGTGGTGCGCGCGTACATAATACCATTAGCGGGAACGCTCATTTTTCAGGTGCGACGGAAGAAGACGTACTTGCTCAAGTGCGCAGACTGTTAAGTTATCTCCCACAAAATTGCCAAGAAAAACCGCCGTCTATGCCTGTCGTCAATGATGATGACGATCGTCCTGATTTAGCTGACGCGATTCCGATTGATGCGGTTAGACCGTATGATGTGCGTAACGTCGTGTTGCAAGTCGTTGATGAAGGATCGTTTATGGAAGTGCAAAAAGACTTTGCGAAAAACATCGTTGTTGGTTTTGCTCGCGTAAAAGGGGAAGTGATCGGGCTTGTATGTAATCAGCCGAAGTTTATGGCAGGTGGACTAGATATCGACTCGTCCGATAAGGCAGCACGATTTATTCGTTTTTGCGACTCGTTTAACATTCCGATTGTTACGTTTGAAGATGTGACTGGCTTTTTCCCTGGCGTCAAACAAGAGCACGGCGGCATCATTCGTCACGGGGCGAAAATTTTATATGCGTATTCCGAGGCTACGGTGCCAAAAATTACGGTCATTTTACGAAAAGCTTATGGTGGGGCATATGTCGCATTAAATAGCAAATCAATCGGGGCAGATGTCGTATACGCATGGCCAAATGCAGAAATTGCTGTGATGGGGCCACAAGGGGCAGCGAACATTATTTTCGCTAGTGAAATCGAAAACAGCCCAAATCCAGAAGAGACACGGGCGCAAAAAATCGAAGAATATCGCGACAAGTTCGCCAATCCGTATGTCGCAGCAAAATACGGGATGGTCGATGACGTTATTGACCCACGCGACACGAGAATTAAGCTCATTCAAGCGCTCGATATGCTTCGCCATAAACATGAAGAACGTCCGAAAAAGAAACATGGGAATATTCCATTATAAATTATACCGCCATATTTTTGGCGGTATATATGTTTTTAAAAAAATCGTACGTTTCGCAAACGATATAAAAATCCGTTATACTTAAAGTGAGTATATACATAGGAGGATGCTACATGATCAATGAGCAGCGTTTAGTCAATGAATTTCTAGAGCTCGTGCAAATTGATTCAGAGACGAAATATGAGCGTCATATTGCGGATGTATTAAAAACAAAGTTTGAAGCGCTCGGTTTGCACGTCGTTGAAGATGATACGACAGCGCAAACAGGGCATGGGGCAGGAAATTTAATTTGTACATTGCCTGCGACAAAAGAAGGGGTAGATCCGATTTACTTTACATCCCATATGGATACAGTCGTCCCTGGAAAAGGAGTGAAGCCATCTATTCAAGATGGGTACGTCGTTACAGATGGGACAACGATTTTAGGGGCAGACGATAAAGCTGGGCTTGCTGCGATGTTTGAAGCCATTCGTGTGCTAAAAGAACAACATATCGCTCATGGGCTTATTCAATTTGTAATTACGGTCGGTGAAGAGTCTGGGCTTGTCGGCGCGAAGGCGCTCGACCGATCGCTTATTCAAGCCAAATTCGGATATGCACTAGATAGCGATGGAAAAGTCGGACAAATTATCGTTGCTGCTCCGACACAGGCGAAGTTAAAGGTGACTATTCACGGAAAAACGGCTCACGCCGGTGTAGCTCCAGAGCGTGGCGTATCGGCGATTACAATTGCCGCAAAAGCGATCGCCCAAATGCCGCTCGGTCGCATCGATGAAGAAACAACCGCAAATATCGGTCGTTTTGAAGGGGGAACGCAGACGAATATCGTTTGCGATCGCGTCGATATTTTAGCGGAGGCACGTTCGCTCGTTCCAGAAAAAATGGAAGCGCAAGTGGCAAAAATGAAAGAAGCGTTCGAACGGGTAGCGGAGGAAATGGGCGGCCGAGCAGATGTTCACGTCGAAGTAATGTACCCAGGATTTAAATTTGGTGACGGAGATCATGTCGTTGAAGTGGCAAAACGAGCCGCCGAAAAAATTGGTCGTCCGCACGAGTTGTTGCGCAGCGGTGGGGGAAGCGATGCAAATATTATTGCCGGTTTTGGCATTCCAACTGTTAACTTAGCGATCGGTTATGAAGACATTCATACAACAAATGAACGTATGCCAATTGAAGAACTTGTCAAAACAACGGAAATGGTCATCGCTATTATTGAGGAAGTGGCTGCAAAGGGGTGAGACGATGAATAAAGTTGTCGTGTTTCAACTTTCTAATGAGCAATATGCCATCCCGGTTGAACACGTCGTATCCATTGAAAAAATGAGCTTTCCAACGATCATTCCAGGCATGCCTTCGTACATGCTTGGCGTTGTGCGCATTCGTGGCGAGCTCGTTCCTGTGCTTGATACGTCGCAAATTTTATATCGCCGTCCATATACGGAGACGGAAAAAACGCGCTTGCTCGTCGTTCAGGCGGACGATGTATATGTATCTTTTATTGTTGATGATGCAAAAGAAATTATCGACATCCCGCCTGATATGATGAAGCAAGTTCATATGCTTGCTTATCAGCGGACGCCGTATTTTATCGGTATTGCTAATTTGCCTGATCGGCTCATTACAGTCATCGATCCTACGATATTGTTTAATCATTTAGAAGGAGTAAACATCATTAAAGAACATATAAAGAATGAGAGACAGAACACTTGAACGAGAAAAGACGATTGTGGTATGTTCTTTTTTGAACAATCAAAATATAGAAAGGAACGTTTACTATGGCGAAACAACAAATTGGTGTGATCGGTTTAGCAGTCATGGGAAAAAACTTGGCGCTCAACATTGAAAGCCGTGGATATTCCGTTGCTGTGTATAACCGTTCGCGTGAAAAAACAGATGAGTTTGTAAAGGAAGCAGAAGGAAAAAACATCGTTGGTACATACAGCATTGAAGAGTTTGTTCACGCGCTTGAGAAGCCGCGCAAAATTTTATTAATGGTAAAAGCAGGTGCCGCGACAGACGCAACAATCGAACAACTAAAGCCGTATTTAGAAAAAGGCGATATCGTCATCGATGGCGGCAATACGTATTTTAAAGATACGCAGCGCCGCAATAAAGAACTTGCGGAACTAGGCATTCATTTCATCGGCACAGGTGTTTCAGGTGGAGAAGAAGGGGCATTAAAAGGTCCTTCAATTATGCCTGGTGGACAAAAAGAGGCGCATGAACTCGTTCGTCCGATTTTCGAAGCAATTGCGGCAAAAGTCGACGGTGAGCCATGCACGACATACATCGGTCCAGACGGTGCAGGTCATTACGTAAAAATGGTGCATAACGGAATTGAATATGGCGACATGCAATTAATTGCCGAGGCATACTTTTTATTAAAACATGTGCTCGGATTAAATGCCCAAGAGCTTCATGAAGTGTTTGCGGAATGGAATAAAGGGGAATTAGACAGCTATTTAATTGAAATTACAGCGGACATTTTCACAAAAATCGATGAAGAAACGGGCAAGCCGCTTGTTGATGTCATTTTAGACAAAGCAGGGCAAAAAGGAACAGGAAAATGGACGAGCCAAAACGCGCTTGATCTAGGTGTTCCGCTTCCGATCATTACCGAGTCGGTATTCGCTCGCTTTATTTCGGCGATGAAAGAAGAGCGGGTGAAAGCGAGCAAGTTATTAGCAGGACCAGCTGTGAAGCCGTACGAAGGCGATCGCGCGCATTTTATCGAAGCTGTGCGCCGCGCGCTTTACATGAGCAAAATTTGCTCATACGCTCAAGGCTTTGCGCAAATGAAGGCTGCATCGGAAGAATACAACTGGAATTTGCAATATGGCAATATCGCGATGATTTTCCGCGGCGGTTGCATCATTCGTGCGCAATTTTTACAAAAAATTAAGGAAGCGTACGACCGCGACCCATCGCTTTCTAACTTATTGCTAGACCCATACTTTAAAGACATCGTTGAAAACTATCAACAATCGCTTCGCGAAATCGTTGCAACGGCAGCGATGCGCGGCATCCCGGTTCCGGCGTTCGCAAGCGCACTAGCATACTACGACAGCTACCGAATGGACACGTTGCCAGCGAACTTAATCCAAGCCCAGCGCGACTACTTCGGTGCCCACACATACGAGCGCATCGACAAAGAAGGCGTGTTCCATACGGAATGGCTGAAATAAAACGAACCCCCTAGAGCAAGAGACTCTAGGGGGTGTTTATTATTGTTCAAACAATAATACGCGCGCTGGAGCAGCGTCAGTGCCGACGAGTTTAAGAGGAGCGGCGACCATCCAATATTCGCCTGCTGGGACGTCTTTTAGCCGAAGCCCTTCGATAATGATAATGCCATGGCTAAACAGCGTTTTATGCGTCGGGTGTCCTGTTTGATTGCGCTCGACGCCAAGCGCGTCGATACCAACACCTCGAATACGTTTTTCGGCTAAGTACGCTGCCGTATCTTCGGCAACGTAAATAAATTCAAAGTTAAAAGCGTCGTCGAACGAGTTTTTCGTTTTGAATAAGATAAAATCGTTCTCTTGAATGTCAAAATGAATGAGATCTTCTTTTGTAATTCGATCATCGACGTTTGTCACGTCTAATACTTTGCAGTAGCCGACAAGTTTTTCAAGCGGGATCGTTTCGAACGTTTCACCGTCTTTTACCATATGAAGCGGTGCGTCAATATGCGTACCTGTATGCACATCCATATCAATACGCGATTCGGTGACGTAATCGTTCGTAACGGTCATTAGCTTCGGTTGTTTTTCCGGCTTATTTTTATACACAGGCATTCCTTCAAAAATTGGGGCAGTAACATCGTACATGTTCATGTTTGTTTCCTCCTCACATATTTGGGCTAAGCGGCCACCAATGAAAGCCGTCTTTTTGCAATAGCTCGTCTGCTTTTTTCGGTCCCAACGAGCCGGCTTCGTAGTTCGGGAAGTCTGTAGCTTCTGTGTTTGCCCATACGTCTGAAATCGGGTCGACGAAGCTCCATGAGGCAGCGACTTCGTCCCAATGCGTAAAGTTTGTTGCATCGCCGCGCATGCAGTCATATAGCAATTTTTCATACGCTTCCGGCGTATTAATGCCGTCGATGCAGTTGTAGCAATAGTCGAGTTTTATCGGCGTCGTTTTCATGTTTTCGCCGCTTTTTTTCGCGTTCAAGTGAAGGGTAATGCCCTCGTCTGGCTGAATATGAATGACAAGTAAATTTGGATGTACGTGTTCGCTTGTGCCATAATATAAGTTCATTGGCACATCTTTAAACTGTACGACAATTTTTGTCGATTTTTCTATCATTCGTTTTCCTGTTCGTATGTAAAACGGCACACCTGCCCAACGGAAATTGTCGATTAAAAGTTTTCCAGCTACAAACGTTTCCGTATTGGAGGTTGGATCGACATTATGTTCTTCACGATAGCCGACGACTTTTTGCCCTCGCACAATGCCGCTTCCGTATTGGCCGCGTACAAAGTATTGATCGACTTCATCATGTGCAACAGGACGAAGAGCTCGTAACACTTTTACCTTCTCGTTGCGAATGTCGTCCGTTGTAAGTTTAATTGGCGGCTCCATCGCTAGTAACGCGACCATTTGTAACATATGGTTTTGTACCATGTCGCGAAGAGCCCCAGAATGGTCATAATAGCGGCCGCGATCTTCTACACCGAGCGTTTCGCTTGATGTAATTTGAATATTGGCAATAAAGCGGTTATTCCAGAGCGGTTCGAAAATGGCGTTCGCAAAACGAATGACCTCGATGTTTTGCACCATTTCTTTGCCGAGATAATGGTCAATACGGAAAATTTGCTCCTCTGAAAACGATTGGCGTATTTCTTCATTTAGTTTTTTTGCGCTTTGTAAATCATGACCGAACGGTTTTTCAATGACTAATCGTGCCCAGCCATTCGTTGCCGTCAGTCCTTCTGATTTTAAATGCGATGTAATCGTTCCGAAAAATTCCGGTGCCATCGCTAAATAAAAAATGCGGTTACCCGGAATGTGAAACTGTTCTTCTACATGTGTCAATAGTTCATTTAATTGTTCATATGATTGCGTATTTGTCGCATCTAATGAATGATAGTAAAAATGGGAAATAAATGTGTCATCGATTAGCTCTTGTTTTGTCGCTTCTTCAATCGTTTCTTTTACGTAATGACGAAACGATTCGTCTGTATGGGGGCGACGGGCAACGCCGACAACAGCAAACTGTTCAGACAGCTTTCCTTTTTGATAAAGTTTATAAATGGATGGAAATAGTTTGCGTTTTGCTAAGTCGCCAGTCGCACCAAAAATTACAATTGTCGCTTTTGGTTGTACGTCAGTCACGGATCATATACCTCGCTTTTATTCATTTTTTGAAAGGTTCATGATAATGTAATTTTAGAGGTTTATTGTGGTAAACGCAAATGTTTTATCTGATTAAAGAAAAGAGAGGGATGAAAGCGTGGAGTTGTTATTTTTAGGGACAGGCTCTGGTGTCCCGTCGAAAGGTAGGAACGTGTCAGCCGTTGCGCTTCAGTTGTTAGAGGAAAGAGGGGCGACATGGTTATTCGACTGCGGTGAAGCGACCCAACATCAAATTTTACATACGTCCATTCGCCCAAGACGAATTGAGCGCATTTTCATTAGCCATTTACACGGTGATCACATATTTGGTTTGCCTGGATTGCTTGGCAGCCGCTCATTTCAAGGAGGGGAAACGCCGCTCGTCGTTTACGGTCCAGCAGGTATCCGTACATTTATTGACACAGCCTTAACGATTAGCGGCACACGGCTAAAATATGATTTGTATATTGAAGAATTTACAGAGGGGATCATATTCGAAGACGAACAGTTTGTTGTTATAGCAAAACTGCTCGATCACGGTTTGCCTTCATATGGGTTTCGCATTGTCGAAAAAGATTTGCCGGGCACGTTGCTCGTCGATCGGCTCCTTGCTCTTGGTGTGAGACCGGGGCCTATTTACCAGAAAATTAAGCGTGGAGAGACTGTTGTGTTAGATGATGGAACTGTCATTGATGGTCGTGAATTTGTTGCCCAACCGAAAAAAGGGCGCATTGTTGCGATCATGGGAGATACGCGTTATTGTGAGGCGAGCATTGAACTTGCGAAACGAGCAGATGTGCTCGTTCATGAGGCGACATTTAGCGCAGAAGAAGCGCATTTAGCGCACGATTACTATCATTCAACGACGTGGCAAGCAGCAGAAGTAGCGAAACAGGCGGGAGTGAAACAACTCATTTTGACGCATATTAGCTCTCGTTATCAAGGGGAGATGTGTGAGCGACTCGTTGAAGAAGCGAAAACTATTTTTCCGAATGTTGCGCTTGCTTTCGATTTTTCATCGTTTCTGATTCCACGGACAGGAGATGATCAACGATGATCGAAGTAAAAGGGAGCATCATCGATAAACAGACACGATGCGTACATTATCATAGTGAACGCGATGTCATTGCGATTAAGTTTTATTGTTGTCGAACGTATTTCCCGTGCGTGTACTGTCATGAAGAACATGGTTGTGGCAAGCATGCGGTATGGCCGAAAGAGCGTTTTTATGAAAAAGCGGTTTTATGTGGTGTTTGTCAAACGGAGCTGACGATTGAACAATATATGACAAGCAATTACCATTGCCCACATTGCAACGCGGCGTTTAATCCGGGATGTCAACTCCACGCACATTATTATTTTGAAGTATAAAAAGGATGTCCACGATGTGACATCCTTTTTCGTGTTTTACCATCCTCTGACATATGGTTTCGGTGCTTCAAGCTGAATGCCAAGTTCGTTTGCGGCTGTTTTTGGCCAATATGGGTTGCGAAGAAGTTCGCGCCCGATAAAAACAAGATCAGCGCGCCCGTTCCGTAATATCTCTTCTGCCTGTAACCCTGACGTAATGAGCCCAACGGCTCCTGTCGGCACATTTGCTTCACGGCGAATTGTTTCCGCAAACGGCACTTGGTAGCCTGGGTATGCATCAATTTTTGCTGGAACGACGGCGCCAGAGCTTACATCGATCAAATCAACACCTTGCGCTTTCATTCGTTGAGCATAGTCAATGTAATCATTGACTGTTAACCCGTCTGGATGATAGTCGTGTGCAGAAATGCGCACAAATAGTGGACCGTCCCACACTTCTTTTACCGCTTCAATCACTTCACTTAAAAAGCGGTAGCGATTTTCCCCGTATTCATCCGTTCGTTTGTTTGTAAGAGGCGATAAAAACTCGTTAATGAGATAGCCGTGAGCAGCATGAATTTCAATGACGTCAAAATCAGCTTCCTTTGCTCGCCGCGCCCCTTGCTGAAAGGCGTGAATCGTTTCTTCAATTTCCGTTTTTGTCATTTCTTTTGGTGTGCGCATGTTGTCATCAAACGGAATAGGGGAAGGAGCAATGATTTCCCCAGAAACGGTCGCTTTCCGTCCGGCATGTGCAAGCTGAATGCCAATTTTGGCTCCTTGTTCATGAACGAGCGTCGTGAGCGTATGCAATCCACTTATATGGTCGTCGCTCCAAATGCCTAAATCGCGTGCCGAAATTCTCCCTTGTGGTGTCACGGCTGTCGCTTCGACAATAATAAGTCCGACTTGCCCGACAGCCCGCGTTGCATAATGAATGAGATGCCAGTTGTGTACCGTTCCGTCTTCACGATCACACGCATACATGCACATCGGCGACATGACGATGCGGTTTTTCAATGTGACGTCTCGTATCGTATATGGCGAAAAAAGCATACAACATCCCTCCGATCGTATTGTTTACAAAAATGATATCACGTACTGTTGGAAAAGAAAAACAATTTGCTTTATTGAACGGAGGAAAGAAGTGCTTCACCGAGCTCTTTTGATCGTTCAGTTGCTCGTTTAATGCAAGCAATCATTGCTTCTTGATAGCGGTATTGCTCGAGCACACCAATGCCTGCTTCAGTCGTCCCCCCTGGGCTTGTGACTTCTTTTCGTAAAATGGAAGGATGTTTGTTCGACGCTTTTAACATATGGGCGGCACCGATAATCGTTTGTAAAATGAGCTCTTTCGCAATATCGTGATCAAGCCCGATTTCATCGGCCGCTTTTTCCATTGCCTCCACTAAATAATACACGTAAGCAGGTCCGCTACCAGATAACCCTGTCACAGCATGCAAGTGCTTTTCATCAACAATCGTCACAATTCCGACCGTTTCAAATAACGTTTTTGCGATGCGCATATGTTCGTCCGTTGCGTATGCCCCTTGCGCTAATGCTGTGGCGGATTGTCCGATGGCTGCGGATGTATTCGGCATGGCGCGAATGACCGGGATTTGTTTCCCGATTAGCGATGTAATTGTATCGGTCGTCACTCCTGCAAGCAATGAAATAATAAGCTGTTGTTCACAAAAAGCATGTGCGATTGGCGTAAGACTTTCCGCAACATCTTTTGGTTTCATGGCTAAAATGATAATATCGGCTTCTTTTACCGCTTGTTCTTTATTCGTTTCCGTTCGCACCCCATACGTTTGTTGCATATACGTTAGTCGTTCCATGCGCGAGCGATTCGTTACGATCATTTGCTTTGGTTCATATAGCGTTTGTATAACTCCTGAAATAAGCGCTTCTGCCATCGATCCTGCTCCGAGAAACGTGATCGTCATTTTTTCTCCTCCTTATCTCCAAAATAAAAAGACCTTTCGTCCGATAAAGGACGGAAAGGTCTTTCATTTCCGCGGTACCACCTTTGTTGGCAGAAGTTATGCCCACCTTTTGTGCCGGTATCGTCGGCAAGACGGTTAGGTTTGCCTAACAGCTCATAGGGTAGGTTCCATGATAAAGAGGGTAATGAAACCTTTCAGCCTACGGGTTTCACTCTCTTGTTACCATTTATCATGTACTGGCCCTATTCATCGCTTCGCACATATATGATTTGCTTGCAATTATGCATGAAAAACGAGCGTGTTGTCAATAGGTTTCATCTAATTATTTTCTGAATTTTTTAATAAATAAATAAAAATAAATGACAAATAGAAAAAATAAGTGTAAACTGATAAACAGACGAGACGGAAAATTATGATGATATAATGAAGGAGCTAGAACGATGGAACAGTTGCATCGCATTGTCGTTCCAACGCCATTTGCCGTTGGAGATGTGAACATGTATATTCTTGAAGGAGAGCGATTAACGCTCGTTGATGCTGGGGTGAAAACGGAGGAAGCATGGAACGTTTTCGTTCGTGAATTGCAGAACATCGGCTACCAACCGACAGATATTGAACAAGTCATCATTACGCATCACCATCCAGATCACGTCGGTTTACTTGATTATTTGCCGCCGTCACTTCCTGTTATCGGGCATCGCAAAGCTGCGCCTTGGATTGCGAAAGATGCTGCTTTTTTTTCGTGGCACCAACAATATTTCGAACAATTTTTAATCGAGTGTGGCGTTGGTGAAGAGGGTGTGACGAAACTAGGAAACTTTCGGCGTTCTCTTCGCTTTTCGTGCGAGCGCTCGCTCACACAAGAAGTAAAAGAAGGGGATATGATTGAAGGTTGGACGGTCATCGAAACGCCAGGTCATGCGCAAAGTCACATCGTGTTGTATCGTGAAGCGGACGGTGTGATGATCGGAGGCGACCATTTGCTAGCAGCGATTTCATCTAATCCGCTGTTAGAACCTCCTGCGATTGGTGAAAAGGAACGACCGAAGCCACTTTTGCAATATAATGATTCATTAAAAAAACTACTCCAGTACGACATTACAACAATTGTTACGGGACATGGGGAAGATGTGACGGATGTCGCACCGCTTATTGACAAGCGGCTTGAAAAACAAAAAGAACGTGCACAGTACGTGTGGCAACTGTTGAATGAAAAGCCGATGACGGCATTTGACGTATGTCGGGCGCTTTTCCCGACTGTATATGAGCGAGAGTTTTTGTTGACGATGTCTGAAACGATTGGCCAACTGGACTATTTAGAGGCGATAGGTGCAGTGAAAAAAGAAAAAGATGATCAAATATATATGTACGAAGCGGTGAGATCATGAAACTGGAAGGGAAATACGTTGTTATTACAGGAGCATCGAGTGGCATCGGTGAACAAATCGCATACGAAGTAGCTAAACGCGGAGGAATACCTGTATTGCTCGCACGTTCAAAAGAAAAGCTAGCGCAAATTGCGCAACAGATTGAACAAACGTACAGTATTTCTTGCCTATATGAGCAATTAGATGTTAGTAACGTCAAAGAAGTAGACGATGTATTTGATCGCTTGCTCACCTCGATCGATGTCCATATTCTTGTCAATAATGCTGGTTTCGGCGTATTTCGATATGTTGAACAGATTGATCTTTCGGAAGCGAAACAAATGTTTGATGTCAATGTGCTCGGATTGATCGCTTGTACGAAAAAAGTGTATGCGCATATGCTGGAAAAACGATCGGGTCATATTATTAATATCGCATCGCAAGCAGGAAAAATTGCCACGCCAAAATCGAGCGTATATGCGGCGACAAAACATGCTGTGCTCGGATTTACAAATAGCTTGCGAATGGAAGCGTCCATGTATGGCATTTATGTGACGGCTGTAAACCCTGGACCAATCGAAACGAACTTTTTTACCGTTGCTGATACGTCTGGGGAATATGTAAAAAACGTAAAGCGATGGATGCTCCGCCCGGAATTTGTCGCAAAGCGCATCGTTGATGTGATGCTTACCCCTACGCGCGAAGTGAACTTGCCGTTTTGGATGCATATGGGAAGCCGTATATATCAACTATTTCCATCGCTCATTGAAAAAGTCGGCAAACAAGCATTTTTAAAAAAGTAAGAGAGGTTGAAATGATGAACGTGACATTGACAAAACGAGCGATTGAACATCTTCGTCGTGTTCAAGGAAATAAACATGTGAAACTCATATACGATACAGATGGTTGCGGATGTGCCGTAAATGGAGTGCCTGTTTTGTTGCTCATCGATGAACTAGATGAGCATGATGTAGCGATCGAAACAAACGATGTGCCCATTTGGATGGAAAAACATCAGCTCATTTTTTTCGATGATGAAATGACGATTGACGTTGTCGATGGGGCAGGGTGTTTTCAATTAAAAAGTCCAAATCAAATATTGAATCCGCGCATGTCGCTGGTTGAGCGCTAAAAAATAAAAAAGCCCGGAATAAAAGCCGGGCTTATTCGTTTTTCGGCGCGCGAACGACCGATTCAAATTTGCCTTTATGGGCTGCATCACAAAACGGCATGTTTTGTGAGAGCCCACAACGACAGAGAGAAAACGTTTCTTTTGTTTCAAACTTGTTTCCTTCCATATCAATTAATTCGACATCGCCGGTTACACGAAACGAGCCATTATCCATCACTTTAATTTGCACTTTCCCCATATATTCCACCTCCTTGTATACCTTATATCGTATATACTATCTTATTTCATATTGGAAATGCAAGGACGTACATGTTTGTCTGAATAGTGACAAGATAGCTACATTATACTTTTTGTGATAAATATCACATGATCCCTCTCCACCTTTTTGTACAATGGGAAGTAGTGATTGAATCGGAGGGATCAAAATGCGTGATTTTCATCAAAATCCATTTATCGTTATATGGGAGTTGACGCGAGCGTGTCAACTCAACTGTCTTCATTGTCGGGCCGAAGCACAGTATCATCGCGATCCGCGTGAATTAACGTTTGAAGAAGGAAAACAATTGATTGATGACATTTATGAGATGGATCAGCCTCTTCTTGTGTTCACAGGTGGCGATCCACTGATGCGTCCAGATGTGTACGACATTGCTAAATATGCGATTGATAAAGGACTTCGTGTATCGATGACGCCAAGCGCCACACCAAACGTAACGAAGGAAGCGATCCGAAAAGCAAAAGAAGTGGGGCTTGCCCGTTGGGCGTTTAGTCTAGATGGGCCAGATGCCCAAATTCATGATCACTTTCGTGGCACATCCGGTTCGTTCGACTTAACAATGAAAGCGATTCAATATTTACACGAGCTTGACATTCCAATTCAAATTAATACGGTTATTTCTCGTTATAATGTTCATGTTCTTGATGAAATGGTGCAACTTGTTGAAAAGCTTGGATGTGTGCTGTGGAGCGTATTTTTTCTCGTACCGACAGGCAGAGGGAAAGAGACGGATATGATTTCACCCGTTGAGCATGAAAAAGTGTTTCGTTGGCTTTATGAAACGAGTAAACGTGTACCGTTCGATATTAAAACGACTGCAGGACAACATTATCGACGCGTTGTATTGCAACAAAAAATGCGAGAGCAACAAATTGATCAAGTTATTCGCTATGAAGACGTGCTAATGAAAGGGATGACTGGGCAAGTAGATGGTTTAGGGCGCGCCCCAAAAGGAGTAAACGATGGTAATGGCTTTGTATTTATTTCCCATATCGGTGACGTATATCCGAGCGGATTGTTGCCTGTAAAAGCAGGAAATGTACGCGAACAACCACTATCGCACATTTATCGCCACTCGCCAATTTTCAAGCAGTTAAGAAATCCAGATGGATATAAAGGAAAATGTGGTGTATGTGAATTTCGCTATGTTTGTGGTGGATCGCGTTCGAGAGCGTATGCGGTGACAGGCGATTACTTAGCGAGTGAGCCATATTGTATTTACATTCCGAAAGCGTGGCGTCAAAAAGAAAAGGTCGGCGAATAGCCGACCTTTTCCTACATGTGCGCTCGGCATGGGTGCAATCTATAGGGTGAAAGTCCCGAACTGCGAAGGCAGAAGTAGCAGTTAGCTTAACGCAAGGGTGTACGTGGTGACACGGAATCTGAAGGAAGCGAGCGGCAAACTTCCAGTCTGAGGAACACGAACTTCATATAAGGCTAGGTATCATTGGATGAGTTTGTATGACAAAACAAAGTCCTTTCTGCCGAAGGTGATACAGAGTAAATGAAGCAGATAGATGGAAGGAAAGATTGCACTCTTACCCGAGGAGGTCTGATGGATACGTGAAGTACGCTTCATAACCTACTTAGTGATAAGTAGCTGAACCATCAGAAGTCAGCAGAGGTCATAGTACGAATCTGTCTAGAACGACTCGGAAGGACTGAACAATCAAGAGAAAATAGCCCTTGGCATTCAGTACGTCATGATGAACACAGAAAACACGGTACCTCCCAAGAGTATAAATGCTAGTTTAAGAATGTACAAAAGTGATTGGATAAGAATGTACAAAAGTGATTGGATAAGAATGTACAATTTTGATTTTAACATGCATACTGATTTCGAGGTGAAATGGTGTGCATGTAAATTTGAAAATCACAATAGAGATTGAAATTCATAGTTTATCAGATTTGCCAAAATTTAAAACCCTTGTGGAACGGTCTTGGCAATGTTATTTGGACCGCGTCTTGCTGAAGCACATGGATGGAACAGTGTATTCGGATTAGCGCTCATTCCTCTTATTGTTGCATTTATTGTATTTATCCTATTTGCGAAAGAATGTCCGACAGCGGTAAAACCAACGAAAATGTCAGAATATACACGAGTAATGAAAATGAAAGAGACATGGTTGTTTAGCTTCTTTTACAGCTTATCTTTTGGTGGATTTGTAGGAATGACGAGCTATTTAACGTTATTCTTTTTTGATCAATACGGGGTTGACAAGGTGACGGCAGGGGACTTTGTGACGCTTGTCGTATTTGCAGGAAGCTTTGTTCGGCCAATTGGTGGATATTTGGCGGATAAATACGGCGGGATGAAATTGCTCGTTTGGTTATTTACTGGTGCGACTGTCACATTAACGATTGTTGGCATGCTTCCACCTGTCTATGTCGCGTTAGCGCTTTTATTTGTTACACTTATTTTTTTTGGTACAGCGAACGGAGCGTTATTCCAAGTCATCCCTAACGTATTCCCGAAAGAAGTTGGATTATTAACAGGTTTTGTTGGAGCTGCCGGCGGGTTAGGAGGGTTCTTTTTACCGAATATTTTAGGGATGTTTAAGCAATGGACGAATTCATATTCGTACGGATTTTGGTGGATTGCAGCGACGATGCTCGTTGCGATGCTCATTATGAGACGACTGCGCAAAACGATCGCTTAAATATCATTTTTTAACATTGTATGAACATTTCATAATATGTGATGCACATCACATTCTTGTTTATACACTTTCTATATGATGAAAGTACAGCAATGATTTTTATAATTATATACTGTCAAAAAAGGAGAGACGATCGTTATGAGTCAAACATTGAAAACGGCTTCAGATTATGCTGAACGAAAAAGTCGCATCGGTTCGTACTGGAATCCAGAAGATCCTGAATTTTGGGAAAAAGAAGGAAAAAAACATGCTCGAAGAAACCTTTGGATTTCTGTTCCAACGTTAATGCTTGCATTTATTGTTTGGCAAATTTGGTCTATCGTTGCTGCCCGATTAAATGATATTGGATTCCAATTCACGCAAAGTCAATTGTTTACGTTAGCTGCTGTCCCTGGACTTGTCGGTGCGACGCTACGCTTCATTTACACATTTGCAGTCGGGAAATTTGGAGGAAGAAATTGGGTTGTTTTCTCGACAGGGGTGTTGCTCATCCCAGCCATTGGGGTTGGTTTAGCGGTACAAAATCCGAATACACCGTACTGGGTTATGTTGTTGCTAGCTGCCCTCTGTGGACTCGGTGGTGGAAACTTTTCATCTGCATTAGCGAATATTAGCTTTTTCTTTCCGAAAAAAGAAAAAGGGACAGCGCTCGGTATTAACGGCGGCCTTGGAAATATGGGAGTATCGGTCGTTCAGTTCGTCACACCGTTAATTGTGACAGTCGGTGTATTTGGGGCGATCGGTGGTGAACCACAAGTACTAGCAGATGGTTCAAAAATTTGGTTACAAAACGCTGCGTTTATTTGGGTCATTCCGATTGTGTTCTTTACGATTTTAGCATATTTCGGTATGGATAACTTACCAAATGCAAAACAATCTGTATCAGAGCAGTTTGTCATCGTAAAAAGAAAACATACGTGGATTATGACATGGTTGTATATCGCAACGTTCGGTTCGTTTATTGGATATGCGGCAGCGTTTCCGCTTTTATTAAAATCACAATTTCCAGAACACGTCTCGCTTGCCTTTTTAGGGGCATTTTTAGCAGCTTCATTCCGTCCAGTCGGTGGTTGGTTGTCTGATAAGCTAGGAGGGGCGCGCGTAACAAACTACGTCCTAATGACTATGGGGCTTGGCGCTGCTGCGGTCATGTATTTTACAACTGAAAAACATTTTATCGGATTTATTGTATCTTTCATGATCTTATTTATTGCTGCCGGAATGGGATCAGGGTCAACATTCCAAATGATCCCGATCATCTTCCCACCAAAAGAAGCAGCACCTGTTCTTGGTTTTACGGCAGCGTTTGCAGCGTACGGTTCATTCTTTATTCCAAAGCTATTCGGTTGGGCATCTCAAAACACAGGGACACCGATTACGGCATTTTATTTCTTTATCGCATTTTATGTTGTATCGGTTGTATTAAACTGGTATTATTATGCTAGAAAAAACGCAGAAGTAAAATGTTAAGTGAATGAAAAAAGGGAGTATCTGTCATGGATATTCCCTTTTATTGATATATGGAGGAATTGAGAATGAAAAGAATATTATTTTTTATTATGCTTTTTTTGCTAGCCGCATGTCAGTCTCTATCTGCACAGCCATCTTCTCCACCGACAATTAAAGTTGCAGCAGCGGCGGATTTAACGAACGTTTTCAAAGAAATAGGGGAACAATTTAGAAAGGAAACAGGGACAAACGTTACATTTGTTTTCGGCTCGAGCGGTCAACTAGCAGAACAAATCAAACAAGGAGCTCCGTTTGATGTATTTGCTTCAGCACATGTGAAATATGTTGATGAACTCATTCGTGAGCACGTGGCTATAGAAAAAACAAAAAATATATATGCATTTGGCCGCATTGGGCTCGCTGTAAAAGAAGGGGTAGCAGTAACGTCATTGGAGGATGTATCAAAAGAAGAAGTGAAAAAAATAGCGATCGCTAATCCCGATCATGCCCCTTATGGATTAGCGGCGAAACAAGCGTTAGAACGAGCGGGTTTATGGGAGCAAGTAAAGCAAAAAATTGTTTACGGAAGAAACATTGCCGATACGCTTACTTATGTAGAGTCAGGCAACGTGGAAGTAGCAATTGTTGCCCTCGGATTAATGAAAGACCATCATTTGCCGTTCTATCTTATCGATGAACGTATGCATGATCCGATTCGACAGGCGATTGTTGTTACAAAACAAACAGCCCATGAAAAAGAAGCGCATGCGTTTATTGAGTTTTTAAAAGGACCGAACGGAACGAGTATTATGAAAAAATACGGTTTTATCATTCCTGAGGAGGAATAATCGTGCAGGCAATGAATCTTTTTCCGCTCTTTTTATCATTAAAAGTAGCAACAATTGCAACAAGTTGTGCACTAGTTGTCGGACTGCCCATTTCCTATTATTTGAGCCGCTCTAACCATAAAATAAGTGATATACTTGATTCATTGTTTACGTTGCCGATTGTATTGCCCCCGACAGTTCTTGGTTATTATTTACTTGTGCTACTCGGGCGATCTAGCCCAATCGGTCGTTTTTTAGAAGATACGTTTGGGATAATGATTGTGTTTACGCCAACGGGAGCGGTTGTTGCTGCATTTGTTGTCGCTTTGCCGTTTTTCGTGAAAACGGCACGTGCAGCATTTGCGAGCATTGATGAGCAATTGCTAAATGCTGCAAGAGTGCTCGGTCGATCTGAATGGGATATTTTTTTCGCCGTTGTCATCCCGCTTTCTTGGCGTAGCATTGCATCTGCAACTACACTTGTCTTTGCACGTGCGCTCGGCGATTTTGGAACGACGTTAATGGTTGCAGGAAGCATTCCAAATGAAACGATGACGATGCCTATTGCCATTTACGATGCGTTGCTTGCGGGGGATAAAAAAATGGCGAATATACTCGTCCTTATCATGACCGTTGTATCTATTGCTTTGTTGTACACAATGAAACGATTAGAAAAACGAATGATTCGAGGAGAAAACGATGCTGTACGTCGCCATTAAGAAAACATTTCCACACTTTCAGTTAGACGCTCATTTTACAATTCAAAACGGAATTGTCGGGATTTTAGGTGCATCGGGATGTGGAAAAAGTTTAACATTGCAAAGCATTGCAGGATTACAGCAGCCGGATGAAGGAATTATTCAATTGCACGATCGGTTATTTTTTCATTCAGACAAACGGCTCCACGTTCCTGCCCGTTACCGAAACGTAGGCTATATGTTTCAACATTATGCCCTTTTTCCACATTTAACAGTTTACGAAAATATTGCGTTCGGTTTGAAAAAATGGCCGAAGAAACAAGTGCAACGTGCGGTTATAAACATGATTAGAAACATCGGATTAGAAGGGTATGAGAACTACTACCCACATCAACTATCTGGCGGTCAGCAACAGCGAGTTGCGCTTGCACGTACGCTTGTTACAAACCCAAGCATATTATTGCTTGACGAGCCTTTTTCAGCGCTCGATCATCACACAAAACAAGTGATGGAACAACAATTTTTCTCTTATTTACAACAACACTTTTCTGGTATCGTTCTTTTTGTTACACATCATTTAGAAGAAGCCTATCGGTTATGTGACGAACTTATTTTATATGACCGTGGTCGCGTCATACAACAAGGAAAGAAAGAATGCGTATTTCATGAACCGGACAATGTACAGGCTGCAAAAATTGTCGGCTGTAAAAACATATTTCCTTGTACGGTTGATGATAGAGGAAAGCAGCTTGTTTGCTCCGTCAATGGCGCATCACTCATTGTTCCTGCCCATAAAAAAAAGAATAAGGCAACACATATGGGCATTCACTCACACCATATTCGTTTTGTAGATGAAGCGACATGCAACGCTTTTTCTTTTCAGATCATTCGGGCCGTTCCAAATGTATATACGTATGATGTGACATTGCAAACCGATCATTTTACATTGCAGGCAAGCGTAAGTGAAGAACAGTGGAAGCATATACACAATAAAAAAGTATATTTGCCGCCCGAGCATTTATTTCTTTTATTTGAATAAATCATGAACAAATATGTTTGTGTGACGTACGTCACATTTGTTTGTTCACAAATTTAGTAACATGGACATAGAACCTCGGTAAATGAAATGAGGGATTGACGATGGTATATGATGTATATGGACGTCCATTATTAGACTTACGCATGTCGGTAACGGATCGGTGTAATTTTCGTTGCACGTATTGCATGCCGGATATAGAGGGAAAACAGTATTGTTTTATGAAGCAGGAACAACTGATGACATTTGAAGAAATGGAGCGTTTAGCCCGGCTATTCGTACAACTAGGAGTAAGGAAAATTCGCTTAACGGGTGGCGAGCCGTTATTGCGTAAAAATATTGATGTACTTGTGGCGATGTTGACAAATATTGAAGGTGTTCAAGATGTAGCGTTAACGACAAATGGGTTTTTTTTAAAAAAGTATGCAAAAAAATTAAAAGATGCGGGTATGAAGCGTGTGAATGTTAGTTTAGATGCACTCGATGACCGCATTTTTATGAAAATGAATGGTGTTGGTGTTTGTTCTACCCATATTTTAGAAGGGATTGACACGGCGCTTGCCGAAGGGCTTACGGTGAAAGTCAATATGGTTGTAAAAAAGGGATTGAACGATAGTGAAATTTTACCGATGGCTTACTTTTTTAAAAAGAAAGGTATAACGCTCCGTTTCATCGAATTTATGGATGTTGGCTCCTTGAATGGATGGAAGTTAGACGATGTTGTGACGAGTAAACAAATTTATGACATGATTTCTGAACATATGCCGCTTGAGCCTGTTGCTCCTGCCCATGTCGGTGAAGTAGCTAAACGTTATCGTTACGTAGGAACAGATGTGGAAGTCGGCTTTATTTCCTCGGTTTCTGCCGCTTTTTGTTCCGGCTGTACACGGAGCCGACTATCCGCTGATGGAAAGCTGTATACATGTTTATTTGCGATAAACGGAACAGATTTATTAAGCATGATGCGCGCTGGAGCGAGCGATGAACAACTTCTTACATGTATTGAACATGTTTGGCGAAAACGAGCCGATCGCTATTCAGAGGAGCGTGGGGAACAAACGGCGTGGAACGGAAAACGAATCGAAATGTCATATATTGGAGGTTGACGACATGGGTGTTTATGATCATAAAAAGCAAGCGACGCTTCCCGTTCGTTGTAAAATTGTTACTGTTTCAGATACTCGTACGTATGAAACGGATAAGAGTGGACAAATCATTCACGAACAATTACAGCAAGCGGATATCATCGTTGCTGCATACGAAATTGTCAAAGATGACGTATTTGCCATTCGGCAAGCGGTCCAAATAACGGAACAAGTCGATGTGATTTTAATCAATGGAGGAACGGGATTTACAAAGCGCGATGTGACAATTGAAGCGATTCAACCGTTGCTTGAGAAAGAAATGGTTGGATTCGGTGAACTGTTTCGTTTTTTAAGTTACGAACAAATTGGTAGTGCAGCGATGTTAAGTCGGGCGCTTGCTGGTTCGATGAACAACATGATGGTTTTTTGTATGCCCGGATCGACAAATGCGGTGCGCTTGGCGATGGAAAAGTTAATTTTACCAGAAATTCGTCATCTTGTTTGGGAGCTTTGTCGCCAATGAAAACGATCGGGATCGTTTTGGCAGGGGGACAGTCGAAACGGTTTGGAGAACCAAAGGCGCTCGCATTGCGTCGTGGGAAACCTTTCCTTTTTTATAGCGTGGAGGCGTTACGTCCGATAGTTGATCAAGTTGTTGTTGTTGCTCAGCCGCATATTCAAAAACAGATTCAACTGAAAGATGTGCAATGGATAGAGGACGTTTCGCAACATAAAGGAAAAGGGCCGTTAGCCGGGATTTATTCAGCGATGAAGCATTACGGGGCGACGTGGTATATCGTATTGCCGTGTGATATCCCATTTATTCATGAAACGATTGTAACTGTGTTAAAGCAGCAAGCAGACGATGCATTTGATGCTATTGTCCCATATGTAAACAGGCGACCTCAACCGCTTGTTGCGATATATCACCATCGTGTGAAATCGCTCATTTACGATTGCCTTCAGCAAGGGGAGTATCGCATGTACACGTTTCTTTCTTCTTGCCGAGTGAAGCATATAGAAATGAAAGAAGAGCAGCCGTTTATGAATATTAATACAAAAGAACAATATTACAAATGGATTGGCTAGAGGCAATACGCCTCTTTTTTTATCAACATTTATGAAAAAAATGTGAATTTCGTCACAGCACTTTTATTTTTGTGACGTACATCACACGATTTTGTAAGCAAAAGCGATATAGTAAAGATAGAATATTACGGCTTAAGAAGGGATGGACGAATATGCGTAAGCCAATTTCGGTTGCCGAAGCAATTGAACGAATAATGACATGGTGTCAACAAGTGGGAGAAGAGTACGTTTCGCTAGAACAATGTGATGGGCGTATTTTAGCTCAGCATATTGAAGCGACAATGCCGATTCCTTGGTTTGATCGCTCACCATACGATGGTTATGCTCTCTCAGCTGAGGCGACAGCGGAAGCATCATCTAGCCACCCTGTATTATTAGAAGTCGTTGGTACAGTTGGTGCCGGAACGGTTTGGGACGGCCCACTGACGCCAAAGCAAGCAGTAAAAATTATGACGGGCGCAGCCATTCCGAATGGGGCGAACGCTGTGATCATGGTTGAATTGACGAAAGAAATTGACAAAGAGGGGAAACGTTTTGTAGAGATAAAAAGGAAAGTGAGTGAAGGTGAAAATATTGTACGTATTGGGGAGGATATGAAGCAAGGGGAAGTTGTTGTTGAAAAAGGGACGGTAATTCACCCGGGTATTGTAGCGGTTTTAGCCACGTTCGGATACGATCGGGTACCTGTAATGAAGAAACCGAGAGTCGCCATTATTTCAACAGGAAGCGAGCTTCTTCAAGTTTATGAACCGCTTGAAAAAGGGAAAATTCGAAACAGCAATGCTTACATGTTGCAAGCGCAAGTTCGGCGCATAGGTGGAGAACCCATTTTATTTGGCAAAGTGCCCGACACGTTTGAATATACGTTACAAGTTGTGCAAAAAGCGTTGCGGGAAGCAGATGTTGTTATTACAACAGGAGGCGTATCTGTTGGGGATTTTGACTATATTCCGCAAGTGTATGAACATCTTGGTGCTAAGCTGTTGTTCAATAAAGTAGCGATGCGTCCAGGGAGCGTCACATCTGCAGCGGTATTTGAAAACAAAATGTTGTTTGGTCTATCTGGAAACCCATCTGCGTGCTATGTCGGGTTTGAGCTGTTCGCCCGTCCATTTATAAAAGCGATGTTAGGACAGTCCAAGCGATATTTAAAAAGAGAGCAAGCGGTGTTGCAAAAAGACTTTTTAAAACCAAACCCGTTCACCCGTTTTGTCCGGGCGAGAGCATCGCATCACGATGGATTGCTATACGTCGAACCCGTAGGAAAAGATAAATCAAATATTGTTTCGTCGCTTGTCCAGGCGAACGCCCTGCTCGTCTTGCCAGGAGGGACGCGCGGGTTTCAAGCAGGGGATCGCGTCGATGTGCTTTTATTCGAGGATGAGGGGGATGATATTTGGCGATGATTATTTTACAAGTTGTTGGTTATCAAAATAGCGGAAAAACGACGCTTATTGAAAAGGTGATTCAACGGTTATGTGAAATCGGATATCGTGTCGGAACATTAAAACACCACGGTCACGAAGGAAAAGTGACGTTGCCGAAAGAAAAAGACACAACACGTCATGCACAGGCTGGTGCGGCTGTATGTGCAGTTGAAGGAGACGGTACATTTTTTCTTCACGCAAAAGGAAATTGGACGCTCAATGAGTTAATTTCTCTCTATAAAACATTTCCGCTCGATGTATTGCTTATTGAAGGATTTAAACATGCATCCTATCCGAAAATCGTTTGTTTGCGTAGTCGAGAAGATGAACCTTTGCTGCATTTAGAAAACGTGCTCATGTCAATAAGCTGGCAACGGATGGATGGTTCTTTTTTCATTGAAGATGAGCAAGTATATATAGATCATATCATTTCTTATGTTAAGGAGGAACAGCATGTTCGCGATCGTTCGTGATCCTATTCATGTAGCAAGCGTAATTGAATCAGTCATGGACCGCAATGCAGGTGCGATTGTAACGTTTCTTGGAACAGTAAGAGAATTAACAAATGGAAAAAAGACAGTATATTTACAATACGAAGCGTATGAATCGATGGCGCAAAAACAGCTGCGACAAATTGGAGAAGAGATTGTTGCCCGTTTCCCGCAAGCCAAAGTAGCTATTGTACATCGTATTGGACGGCTTGATGTTACCGATATCGCAGTAGCGATTGCTGTTTCCACTCCTCATCGCGCAGATGCATATGAAGCGAATCGCTATGCCATTGAACGGGTCAAAGAGATAGTCCCCATTTGGAAAAAAGAACATTGGGAAGACGGAGAAATGTGGATTGGAAATCAAAAAGAAACCGTTCGCTATGATCAAGGGGCACCAGAGGGGGAAGAAGAATGATTCGCGTATTATTATTTGCGCATATAAAAGAAATGGTTGGTAAAGAGGAAATTGTGTTAAGCGAGCAACAAATGAGTGTTCGACAGCTTCGTGAGCGACTTCAGCACGAATACCATTTGCCAATAGTTTCATCGCTTCTCATTGCAGTTAACGAACAATTTGCAACAGATGATAATATGATCTATGCCGGTGATGTTGTTGCATTAATTCCACCGGTTAGTGGAGGATGATAACATGGGAACGTTTACGCATTTTAACGAACAAGGTCGGGCAAAAATGGTTGACATTTCTGAGAAGGAGGAAACGATGCGAACGGCTCGAGCGGTATCTCGTGTCATCGTTTCGAAAGAAGTGTATGAAAAAATTGCACGTTCAGAAGTCAAAAAAGGGGACGTACTCGCCGTTGCCCAAGTGGCAGGCATTATGGCGGCAAAACGCACGGCTGACTTGATTCCGATGTGTCATCCTCTCTCTTTAACAGGGGTCGACATTTCGTTTACTTGGCAAATGAAAGAAGCAAACTATGAGTTGCAAATTGAAGCATTTGTTAAAACAAAGGGAAGTACGGGAGTAGAAATGGAGGCATTAACAGCTGCTTCCGTTTGTGCGCTAACAATTTATGACATGTGTAAAGCTATTGATAAAGGAATTGTCATTGGTCCAACGTACGTAGTGGAAAAAACGGGTGGAAAGAGCGGAACTTTTAAAAGATAAGAGGGATTGTAATGGAGCGATATTCGCGACAAATATTATTTTCGCCAATTGGTGAAGAAGGACAACAAACGATTCGACATAAACATGTTCTCGTTGTTGGGGCAGGAGCGCTCGGTTCGGCGAATGCAGATATGTTAGTGCGTGCAGGCGTCGGGCGACTGACAATCGTTGATCGCGATTATGTCGATTGGACGAATTTACAGCGGCAAACGTTATATAGTGAAGAAGATGCTGAAAAAGGGTGGCCAAAGGCGATTGCTGCTAAACGTCGTCTTTCTTCAGTAAATCGTGACGTCCATGTGGAAGCGCTCGTTATGGACGTACAAGATGAATCATTTGCTTCTCTGTTTGAGCAACAGATTGACATCATAATTGATGGAACAGATAATTTCGAAACGCGCTTTTTATTAAATGATTTATCACAAAAATATCGCATTCCATGGATATACGGTGCTTGTGTCGGGAGCTACGGCCTTTCGTTTACAATCATACCAGAGCAAACGGCGTGTTTTCGTTGTTTCATCAATCATTTGCCTTCTTATCACTTCACTTGTGATAATATTGGTATTGTCTCTCCTGCTGTACAAATGGTCGCCTCTTATCAAACAGCGGAAGCGTTAAAAATATTAGTTGGGGATGTTGCAGCGGTCCGACGTTCGCTCGTTATGTTTGACGTTTGGCGAAACGAACATCGATTTTTACGAGTGGATCAATTAAAAACCGAACATTGTCCGTCTTGTGGGAGCAATCGCACATATCCAGCTTTGCAAAGCGAAAAGGCGAAAATGTCCGTCTTATGTGGACGAGATACAGTACAGATTCGCCATGTGCACCCATTTCATATAACTAAAATGATGGAGCAAATGAGAGCGAGCGGTCAACACGTACAAGGAAACGAATATTTGTTGATAACGCAATTAGAGGGACATCGTGTTGTTTTATTTGCTGATGGTCGCATGCTTATACACGGAACGAAAGATGTGACATTCGCCCGTTCGTTATATCAAAAATATTTCTCCTAAAAGGGAGGGAGACGTATGTCTCAGTTTATTAGTAAGAAAAATTTTGAACAACTCAAAACGTTAGCTTATAAGACGATCAAAGTGAAAAAAGGTATGTTTTTGTTTCAAGAGGGGCAAATAGGTGAAAACTTTTTCGTCGTCTTATCTGGTAAATTTCAAATTAGTAAATTTTCCGGGGATGGAAAAGAGTTGTGTTTACGGCTATGCGGTCCAAACGCGGTGATCGGGGAACTCATGATTTTTTCAGACAACGGTAGATATTTATTTAACGGTCGTGCGCTAGAAGATAGTGAAGTGCTAGCGATAAAAAATGAGGATATTGAAAAAGAACTGCTCGCTAATCCAGAGTTTGCTGTCGAGTTTTTGAAAATGATGACCGATCACTTTCGTAAGCAACATACAAAATTCCGTGATCTTGTTTTATATGGAAAAAAAGGGGCATTATATTCGACGCTCATCCGTATGGCAAATAGTTACGGCATTCAGACAAAAGAAGGCATTTTATTAGACGTTCCAGTTACACACCAAGATTTAGCGAATTTTAGTTCGACATCGCGTGAGAGCGTCAATCGGGAATTAAATACGTTAAAAAGTAAAGGAATCATTTCCTTCAAAGGAAGAAAAATTATTATTCATAGCTTAGACTATTTAAAAAAGCAGATTAACTGTGAAGGATGTCCAGCTTCATATTGCAACATTGAATAGTCAATAAACATTCATTTTTTTCATTATACGTGTGACGTGCATCACACGAAAACATACATCTTTTTTATACAATGATTGTGTAACCATTAAGCATGCGAAGAAAAGAGGGATGACGATGGAGTTTTCACCTTGCAGTCTCATTGGAAGTGAGCCGATTTCATTATGTCCGCCATTGCAACGATTAAAAGAAGAGCACGTCCCATTAAACGAACAAAAGTATGCTCTTTTTGTTGAAGCAAAAAGCATTTACGATGGTAAAGAACAAGATGTTGTTCAAGCGCTTATTCGTTTGCGCGAACATGTACAGCAATTTTTACAACAACTTGATCCGCATTCACGTCGGGAAGAAGATATATTATTTCCGATGATGGAACGCTACATTGGAAAACAATTCGGTCCGATTGCAGTCATGGAGTACGAACATCAAGAAGCGAAAAGAAATATTGCGACATTTTTACAAAAAACTGAAACGATTTGCGAAAAAGAAGCAAAGCAACTAGCTTCTTACGTAATCAACGCCTATATGATTTTAACCGATCACTTTACGAAAGAAGAACAAGTGCTTTTTCCAATGGCTGAAAAGTTATTATCAGTCGAAGAAAAAGAACAATTAGCAAAAAGAATAAATGAGATCGAAGGCTAATCCATGACGGATTAGTCTTTTTCAGTTTTTCCCATCTTCACTTAATGGGATGGGGGCGCTTTTCTAATATTTCGACATATTTGTGACAATTAAAAAACATGTGAGGTACCTCACATTTATTTGTGATGTTCCCGTTTATAGTGGAGATAGAAGGATTTCATACGAAGAGGAGTGAGCGATGTGAAAAAGAAGTCACCGTTGTTCAAACGATTGAACTACGTGAAACCGATTGAACGTCATGCAGATGCGCATAGTGAAGTCACATATCAAGATCGCGATTGGGAGCAAATATATCGTAGAAGATGGCAACATGACAAGGTCGTACGCTCAACACATGGCGTAAACTGTACAGGTTCATGTAGTTGGAATATTTATGTGAAAGACGGTATCGTCACATGGGAAGGTCAAAAACTCGACTATCCAACAACAGGACCGGATATGCCCGATTTTGAACCGCGGGGCTGTCCGCGTGGGGCAAGTTTTTCTTGGTATATTTATAGCCCGCTTCGCGTGAAGTACCCGTACGTTCGTGGCGTGTTGTTAAATATGTGGCGTGAAGCATTGCAGCAACATAAAAATCCGATTGATGCTTGGAAAAGCATCGTTGAAAACCCGGAGAAAGCAAAGCGTTATAAGCAGGCGCGTGGAAAAGGTGGATTTGTTCGTGCGGAGTGGGATGAAGTATTAAAACTTGTTGCCACCTCTTTACTTTATACAGTCATGAAATATGGTCCAGATCGAAACGTTGGTTTTTCTCCAATTCCCGCAATGTCGATGGTTAGCCATGCAGCAGGTGCACGCTTTATGTCATTGATGGGTGGACCGATTTTAAGCTTTTATGATTGGTACGCTGACTTGCCACCAGCTTCACCACAAATTTGGGGAGATCAAACAGACGTTCCAGAAAGTAGCGACTGGTATAACGCTGGTTACATTATGACATGGGGATCAAACGTTCCAATGACGCGTACTCCAGACGCTCACTTTTTAGCAGAGGTTCGATACAAAGGAACAAAAGTCGTCTCGATTAGTCCAGACTTTGCTGAATCGACGAAGCTAGCGGATGAATGGTTGAGCGTTAAACAAGGGACAGACGGCGCTTTAGCGATGGCGATGGGGCATGTTATTTTAAAAGAGTTTTATGTAGATAGACAAGTACAATACTTTACAAACTATGCAAAAACATACACAGATTTTCCATTTTTAGTTACGTTGAAAAAGAAAGAAGATGGGCAATTTGTTGCTGATCGTTTCCTACACGCGTCTGATATTGGACGGAACACGACAAATGGGGAATGGAAACCAGCGCTTTGGAATGAACGAACAAATGATTTTGCGATTCCGAATGGAACAATTGGTTCACGCTGGGAAAACAAAGGAAAATGGAACTTAAACATGGTAGACGAAGAAACAGAGGAAGCGATCGAGCCGCGACTGACGATGTTAGGCATAGAAGACGAGGTTGTAACTATACAAATTCCGTATTTTTCTCATGATGGAAACAAAATTTTAAAACGTGCTGTGCCTGTAAAACGCGTACAAACGGAGCATGAAGAATTATACGTCACGACCGTATATGATTTAGTGCTTGCTAACTATGGGGTTGATCGTGGGATCGGTGGTGAAGTAGCGAAAACATACGATGACCTTATTCCGTTTACGCCAGCATGGCAAGAAAACATCACAGGTGTGAAGCGCGATCTCGTTATTCAAATTGCGCGCGAGTTCGCTCAAAATGCAATCGATACAAAAGGTCGCTCAATGATTATCGTTGGCGCAGGGATTAACCATTGGTTTAACTCAGATACGATTTATCGTGCCGTCTTAAACCTCGTTTTATTCGTTGGTGCACAAGGAGTAAACGGGGGTGGTTGGGCGCATTATGTTGGTCAAGAAAAATTGCGTCCGGTAGAAGGTTGGCAAACGATTGCGATGGCACGAGATTGGCAGGCTCCACCAAAACTGCAAAACGGCACATCATTTTATTATTTTGCAACGGATCAATGGCGGTATGAGGATACGCCGGTTGGGCAACTCGTCTCACCGCTTGTTAAAGAGGCGCGTTACCAACATTATGCCGATTATAACGTCCTTGCGGCGCGTTTAGGTTGGCTCCCTTCATATCCAACGTTTGAGCGAAACGGAATTGATTTGTATAACGAAGCTTTGGCATCAGGAGCGGAAACAATTGAAGACATTGGCACATACGTAGCAAACCAATTAAAAGAGAAGAAGTTGCGTTTTGCGATTGAAGACCCGGACAACGAGAAAAACTTCCCGCGTAACTTAATCGTTTGGCGTGCCAACTTAATTTCAAGCTCCGGAAAAGGGCACGAATACTTTTTAAAACATTTGCTTGGCACATCGCACGGATTAATGAATGATGACAAAGATAGTATTCGCCCTAAAGAAATTCAATGGCGTGAAGAAGCGCCAGAAGGAAAGTTAGACTTGCTTATTAACCTTGATTTTCGAATGGCTGGTACAGCCCTATATTCTGACGTTGTGTTACCTGCTGCGACATGGTACGAAAAACATGATTTGAGCAGTACAGATATGCATCCATTTGTACATCCGTTTAATCCAGCAATTGCTGTACCATGGGAAGCACGTTCAGACTGGGAAATTTTCAAATCGCTTGCGAAGGCGGTGTCACAAGTAGCGGAAGAAATAGGGATGACACCGGTAAAAGAGGTTGTGGCAACGCCGATTCTTCACGATACGCCACAAGAGTTAGCACAACCGTTCGGAAAAATTAAAGACTGGAGTAAAGGGGAATGTGAACCAATTCCAGGAAAAACGATGCCACAAATTCATGTCGTTGAGCGCGATTATACAAAAATATTTGAAAAAATGACAGCGCTCGGTCCGAATGTGGTAAAAGCGCCTTTCGGTGTAAAAGGGATGACATGGTCAGTAGAAGAAGAATACGAAAAGTTAAAACGCGTGTTAGGAACGGTGCAACATTCCTCGGTCGCGAAAGGTTGTCCAGATATAAGTGATGCAAAAAAAGTAGCTGAAGCCATCTTAACACTTTCATCGACAACAAATGGTCATGTTGCGGTGAAAGCTTGGGAATCCCTTGAAAAGAAAACGAGTTTACAGCTAAAAGATTTAGCGGCAGAGCGGGAAGAAGAATGTTTTACATTTGAACAAATTACAGCACAACCAAAAACAGTTATTACGTCGCCAGCATTTAGCGGATCGGAAAAAGGTGGACGTCGCTATTCACCGTTTACAACGAATGTCGAGCGCCTCATTCCTTGGCGGACATTAACAGGGCGTCAATCCTTTTACGTTGATCATGAACTAATGCAAGAGTTCGGTGAAACGATGGCAACGTTTAAACCAATTTTGCAACATAAACCGTTCCAAAAAAATCGCCCAGATGTTGAGGGAAAAGAAATTACGCTCAATTATTTAACACCGCATAATAAATGGTCCGTCCATAGCATGTATTTTGATTCGCAACCGATGTTAACGTTGTTCCGTGGTGGACCAACGATTTGGTTAAGCAAAGAAGATGCCGAGGAAGCAGGTATTCAAGATAACGATTGGATTGAATGTTTCAACCGAAACGGTGTTGTTGTTGCGCGTGCGGTCGTTTCTCACCGTCTTCCTAGAGGAATTGCATTCATGCATCACGCACAAGATCGCCACATTAACGTACCAGGATCAAAGTTAACGAACAACCGTGGCGGTACGCATAATAGCCCGACGCGTATTCATGTCAAACCGACGCATATGATTGGTGGCTATGCACAATTAAGTTACGGATTCAACTATTATGGACCGACAGGAAACCAACGCGACTTGAACGTCATTATCCGCAAGTTGAAGGAGGTCGATTGGCTTGAAGATTAAAGCGCAAATTGGTATGGTCATGAACTTAGATAAATGCATTGGCTGCCATACGTGCAGCGTTACATGCAAAAACACCTGGACGAATCGTCCAGGTGCCGAATATATGTATTTTAACAACGTAGAAACGAAACCTGGCATCGGATATCCAAAGAAATGGGAAGATCAAGAAAAATATAAAGGTGGTTGGGAACTAAAAAACGGTGAACTACAATTGAAATCTGGCTCGAAAGTAAATCGGTTACTCAACTTATTTTATAACCCTAACTTACCGACGATTGATGATTATTATGAGCCGTGGAATTACGATTACGAGACACTAACAAATAGCCCTGAAAAAAAACATCAGCCAGTTGCGCGGCCAAAATCAGCATTAACTGGTGAATTTATGGAGCTCAAATGGGGACCAAACTGGGAAGACGATTTAGCTGGTGCCCACGCTACAGCGTTAGAAGATCCAAACGTAGTGAAAATGGAACAGTCGATTCAAGCTGAGTTTGAACAAGTATTTATGATGTATTTGCCGCGCCTATGTGAGCATTGCGTAAATCCTCCATGCGTATCTAGTTGTCCATCTGGCGCGATGTATAAACGTGAGGAGGACGGTATTGTCCTTGTTGACCAAAATGCTTGTCGTGCTTGGCGATATTGTGTATCGAGCTGTCCGTACAAAAAAGTGTATTTTAACTGGCAAACAAGCAAAGCAGAGAAATGTACACTATGTTTTCCACGTTTGGAGGCGGGATTACCAACGATTTGTTCAGAAACGTGTGTTGGTCGCGTACGCTATCTCGGCGTGATGTTATATGATGCTGATCGGGTAAAAGAAGCGGCAAGCGTCACGAACGAAAAAGACTTATACGAGGCGCAGTTATCGATTTTCTTAGATCCGCATGATCCAGAAGTGATTGCAAAGGCAAAAGAAGAAGGCATTCCGCAAGCGTGGATTGAAGCGGCGCAGCAATCACCTATTTATAAAATGATCGTGGATTGGAAAATTGCTTTACCGCTACATCCTGAATATCGAACATTGCCGATGGTATGGTACATTCCTCCATTAAGTCCAATTACAAATATGATTGAAGGAAAAGGAAGTCGAGCAAGTGAATACGACATTTTCCCAGCAATTGATGATATGCGCATTCCAATTGAATATTTAGCTAACTTATTAACAGCTGGCGACCAAGCACATATTCGTACAGTGCTGAAAAAAATGGCTGCGATGCGTTTATACATGCGTGCGCTTCAAACGAATAAACAACCGAATGAACAGATGGTTCAATCGTTAGGACTAACCGGGAAAGATATCGAAGAAATGTATCGTTTATTGGCGATTGCAAAATACAACGACCGCTTTGTTATTCCAGCATCGCATCGCGAACAAGTTGCTGAATTATATGCGGAGCAAGGTACATGTGGATTATCTTTCATGGGCGGACCAGGTTCGTGTGGCACGATTTCGTCATAAGGGAGAGGATGTAAATGGATTATGCTCACGTACAAACGGTGTTTGAAATCGTTTCGTATTTGTTATCGTACCCAGATCGGCAATGGCGGAAACAACTAGATGATTGTGCGACGTTTAGTCAACATATTCCGCATCGTCCAATCGTTCAAAACATACAAAAATTTATTGACTATGTGAAACAAACGGATGAAATGACGTGGATTGAAACGTATGTGTATACGTTTGATTTTGGCAAAAAAACAAATTTATATGTCACATATATGAGTACAGGGGAACAGAGAGAGCGAGGAATTGAGCTGTTACAATTGAAGCAATTATACAAATCAGCAGGGTTTGACGTAACAGAGCAGGAATTGCCAGACTATTTACCGCTCATGCTTGAATTCGCATCTCAAGCAGAGCGTACGTATGTCCAACCGCTCATGCAAAAATATTTTAATCATATTTCTCATATTCGTGAGCAATTAATTGCGGCTGAAAGTTACTACGCCATTTTATTTGATGTACTGCTCATGGCACTTGAAGAAATTGGTGTGCGTAAACTGGCAGAAGGGAGCGTGTCGTAATGCTCGAACAATTTCTTTGGGGATACTTCCCTTACATCGTTTTAACCATCTTTATCGGAGGACATATTTATCGTTATCAGCACGATCAGTTCGGGTGGACGACAAAATCGAGCGAATTTCTTGAAAAACGATCGTTGCGGCTCGGAAGCATTTTGTTTCATTGGGGGATCATTTTCGTTTTCATCGGTCATGTGATGGGCATTCTTATTCCGAAAGCGTTTTATGATGCGATAGGCGTTTCCAAGCATATGTACCATACGATGGCGATTGCATTTGGTCTCCCTGCAGGAATTGTTGCTATTATCGGTTTAGCCATTTTAATTCAACGGCGCTTAACGATCAAGCGCATTCGTTTAACAACCAGTAAAGCGGATTGGCTCGTTTTAATTTTATTAGCGATTGTCATGTTGACGGGCTTCGCTTCTACATCGCTGAATGTGAATGCTAATGGATTTGATTATCGTACAACGATCAGTCCATGGTTTCGTACCGTTTTAACGTTCCGTGCCGATCCGACGTATATGGAAAGTGTGCCGATTTGGTTTAAAATTCATATCGTTTCAGCTTTATGTATTTTTATCGTTTGGCCGTTTACACGATTAGTTCACATATTTAGCATGCCGTTTCGTTATTTGAGCCGCAGTTACGTCGTTTATCGTCGTCGCATGCCGAAGCAGCAATAAGACGGAAAGAGGTCTCTTTTTCGAGATCTCTTTTCTTATTTCACTATATTGAGTTAAAATAAAGGCGTACGTGCAAATGATGAGAGAAAGAGTGATAGTTGTGAACGATCAAGTAAATCGTCTTCGGAAAATAGCAAAGGAAAAAACGTGGGTGTCGTTTTTGTACAATAACCACCCATATAGCTTGCTTCATTGGTCTGTTGCGGGATTTTCAAATGATGAGCGCGACGTCTGGTTGCTGCAAGATGAAATGACATTTGAAACACAATCGTTCGTTCAGTTAGATGAGGCGCTTGCTTGGATTGAACAACATATGCCAAATATTACTGATATTTTATAAAGAGGGCGAGATGCCCTCCTGCTTATTGCGGGGAGTTTTGCCGTTTTGTCGGGTGAATGGCTTTTTCCAACTCCTCTTTTGCTATGATAGGACGGACGGTATCAGCTGTCGGCTTTCCTTTTTGGCTTTTATTTTTTGCCATAAAAGTTCACTCCTTTACGTTTTAGTCATGATTAGTTTGGAGAAAGAAGGAGATGTTTATGCTAAAAGATCGATTAAATGAGCAACTGATTGAGCAGTTAAAACAAAAACAAAAGGAACTACTAGAAGAAGAACAAAAACGAAAAGAAGAAGAGGAGGCAAAGCGGAAAGAGGAGGCGCGCAAACGTGAAAAAAATAAAACGTTTGCAGAATGGTTAGAAGAAAGTGATTTAGATTGGCGAAAATTTAAGTAACCGAGGGGAAAACCTCGGTTACCGATGAGCGGTGAAAATCGTTTGTTTTGTTAGTTGCTTTAGTGCAGTCATTTGTTCATCGCTTAATGTCACCGATTGGGCAGCGACGTTTTCGATCAGTTGTGATAATCGGCTTGCGCCGGGAACGACTGTCGCAACGACGTCATGAGCTAAACAAAAACGGAGAGCGATCGCAGTGAGCGTTTCGTTCGGTGCAACGGCTTTTAGTTTTGGAATAAGCGCCATTAATTCAGCAAACGAATAATCCGCATATCCGTTTTGTTTCGTTTCGTCGCTTACTTGATCAATCGATCGTTCAGTTAATAGCCCTTTAGCGAGCGGTCCCCGTGCAATGACGCTAATGTGATGTTGTTTTAAAAGTGGGAACCATTCTTCAGCACGGCGATCGAGCAAACTATACGGCATCATAACGGAAACGATGCGCGATCGTTTGACGTATTCGCGAATGACATTTGGACGCATAGAGGAAATGCCATAATAACGAATAATGCCTTCCTGTTGCAATTCTTCAAACGCTTCAATCGTTTCATCGATCGGGTCATCAATCGTTCCACCGTGTAATTGGTATACATCAATATAATCGGTTTGTAACCGTCGCAAGCTATGTTTCACAGCTTCTTTAATGTATGTTTTTGACGGGTCCCACGTCCAACCGTTCCCTTGTTCCGTCCAGCGGTTCCCTACTTTCGTCGCAATGACGACATCATGTCGCTTTCCCTTTAATGCTTTACCAACAATTTCTTCATTCAACCCGCGATCATATAAATCGGCTGTATCAAAGTAGTTGACACCTTTATCCATCGCTTCATGAATGATACGAATGGCCTCATTTTCTGAAGTGCCAAGCGACATGCAGCCGAAGCCAATTTCGCTCACATATATGTTTGAATGCCCAAGTTTTCGTTTGTTCATGCTATTCACCCCTCTTTTTCATTAAATTATAACGAATAAGTTTACCATTTGTCTTTAAGCATGTAGTACAATCAATATGAGATGATGAATATGGTGGTGAAACAATGGATCATTTATATGAAAAAACGATGAATCGAGCGTGTATTTTTTCTGGAAAAGTGATTGATATGTATGTGGAAGATGTGTTGTTGCCAAATGGGGAAACGAGCAAGCGCGAAATTGTGAAACATCCTGGAGCGGTTGCGGTTATAGCGATCACAAAAGAAAATAAAATGGTGCTCGTGCGCCAATACCGAAAAGCGTTAGAACGAGTGCTTGTTGAAATTCCAGCAGGGAAGCTAGAAAAAGGAGAAGCGCCGCTTGAAACAGCAAGGCGTGAATTAGAAGAAGAGACGGGGTATGTATGTGAAACGATGGAGCCGCTCCACTCTTTTTACACTTCTCCAGGATTTGCAGATGAACTAGTACATATATTTCTTGCTAAAGGACTAACGAAAAAAAGTGAAAAGCAAATGCTTGATGATGACGAGTTTGTTGATGTGCTCGAGGTCACGTTAGAAGAAGCATTAAACATGGTGAAAGAAAAGCAAATTTACGATGCAAAAACGATTTACGCTCTGTTATACTGGCAATTGTATATGTAAAAGCGGTCTGCGTGACCGCTTTTTGTCATATCGCTTTCCATTGTCCCATACAATGAGATTAACAGGACATGTAGGGGGATGGAGCGATGAGAAAGCGATCGTGGATAAATTTGTGGGGGCAACACGTACAAGAACATTATACGACATATGTATTCACCGTCGTTCTTTTTATTATGGGAATCATTTTTGGTGCCATCGTCGTCAATAGCTTAAGCTTTAATCAAAAAGAAGATTTATACTATTACTTAACGAATTTTTTTGGACAAGTTTCCGCGGGCAATATGGCGAGTGCGCATGATGCGTGGAAAGAAAGCTTTTTACAAAACGTAAAATATATCGGGTTAATGTGGATTTTGGCGATGTCGCTCGTCGGCTTGCCACTCATTTTAATTTTATTGTTTTTAAAAGGGCTTGTCATCGGGTTTACCGTCGGCTTTTTAGTCAATCAAATGGGATGGCACGGATTTTTATTGGCTTTCGTATCTGTCGTTCCACAAAATATCATTCTCGTTCCTATTTTTATTATGATGGCTGCTGTATCTATTTCGTTTTCTTTAAAAATGATTCGCCATCAATTTGTGAAGCGAACACATGAACCAATTTTCCGAGCGATGCTTCGCTATACGTTTATTATGCTATCGTTCAGCATCGCTTTAGCATTTGCCTCATCGGTCGAAGCATACGTTTCCCCGTTACTTATGAAAGAAGTTGTTCAATTAATAGAAAAATAATTATTATTTAATAATCATTTTATTTATCAATTTATAATCATTTTATTTTGACACGTTCCTTTCTTTTGTTATAATGAGAATGAGTAACGAGGGAGGGAATGAAAATGGAAAGTCGGCTTGAACGAATAAAAAAACAATTGCATGCAGCCAGTTATAAATTAACGCCGCAACGTGAAGCGACGGTGCGTGTGTTGCTTGAACATGAAGAAGATCATTTAAGCGCGGAAGATGTTTACCTCCTCGTGAAAGAAAAAGCGCCTGAAATTGGTCTAGCTACCGTATATCGCACGTTGGAGTTATTAACAGAGTTAAAAATTGTCGATAAAATTAACTTCGGGGATGGCGTTTCCCGCTACGATCTTCGCAAAGAAGGTGCGGCGCATTTTCATCACCATTTAGTATGTATTGAATGCGGAGCGGTTGATGAAATTCAAGAAGATTTATTAGAAGATGTCGAAGCCATTGTAGAGCGTGATTGGAATTTTAAAATTAAAGACCATCGTCTAACGTTTCACGGTATTTGCCATCGTTGCCAAGATAAGCATGAGGCATAGTAAAACCTTTTCGTCTATGAAAAGGTTTTTTCATTTATGTATAAAATGCGATGAAACGGGCATATCCTCTTACTATATGACAGTTAGCGGAGGTATGCGATGAAAAGAATCGTCGATGTGTTAAAAGTGTTTCTTTTATTTACGGGATGTACGATTTTATTTTATTATAGTATTGTATGGATGAGCGAAGAATACAACTATTATCGTCGTTACGATGAGCCTATGGGGTCGGCTGTAAAAGTGTCGACGACTGAACGACAAGAAACACATTGGCTTGATCGGCTATTGTTTTTCTATCAAAACGGGGAGTAGGATGAGCGTGGAAGACCAAGTAAAAGATTTTATTCACTATTTAATTGTAGAACGAAATTTAGCTCATAACACGATCGTGTCGTATGAGCGGGATTTAAAAAAATACGTTCAATATTTACAACAAGTTGAACAACAAAGCAGTTGGAACAATATAACTCGTTTTCATATTATGCAATTTTTAAAGTTTCTAAAAGAAAAAGGAAGTTCGCCAAAAACGATTGCACGCCATCTTGCGTCTGTGCGCTCTTTCCATCAATTTTTGTTACGTGAAAAAGCGGCTGACCAAGATCCGACTGTTCACATTGAAACACCTCAGTTGCCGAGAACATTACCGAACGTGCTATCGATGGCAGAAGTCGAAGCGCTATTGGATGCACCGAAGCAAAACACCCCGTTTAGCATTCGGGATAAAGCGATGTTGGAATTGTTATACGCGACAGGCATTCGTGTGAGCGAACTCATTCAATTAGACGTATCCGACGTTCATTTAACGATGGGGTTCATTCGCTGTTACGGAAAAGGGCGGAAAGAGCGAATTGTTCCGATCGGAAAAATGGCGACAGAAGCATTAAAACAGTATATGGAAAAGGGACGTCCGAAGCTGTTGAGTAAAAAAAGAGGGACGACGGACGCATTGTTTTTAAACCACCATGGTGAGCGGCTAACGAGACAAGGATGCTGGAAAATTTTAAAGCGACTTGCTCGTGAAGCGAACATTCAAAAACCGTTAACCCCCCATACGCTACGTCATTCGTTTGCTACGCATTTACTAGAAAATGGAGCGGACTTGCGTGCGGTACAAGAAATGCTTGGGCATGCTGATATTTCGACAACGCAAATTTATACGCATGTAACGAAAACGCGCTTAAAAGATGTGTACAAGCAGTTTCATCCACGCGCATAAAACTGTGACGATGATTTGTCACAGTTTTTTTTATTGCAATTCATTATGAAAACGTTTTATAATTTAGTTGTCAGACTTCTGACAAATTCGAACGACGCGTGATTTTGCTTTATAGTGGGCATGCTATGAAGCGAATGAAGCAACTGAGGAGGTACAATCGTGAAGCCTACATATAAACGTGTATTTTTAATCGTAATGGACTCGGTCGGGATTGGCGAGGCGCCAGATGCTGAAAAATATAACGATAAAGGGGCAGATACGCTCGGACATATCGCACAACATCGCGGTGGCTTAAACATGCCGAATATGGCGAAACTAGGTTTAAGTAACATTCGCGAAATTGAAGGTATCCCAAAAGCGGAAAAACCGCTTGCTTATTACACGAAAATGCAAGAAGCGTCCGCAGGAAAAGATACGATGACAGGACATTGGGAGCTCATGGGGCTTCGTATTGATACGCCATTTCAAGTGTTCCCAGATGGATTTCCACAAGAATTAATTGAAGAGTTGGAAAAACGGACGGGAAGAAAAGTGATCGGAAATAAACCGGCGAGTGGAACGGCGATCATTGATGAGCTTGGTCCAGAACATATGGAAACAGGCGCGTTAATCGTATATACGTCCGCTGATTCCGTTTTACAAATTGCAGCACATGAAGAAGTCATTCCGCTAGAAGAGCTATATCGCATTTGCAAAATTGCGCGAGAATTGACGCTTGATGAAAAATATATGGTCGGTCGCGTGATCGCGCGTCCATTCATCGGCACACCGGGCAATTTCCAACGAACAGCGAATCGTCATGATTATGCGTTAAAGCCGTTTGGGCGAACTGTCATGAACGAGCTGCAAGATGCAGGTTACGACGTGATTGCCATCGGTAAAATTGCTGATATTTATGACAATGAAGGTGTAACTCAGACGTTGCGCACAAAATCAAATATGGACGGGATGGACAAATTAGTCGATACGTTACAAATGGATTTTACAGGGCTAAGCTTCCTTAATCTCGTTGATTTTGATGCGCTATATGGACATCGCCGCGACCCGAAAGGATATGGGGATGCGTTAGAACAATTTGATGCCCGTTTACCTGAAGTGTTTGAGCGTTTAAAAGATGATGATTTATTAATTATTACAGCTGACCACGGCAATGATCCTGTACATCATGGAACAGATCATACGCGCGAATACGTCCCTCTCCTCGTTTATAGCCCGAGCATGGACGGGGGAAAACAACTTCCGCTTCGCGAGACGTTCGCAGATGTCGGTGCAACGATTGCGGAAAACTTTGGCGTGGCGATGCCAGCACATGGAACAAGCTTTTTACGTGATTTAAAATAAGGAGCGTGAACATATGAATCGAGCAGCAATTGAACAAGCGGCACAATTTTTAAAAGAAAAGTTTCCGAATCCACCACAAATCGGCTTAATTCTTGGCTCCGGTTTAGGTGTGTTAGCAGACGAGATCGAACAAGCAATCAAAATTCCTTACAGTGACATTCCGAATTTCCCTGTATCGACAGTCGAAGGACATGCAGGCCAACTCGTATACGGTCAGTTAGAAGGCGCAACGGTTGTCGTCATGCAAGGGCGTTTCCATTACTACGAAGGGTACAGCTTTGATAAGGTGACGTTTCCGGTCCGTGTCATGAAGGCACTCGGCGTCGAACAGCTCGTTGTTACGAACGCGGCAGGTGGGGTAAATGAGTCGTTCGAACCGGGCGATTTAATGATTATTTCAGATCATATTAACAACATGGGTGGCAATCCGCTCATCGGTCCAAACGATTCGTCGCTTGGCGTACGCTTCCCAGATATGACCGAAGCGTACAGTAAACGACTTCGCCAGCTGGCAAAAGATGTCGCGAACGAGATTGGCTTACGCGTGCGTGAAGGAGTGTATGTTGCTAATACGGGTCCAGCCTATGAAACACCAGCTGAAATTCGCATGATCCGCATGATGGGTGGCGATGCGGTCGGAATGTCTACTGTGCCTGAAGTCATTGTTGCGCGCCATGCTGGGGTGGAAGTGCTCGGTATTTCTTGCATCTCTAACATGGCGGCCGGCATTTTAGATCAGCCGCTTACGCATGATGAAGTGATCGAAACGACGGAAAAAGTAAAAGCCGACTTTTTGCGATTTGTAAAAGCGATCGTGCGCCGCATGGCTAAAAACTGAACGAGAAGGTGAACACAATGAGAATGGTCGATTTAATTGAGAAAAAAAGAGACGGTCATACATTAACGAAAGAAGAAATTCAGTTTATCATTGAAGGGTACACAAAAGGTGACATTCCTGATTATCAAATGAGCGCGTTGGCGATGGCAATTTTCTTCCGCGGCATGAACGAAGAAGAAACAGCTGAATTAACGATGGCGATGGTGCATTCAGGCGATACGATCGACCTTTCAAAAATTGAAGGAGTAAAAGTGGATAAACATTCCACAGGTGGTGTGGGCGACACGACAACGTTAGTGCTTGGACCGCTCGTTGCTTCTGTCGGTGTTCCGGTTGCGAAAATGTCGGGGCGCGGCCTTGGACATACGGGTGGAACGATCGATAAACTAGAATCGGTGCCAGGTTTTCACGTTGAAATTACGAACGATGAATTTATCGATCTTGTGAATAAAAATAAAATTGCCGTTGTCGGTCAGTCTGGTAATTTGACGCCAGCGGACAAAAAGTTGTATGCGCTTCGTGATGTGACGGCAACGGTCAACAGCATTCCGCTCATCGCTTCATCAATTATGAGTAAAAAAATTGCTGCTGGTGCTGATGCGATCGTGCTTGATGTGAAAACGGGCGCAGGCGCATTTATGAAAGATTTAAATGATGCAAAAGCGTTGGCGAAAGCGATGGTCGATATCGGAAATCGCGTCGGTCGAAAAACGATGGCGATCATTTCTGATATGAGCCAACCGCTCGGCTATGCGATCGGAAATGCCCTTGAAGTAAAAGAGGCAATCGATACGTTAAAAGGTGAAGGACCGGAAGATTTACAAGAACTTTGCTTAGTGCTTGGAAGCCATATGGTATATTTAGCTGAAAAAGCATCTTCGCTTGAAGAAGCTCGCCATATGTTAGAACGAGCGATGAAAGACGGCTCCGCACTTGAAACGTTTAAGACGTTTTTAGCTGCGCAAGGCGGCGACGCATCTGTTGTTGATGATCCGAGCAAATTGCCGCAAGCAAAATATATTATTGAACTAGAAGCGAAAGAAGATGGATACGTATCCGAAATTGTCGCGGATGCGGTCGGAACGGCAGCGATGTGGCTTGGTGCAGGGCGGGCGACGAAAGAATCAACGATCGATTTAGCTGTCGGTCTCGTGCTTCGCAAAAAAGTTGGCGATGCGGTGAAAAAAGGTGAATCGCTCGTTACAATTTACAGCAACCGTGAACAAGTGGATGATGTAAAACAAAAACTATATGAAAACATTCGCATCTCAGCAACTCCTGTGCAAGCACCAACATTAATTTACGATAAAATTTCGTAACCTGAAGGATTCATTCCTTCAGGTTTTTTTATGTATAAAAAAATAAAAAATGGAAAGGATGGCAAGTATAAAGAAATGGAGGGTTGGAGATGAAGCGATTTTTTTGCGTGTTTGCTATCGCGTTTCTTTTTCTTCCAAGCGTCGTTGTGCGCGCGGAGCAGCCGAAAATTGAATTAGCACCTGAGGCGCGATCAGCAATTTTAATTGAGAGAGACACAGGGGCTGTTTTGTATGAAAAAAATGCCCATGAGCCGCTTCCACCAGCGAGTATGACGAAAATTATGACAATGCTTCTCATTATGGAGGCTATTGATCAAGGAAAGTTGAAGCTAGACGAGCGAGTGCGGGCGAGTGAATATGCCGCATCGATGGGTGGATCGCAAATTTTTCTAGAGCCTGGGGAAGAAATGACAGTAGACGATTTACTTAAAGGTGTGGCGATCGGATCGGGCAATGATGCATCCGTCGCACTAGCAGAGCGCATTGCGGGATCAGAAGAAGCATTTGTTCATATGATGAACGAGAAAGCGAGGCAACTTGGTCTAAAACATACAACATTTGAAAATACGACCGGTTTACCAGCAAAAAATCATTATAGCACGGCTTACGATATGGCGGTTATGGCAAAAGAGTTATTAAAATACGATTTAATTACAAAGTACACAGGTACGTACGAAGACTACTTGAGGCAACATACAGATAAAAAATTTTGGCTCGTCAATACGAATCGACTTGTCAAATTTTATCCGGGTGTTGACGGGTTGAAAACAGGTTATACGAGCGAAGCAAAATACTGTCTAACCGCGACAGCGAAAAAAGGCAATATGCGCGTCATTGCCGTCGTTTTTGGGGCGCCAACACCGAAGGCGAGAAATGCGCAAATTACAAAAATGTTAGATTATGCGTTTAGCCATTATGAGACGAAACCGCTTTATAAAAAAGGGGAAACGATTACGACGCTTCCTGTCAGCAAAGGAAAGAAACGATCAGTCGCCGTTGTGACGTCTGAACCGCTTTCTGTTTTATTGAAAAAAGGGGAAAAGTCTGAGGCAATAAAAGCGGCATGGAAATTAAACGAAAAAGTGAAAGCACCGGTGAAAAAAGGAGATGTGCTTGGCACGCTCATCATTAAAAAAGACGGTTCGGTGATTGCGAAAAGTCCTTTAGTGGCGAAAGAGCAAGTAGAAGAAGCAAACATGTGGGAATTATTTAAACGAATGTTCAGCTCCTTCTCACGCACATCTTGACGAAACGGGGCGAATGACCACTAGTTTTGTCGGCAAGAAGGATTGAAGCATAAATCAGTCGAATTCTTCCTTAACCTAAGCGGATAAGGAGGAAACAATCGTGAGTTTATCGATTCAATTAGAAGTGAAACAACATGTGTTGCTCGTTCGATTAGCTGGTGAGTTAGATCATCATACAGCAGAAGAGCTGCGTGCAGCTGTAACCGATGTATTGGAACGCGAGCGAGTGAAAGCGATCGTTTTAAACTTGAATGAGTTAACGTTCATGGATAGTTCAGGATTAGGTGTCATTTTAGGCAGATATAAGCAAATACAACGACTTGGTGGAGAGATGGTTGTTTGTTCTGTTTCCCCATCAATTAAGCGTTTGTTCGATATGTCAGGATTGTTTAAAATTATTCGTTTAGAAGCGAACGAACAGTATGCGTTGCAAACATTGGGGGTGGCGTAAATGAGAAATGAAATGCACCTCCAGTTTTCTGCCCTCAGTCAAAATGAATCATTTGCTCGCGTGACAGTTGCAGCGTTCGTCGCACAGCTTGATCCAACGCTTGATGAGTTAACTGAAATTAAAACGGTTGTATCGGAAGCGGTGACAAATGCGATTATTCACGGGTATGAAAACGATCCAAGCGGCATCGTATATATTTCCGTCATCATTGAAGGGCATACCGTCCATTTAACTGTTCGCGATTGCGGAAAAGGAATTGAAAACGTTGAAGAAGCAAGGCAGCCGTTATTTACGACAAAACCGGAGCTTGAACGTTCCGGCATGGGGTTTACGATTATGGAAAACTTTATGGATGAAGTGAACATTTATTCCAAAGTGAATGAAGGAACGACCGTGGAGCTGATTAAGCATGTAACGAAA
Organism: Anoxybacillus sp. ST4; assembly: GCF_019448545.1. Taxonomy (NCBI): domain Bacteria; kingdom Bacillati; phylum Bacillota; class Bacilli; order Caryophanales; family Anoxybacillaceae; genus Anoxybacillus; species Anoxybacillus sp. ST4. Next base: position 123,194 of record NZ_JAHZOE010000001.1, on the reverse strand, counting down.
AGCAAAGCGTTATGCAATTAAGGGAGACGTGCCTATGGATGTCGAGGTACAAGCTGTCAAAGATCACGAGATTAAACAATTGATTCGGAGAAGTCAACAAGGAGATCAGCAGGCGCGCGACGAAATCATTGAAAAAAATATGCGTCTTGTTTGGTCGGTTGTGCAAAGGTTTTTAAACCGCGGATACGAACCAGAAGATTTGTTTCAAATCGGTTGTATCGGTTTAATGAAATCGGTTGATAAGTTTGACTTGTCATACGATGTCAAGTTTTCCACATATGCTGTACCGATGATTCTCGGTGAAATTCAACGCTTTATTCGCGATGACGGATCCGTGAAGGTGAGCCGTTCATTAAAAGAAATTGGCAATAAAATAAGAAAAGCAAAAGATGAATTATCGAAACGAAACGGCCGCGTCCCGACGGTAAATGAAATTGCCGAGTTTTTGCACATTGCGCCAGAAGACGTTGTGTTAGCGCAAGAAGCTATTCGCTCGCCAACGTCCATTCATGAAACGGTGTATGAAAATGACGGCGATCCCATTACGCTGCTCGATCAAATTGCCGATGAGCCAGATGTTTGGTTCGATAAAATTGCGTTAAAAAAGGCGATGGAAGAGCTTGATGAACGTGAGCGGCTTATCGTTTACTTGCGTTACTATAAAGATCAAACACAATCAGAAGTGGCAGCTAGATTAGGCATCTCTCAAGTGCAAGTATCTCGTTTAGAGAAAAAAATATTGCAACAAATGAAAGCCCGAATGGATGAATAAGTCCGTTCGGGCTTTTATGCATACAGAATACACATATATCCCATACTACAAATATCATGAAGGAAGCAAGGTGTCAGTATGAAAGGGACAGTTTTTTTGAAAATGCGCCATCGTATACAAGTACAACCGAACGCAACCGTTCGATTAGGGGACGTCGCACAAGTGATTGCAAATGAACGAATGGACGAGCTTAGGCGAGTGCCAATTTATACAGTGCAAAAGAAGGATCGCAACATTGTTATCATTGACGTGATGCATGTGATGAAAACTTTGCTGGATGTTGTTCCACACGTTGACGTTCAATTACTTGGACCGTCGCAAACGATTGTTGAAGTGGTGTATGAAAAAAAACGATGGGGCTATTTGTACGTTCCAGTCGTTTGGCTTCTTTTGTTTGTCGGATCAGGGCTTGCCATCATGAATTTTCATGAAGATGTGAGCATGCAACAAGTGCAACAACGATTATATCGGGTCATTACAGGGAAGGAAGTCGTCAAGCCGCTATGGTTTCAAATTCCATATTCGCTCGGATTAGGTCTTGGCATGATTTTATTTTTTAATCATTTTTTTAAAAAGCGCATTAATGAAGAGCCGAGCCCGCTTGAAGTTGAAATGTTCCAATATCAACAGTCGCTCGATCAATACGTCATTATGCATGAAAATAAAGAAGCGATGAGGCGAATGAACGATGATTCGTGAGTTCATTGTAGCGTTTGTCGGATTAGCAGGAGGGTTAGCTGTCGGTTCAGGTTTTGTAGCGTTTTTAACTGTTCTTGGCGTCATTCCCCGTTTAACACAGTTAACGAAAACGATGAAATGGATTGCGACGTATGAATGGGGAGTTGTACTTGGAGCGGTTGTAAGCAGTTGGATTAGCCTGCGCGATCCTCTTTTTTCTCTTCCTCCTATACTTGCAAGCGTCATCGGCCTCTGTAGCGGCGTGTTTGTCGGCATGCTTGCAGCGGCGTTAACGGAAGTATTAAACGTATTTCCGATTTTAGCGAAGCGACTCGGTATCGATGAGCAAATTGTCATATTACTTATGGCGATGGTATTTGGCAAAGTGGCAGGTTCTCTTTTTCATTGGATATATTTTGTCGATCGATAGGAGGGAATGTATGTTGAAAGCTTTTTTAGCAGGGGGATTGATCGCGATAGTCGGTCAGGCGCTTCACGATATGTATAGCATATGGTTTCATATGAATGAAGCGGAAGCGATTCGCTGGATGAACGGAACGCTTATCGTGTGTGCCGCGCTATGTACCCCTACTCGATTGTATCGCCGATTTACACAAATTGCCGGGGCAGGAATGATCGTGCCGATGATGAGTTTAGCCAACATATGGAGCGCCACCGCATTGGAGTATCGGAATGAAGGAGCGGCAGAACATATGTTTTTTGTTGGGGGAAGCATCATTGTGACATTAGTTGTTGCTTCATATGTTGCTGCGTTGTTTTTGTAAAGGGGGATGCATATGAAAAAAGTGGGAGCACAAACGATCGTTTTTGACAACGACATTTACGTTGAATCGGTCGGTACGGTTGTAGGACCAAAAGAACGTCAAGGTCCGCTCGGTTCATCATTTGATCGGGCATATGATGACTTATATTGCGAGGAACAAAGTTGGGAACTAGCAGAGCGGCGGCTTATGAAAGAAGCGATTACGATTTGTTTAGAAAATGGGGGCGTAGCCGCTCAAGATGTCGATTTATTTATTGCAGGAGATTTACTGAATCAAACTGTTACTGCCAACTATGTAGCAAGCGAACTAAACGTTCCATTTTTAGGGGTATTTAGCGCTTGTTCAACGATAACGGAAGCGATGCTCGTTGCTGCTACATTTATTGATGGGACGTTTGCTCGGCGCGTATTAGTTGCTACAAGCAGTCACTACGGGGCAGCTGAGCGTCAGTTTCGTTTTCCGACGACAATCGGTGTGCAAAAAGGGGAAAGCGCATCATGGACAGTGACAGGGGGGGCGGCTGCGTTATTAAGTACGACTCGTTCGCCATTTCGCATTCGTTCGGCAACGATCGGTCGCGTCGTCGATAGCGGTGTGACCGATCCGCTCGATATGGGGCGAGCGATGGCACCAGCAGCGTTTACGACGATAAAGCAACATTTGGTCGATTGTGGCCTTTCTCTACAATCTTATGATGTCATTGTGACAGGAGACTTAGGAAAAGTAGGAAGTAACGAGTTCAAGTCGTTATGTGATGATGCGAACATGAACATAGGCGACCGATACACAGACTGCGGTGTGCTTATTTATGATGCAGAACAACAAGCGTTTGCAGGCGGGAGTGGCTGCGCGTGCTGTGCGGTCGTCACATATAGCTATTTTCTTCGGCAAATGAAAGAGAAAAAAATAAATACAATGCTCGTTGTGGCGACAGGTGCATTGTTCAATAGCACGATGGTGAAGCAAAGCCAAACGATTCCAGCGATCGCTCATGCCATCTCGATCGAAGCGGTGACATAAGGATGGAAACGTACGTATATGCGTTTATTGTTGGCGGAGTATTATCGTTTATTGGGCAATTATTACTGATGAAATGGTCGTTCGTCCGTATGATGACGATACTTATATTGCTCGGTATGATCATAGAAGTGGTCGGATGGTACACTTCGTTTCAGTCGTTAGCGCATGCAGGTGTGGAAACGACGCTTGTTCATATGGGGGCTTCTTGCATACAAGCGGTAAAAACGGGGGACTTTACAAATGTCGTCTTTTTTCTTTCTTTTCCGATTGCTGTTGCATGGGTAACCGCGTTCGTCTGTAAGCCGAGAGGAAGGATGGAATGAAAAAAAGAAAAGTGATTTTAGTAACAGATGGAGATCAGCATGTGCAACGTGTGCTTGAATGGTTAGCAAAGCAACTCGGCGGTCGCTGCATTAGCCAGTCGCAAGGAAATCCATCACGTTTAACAGGTAAACAGCTCGTCGATCTTATTTTACAGACGCCGTATGATCCTGTCTTTGTTATGTTTGACGATAGCGGCATTATTGGTGAAGGGGCAGGGGAACAAGCGCTTCGCTATGTCGCGACGCATAAACAAATCGATGTGTTAGGGGCAATTGCAGTAGCATCTGATACGAACAATCAAGAATGGACAAAAGTACATGTTTGCATCGATTACGATGGGTGTTTTACCACGTACGGTGTAGATAAAGAAGGCATTTGTGAGTGGGAAGTCGGTCGAATCAATGGTGATACTGTATATTGCTTAGATGAATTATCGATTCCGATCGTTGTTGGCATTGGGGACATTGGAAAAATGAGACGGCGCGACGATATTCGTAACGGTTGTCCGATTACGCGCAAGGCGATTGAATATATTCTTGAAAGGAGTAGGCGTGATGAAAACAGAAAGTTGCATACCGATTTCTCCGAAGTTGAATGAAAATGAGCAGTTTTTTAAAGATGCGATTGGGGTCGGAACGAGCTTCGACTTAGGTGTGCGTAAATTGCACATTTTAAAAACAGATGTACATCTATACTATTGTAACGGTCTTTGTGATACGCAATACATCATCGAACTGCTCGAAATGCTCGTTCAAGTAAACGATCGTGAGCGACAATCGGCAAAGCTGCCCGAAATCATTGAAAATCGTCTCGTTCATCAGCAAGTAAACCCTGTAAAAAGCTTAGATGAAGCGGTTGATTTTTTATTAACCGGTCTCATTTTACTATTTATTGATGGGGAAACGAAAGCATTTGCTGTCGATGTGCGAAGTTATCCGGGTCGCTCGCCTGAGGAGCCCGATACGGAAAAAGTTGTGCGCGGCGCGCGCGACGGCTATGTTGAAAACATTGTCGTCAATACAGCGTTAACCCGGCGCCGCATTCGTGACGAAAGGCTTCGCTTCGAGATGATACAAGTTGGTGAGCGCTCGAAAACAGACGTTTGTATTGCGTACATTCAAGATGTAGCTGACCCGGGTCTTGTTGAATTGATTAAACAAGAATTAAACGAAATTAAAATTGACGGGTTGACGATGGCGGATAAAACCGTTGAAGAATTTTTAGTGAAACAAGGATACAATCCGTACCCGCTTGTGCGCTATACAGAGCGACCCGATGTAGCTGCTACCCATTTATTAGAAGGGCACGTTATTATCATGGTCGATACTTCGCCAAGCGTCATTATTACGCCAACAACGTATTTTCACCACGTTCAACACGCGGAAGAATATCGGCAATCCCCAGCGGTCGGAACGTTCGTACGATGGGTGCGTTTTTTAGGCATTTTCGCATCGCTCTTTTTGTTACCACTTTGGTTTTTATTCGTTCTCGATCCGTCGTTATTGCCAGAAAAGCTGGCATATATTGGACCGAATGAGAAAACGAACATCCCTATTTTTGTGCAACTTTTAATTGCGGATATCGGTATCGAGTTTTTACGAATGGCTGCTATTCATACGCCAACGCCATTATCGACAGCGATGGGCTTAATTGCAGCCGCATTAATTGGGCAAATTGCTATTGATGTTGGACTGTTTGTGCCGGAAGTCATTTTGTACGTATCGATTGCTGCGATCGGTTCTTTTGCTACACCGAGTTATGAATTAAGCATTGCAAATAAAATTTTCCGTCTCTTATTTTTAGTTGTTATTGCCTTATTTGGTGTACCAGGATTTATGATTGGTGTGACCGTATTTTTACTGTTTCTCGCCAACATTCGCTCATTAAATACACCATATTTATGGCCATTTATTCCGTTCGATCCGGGGGCGTTTATGCAAATTATCGTTCGACGATCCGTTGCTGGTTCTTCCATTCGCCCGAGTATCGTTCATCCACAAAATAAGCAAAAACAACCGACATAAAAAGGTTGAAACGTACCAAAAATTATGGTACGTTTTCTTTAATTATTTCGGAATCATCAGGGGGATTGTATGATTATGCACGGAACGATGCAAATAAATGAACGTGGACATTTACAAATTGGAGGTGTCGATGCGATTGAACTTGCTCGCACGTATGGGACACCGCTTTACATTTACGATGTTGCGCTTATTCGTGAGCGGGCGCGGGCGTTTAAACGAATGTTTCATAAACATGGGGTGCGTGCGCAAGTAGCGTACGCAAGCAAAGCGTTTTCGACGATAGCGATCGTACAGCTGATGGCAGAGGAAGGATTGTCGCTTGATGTCGTTTCGGGCGGCGAGTTGTATACTGCTTTAGCAGCCGGCTTCCCTGTTGAACGTATTCATTTTCATGGGAATAATAAAAGTAAAGAAGAGTTACAAATGGCGATTGAGGCGAAAATTGGTTGCATTGTTGTCGATAACTTTTACGAATTAGAGCTACTGCAACAACTTTGTTCTGCTCATGAATATACGATGCCTATTTTATTGCGCGTCACACCGGGAATTGAGGCGCATACTCACGACTATATTTTAACAGGTCAAGAAGATTCAAAGTTCGGTTTTGATTTGCATAATGGACAAGCGGATAACGCGTTGCAGCGCGCTCTCGCTTCTTCTCATCTTCATGTGCTCGGTATTCATTGTCATATCGGTTCGCAAATTTTTGATGCGACAGGCTTTGTACTTGCAGCGAAAAAGTTGTTTGAAAAACTTTCCTCATGGCGTGATGCATACGATTTTACTGCTCAAGTTGTCAATCTCGGGGGCGGTTTTGGTATTCGTTATACGAAAGATGATGACCCGCTTGCGCCAGAACAATATGTCGAGCAAATTATTGAAGAAGTGAAGCGAAACGTTGCTCGTTTCCAACTTCCGTTTCCAGAAATTTGGATTGAGCCGGGACGTTCGCTCGTGGGGGATGCTGGAACGACGATATATACGATCGGCTCTCGGAAAGAAGTGCCAAACGTCCGACAATACGTTGCAGTCGATGGGGGAATGAGCGATAACATTCGCCCTGCGCTATATGAGGCAAAATATGAAGCGGTGCTAGCTAACCGCATGTACGATCATTGTGACGAAGTGGTCGCGATAGCTGGGAAATGTTGTGAATCAGGTGATATGCTCATTTGGGATTTACCGCTCCCAAAGGCGCAACCAGGGGACTACTTAGCTGTTTTTTGCACCGGTGCTTACGGATATGCGATGGCCAATAACTACAATCGCATCCCGCGGCCAGCGGTCGTATTTGTTGAAGACGGTGAGGCAGAGCTTGTCGTGAGACGTGAAACGTACGAAGATTTAATTCGACTCGACTTGCCGCTAAAAGCGGGGGTGAAAAAATAACCGAGGCGGTTGCCTCGGTTATTTTTATGCTCCAAATGCACCGCGGAGCGCATTCCATATTTCACGTAAAATGTCAACGATGCGCTGAATGAACGTTCGACCTTCTTCTGTTTGTAAAAAGGCTGATAGTTTGTCTCTCGCTTGAGCCAACTGCTCATTTACTTGATTCCAATCGATGTTGACATTTTTCATTTTGTTAAATAAAGAAAGTAAACTATTGATTTCTTCTTCCGTTAACGTAATGCCAAGCTCTTGAGCGATTCGTTCAATAAGCGCACGCATGTCGGCATCAGTTTTTGGGGGATTTTTCGCAATTTCTTCTTTAATCTTTGCAAGCAACGCTACCGCTTTGTCGTTGCCGATTGATTCACCGAGTTGCGCCGTTTTCACCATTTCTTCATTTGCCACTTTTTTTACTTCGTCAGGAATGACTTCGTTTGAAGAAAGTTCGTATGCTTTCATTAATCCTGTCAGCGCAGCCGTCCCTGATACAGGAAATGGTGCAGTAATGTAAATGACGGCGTCTTTCACCCCCGCCGTAATGAGCGCGTTCATATACATTTCTTTTGTTACCCAGTTGATGTTGTTCGTCTCGACTTGTAGCCCCGAGCCGGGCGCGCCAATAGTAATTTTAGATGAGGAAATAGCTTTTGTTCCAATTTGTCCTTTCGGAATGATGCCGCCGAGATATTTATGCTCTTCCGCGTTTGTAACTGTAATGATTTCAGCGTTGTCTGGTGCATTCATTTCTTTTAATATTTGTTGTTTTTGCTGCTCTGTTAAGTTTTCACCAAGTGTAATGATGACATCTCCTTCAATCGCATCAGCGAAACTAACCGATGGAATAATAAACAACAATAGAGTAAATATCGCAAACCACTTTTTCATCATGAAAGCCTCCTTCATTTTTCCTCTGTACTGTACTATTGTACAAACATTTGCGTGAACATAGAAGTGAAATATAGTAAAATGAAGCTACATTTGTTTTTACGATAGAAAGGTGGCGAAAGTTTCAATGAAGAAAAAAGGTTATATCATGATGGAGAACGGTGGAAAGGTGGAGTTTGAACTATTTCCAAACGAAGCGCCAAAGACGGTAGCGAACTTTGAAAAACTAGCGAATGAAGGGTTTTATAACGGATTGACGTTTCATCGTGTCATTAAACGGTTTGTGAGCCAAGGTGGCTGCCCGATTGGAAACGGAACAGGCGATGCAGGATACACCATCCCGTGTGAAACGGACAACAATCCGCATAAGCATATTGAAGGGGCGATATCGATGGCGCACCGTGGTCGAGATACGGGAAGCTGTCAATTTTTCATTTGTCACGAGCCGCAACCACATTTAGACGGTGTACATACAGTGTTCGGTCAAGTGACTAGTGGAATGGACGTTGTCAAAGCGATGAAAAATGGCGATGTGATGAAAGAAGTAAAAGTGTGGGACGAACAATAGTGAAAAGGAAAGATGGGAGATGAAAAAAAACTGGTTATTGTTTTTCCTCCTTTTGCTCGTTAGCTTCGTTTGGGGAGCGGCGTATTGGCTGTTTATTGCAAAATAATAGACATTTCGCTTTATTGTGCTATAATGAATAAAAATGGAATATACGCATCCTTCGGGGCAGGGTGAAATTCCCGACCGGCGGTAATGAAACGTACGTTTCTCAGCCCGCGAGCCGTTAAGGCATGATCCGGTGCGATTCCGGAGCCGACAGTATAGTCTGGATGGGAGAAGGATTGCCGAAAACTCACGCCACTTATTCCATTTATTTGGAAAATAACGATCGGCGATGGGTTATTTTGCTATGCGAAAAAGGCGATCTTTTATATACATCTTGCCCTAGGACGTTGTTCCTAGGGTTTTTATGTTATACAGGAAAGGTGGTGCAAAATGGACGAACGATATATGCGCTTAGCATTACAGCTAGCTGAAACAGCGCGTGGTCAAACGTCTCCAAACCCACTTGTCGGTGCAGTCGTTGTAAAAGATGGCGAAGTTGTCGGTTTTGGAGCTCATTTGAAAGCAGGAGAGCCACATGCGGAAGTGCATGCGCTGCGTATGGCAGGCGCGAAAGCGGAAGGCGCAACCGTTTATGTGACGCTTGAGCCGTGCAGTCATTATGGGAGAACGCCGCCGTGCGCCGATTTGTTAATTGAAAAAAAGGTGAAGCGCGTCGTCGTGGCGACGACAGATCCGAATCCACTCGTCGCGGGAAAAGGTATTGAAAAATTAAGGCGAGCGGGAATTGATGTGACCGTCGGGGTGTTGAAAGAAGAAGCGGATGCGTTAAACGAAATGTTTTTTCACTATATCTCAACGAAAACGCCGTATGTGACATTAAAATATGCGATGAGTTTAGATGGGAAAATTGCCACGAAAACGGGAGAAAGCAAGTGGATTACGTCTGAAGAGGCGCGTCGCGATGTGCATCGCGAGCGAAAGCAGCACGACGCGATCGTTGTCGGCGTCGGCACCATTTTAGCCGATAATCCGAGCTTGACCGTTCGCTTTGGTCACGAAGGAAAACAGCCGATTCGGGTTGTGCTCGATACACATTTGCGCACACCGCTTCAAGCGAACGTCGTAACAGACAACATGGCGCCAACATGGATTGTCGTCGGGCATCATGTGACGGAAGACCAAATGAAGCTGTATGAACAAACGGGAGTACAATTCATTCGTATGAATGAACATACGATTCATATTCCATCTCTTTTACGTGAACTTGGTAAGCGCAACGTCATGTCCATGTTCGTTGAAGGTGGAGCGCATGTGCACGGAAGCTTTTTATCTTCTCGCTCTGTTCAACAAGTCATCGCTTATGTCGCCCCGACGTTGATCGGTGGCAACGAAGCCCCTTCGGCAATCGGTGGGGAAGGTTTTGGTCGGATGATGGATGCGCTTCGCTTGCAAGTGAAACATGTTGAAATGATCGGATCGGATATTAAAATCGTTGCTAAAGGATGATCGCCATGTTTACAGGAATTATTGAAGAAATAGGAACCATTCAACAAATGAAACAAACAGGTGATGCGATCGTTTTTACGATCGGAGCGCATAAAGTGCTACAAGATGTGCAGCTCGGTGACAGCATTGCAGTGAACGGTGTTTGTTTAACTGTCACATCGTTTACAAATCGCTTCTTTACAGTTGATGTCATGCCGGAGACGGTGCGTGCAACGTCATTAAAAACGCTGACGGTAGGAGCGAAAGTCAATTTAGAACGGGCGATGGCGGCGAACGGTCGCTTTGGCGGTCACTTCGTTTCTGGGCATGTCGATGGTGTCGGACGTATCGTTCGCAAACAACCTGTCGCTAACGCGGTGTATTATGACATTGAAGTGCCGGGTCATTTGCGCAAATACATGATTTTAAAAGGTTCTGTTGCGGTTGACGGCACAAGTTTAACGATTTTCGGTTTAACGGATCGAACGTTTACGATTTCACTCATTCCGCATACGCGAGAAGCGACGATTTTAGGGGCAAAAAAGGTTGGCGATATCGTCAATATTGAATGTGACATCATTGGTAAGTATGTAGAACAGTTCGTTGCCGGTAAGCATGACGGGTTGACGTTGCAATTTTTGCAAGAGCACGGATATAAGGAGTGAGCGAAATGTTTCATACAATTGAAGAGGCGATTTATGATTTAATGCAAGGAAAAATTATTATCGTTTGTGATGATGAAGATCGTGAAAACGAAGGTGATTTTGTGGCGCTTGCAGAAAAAGCAACGCCGGAAGTGATCAACTTTATGATTACGCACGGTCGCGGTCTCGTTTGTGTACCGATTACAGAAGAATTGGCCGATCGGCTCGATTTAGCACCGATGGTCAATCATAATACAGATGCGCACGGCACAGCGTTTACCGTCAGCATCGACCATAAAGCAACGACGACAGGCATTAGCGCGTTTGAGCGCTCGTTGACGATTCAAGAAATGTTAAATCCAGAAGCGAAAGCAAGCGATTTTAAAAGACCAGGGCATATTTTTCCGCTTGTGGCGAAAAAAGGTGGCGTGTTGCGGCGGGCAGGTCATACGGAAGCCGCTGTAGACTTAGCGCGTCTTTGTGGGGCAAAGCCGGCAGGAGTCATTTGTGAAATTATAAAAGATGATGGGACGATGGCGCGTGTGCCTGATTTAAAACAAATAGCGGAAAAATTTGATATGAAAATGATTACGATTAAAGATTTAATCGCATATCGCAATCGGAAAGAAAAATTGATTAAACGTGAAGTGGAAATTTCGTTGCCGACCGATTTTGGCGAGTTCAAAGTGATTGGATATTCCAACACGTTAGACGGTAAGGAACATATCGCAATTGTGAAGGGAGAAATCATTCCAGATGAGCCAGTGCTCGTGCGCGTCCATTCGGAATGCTTAACAGGGGACGTGTTCGGTTCGCATCGTTGCGATTGTGGTCCTCAACTTCATGCAGCGTTAGCGCAAATTGAAGAAGAAGGTCGTGGAGTGTTGTTATATATGCGCCAAGAAGGTCGCGGCATCGGCTTGTTAAACAAATTGCGCGCATATAAGTTGCAAGAGCAAGGCTATGATACGGTCGAGGCAAACGAAAAGCTCGGCTTCGCCCCAGACTTGCGCGACTATGGAATTGGCGCGCAAATTTTAAAAGATTTAGGTGTGACAAAAATGCGCTTATTGACGAACAATCCGCGCAAAATTACTGGGTTAAAAGGATACGGATTAGAAGTTGTTGAGCGCGTTCCGCTACAAATGCCAGCGAAGCGCCATAACGAGCGCTATTTGCGGACAAAATACGAAAAACTAGGACATATGTTGCATTTTTAAGGAGGAGAATGGCATGAACGTATATGAAGGAAATTTAGTTGGAACAGGGTTGAAAGTCGGAATCGTCGTTGCGAGATTTAATGAGTTTATTACAAGCAAGCTGCTCGGTGGTGCGCTCGATGGCTTGAAACGTCACGGGGTAACGGAACATGATATCGACGTCGCTTGGGTGCCAGGAGCGTTTGAAATTCCGCTTGTAGCGAAAAAAATGGCAGAGTCGAAAAAATATGATGCAGTGATTACACTTGGTGCAGTTATTCGCGGGGCAACGAGCCATTACGATTACGTATGTAATGAAGTGGCGAAAGGAACGTCCCATGCTGCCCTTTCTTCAGGCGTACCGGTCATTTTTGGGGTGCTGACGACAGATACGATTGAACAGGCAATTGAACGGGCTGGGACGAAAGCAGGAAATAAAGGATGGGAGGCAGCATTAAGCGCCATCGAAATGGCGAATGTGATGCGTACATTTTCTTAAGTAAGTAAATAGCCAATATATGCTCGCGATAAAAAAGGTTTAAAAAAGCGACAAGACCGTTTATAATAGCAATAGCGAGTAAACAATAAGTCTTGTCGATAATGAGGGATTCATATGCTAGTTCGCTATCGAAAAAACTATGAGAAAATTGCCATGGGTCTTTTGTCGTTTATGCCAAACGAAAAAGACTTAAAGCAGCTTCAACAAACGATGAAAAATTATGAGACAAACGACGATTGGCAGCTGTTTCTATGGAAAGAAGGAGAAGATTTTATCGGCATTATCGGTGCGATTGTGCGCGAACATGCGGTTGAAGTGCAACATATTAGCGTTAATCCGTCCCATCGCCATCAAGGAATTGGGAAGCAAATGGTGAAAGCGTTAAAAGAATTGTATCCAAATCAGACGTTATGTGCCAATGACATGACCGCTCCATTTTTGGATAAATGTGAACAATGACAGGGATCAACGTCCCTGTCTTTTTTGTTTTTGCCGTTCTCGCTCAGCGATGACGTCGCTTCGGTCGCGCAACATATGTTTATGGATGATATATTCGTTTGACATGTCGCTTTTTTCTCCCCATATTAGCCCTTTTTGTTCGCATTGTCGTTGGCATATATGTAAGAGCGAACGATCGACAATAGGTAAACAAGCACTTTCATACGTCTCCCTATTATCCATTCGTCTTATATATGTATGAATGAGAGCTAGCAGTTGCTCAGCATGAATGCCTAGCGATTCGTACGCCAGCTTTTCTTTTTCACATGCGTTTACCGCTTTCGTTAACATTCGTCTTGCTCCGGCGATATTTCCTCGGCGATAATGGTACATTCCGACAGCGAGCTGAATAAGCCCGATCCATACTTGTTCATTCGTTCGTTTCCAATGTTCTTCTAACACTTCATGGCATTCAAAATAATCGCGCGTCGCGTGAAAGTGAAGCAAATAGTCGATATATGCCTTCGGATACAATATAATGCCCCCTTTTTTTCGTATGCTTATCTGTATTATACTATTAGTTATGAATAAAGGTGGGATTGATGTGCACTATCATGTGAAACTAGACCAATTTGAAGGGCCGCTTGATTTATTGCTCCATTTAATTCATCGGTATGAAATTGATATTTATGATATTCCTGTTGCACAAATTACGGAGCAGTATATGGCTTATATTCATGCGATGAAAGAATTGCAGCTCGATGTAGCGAGCGAGTATTTAGTGATGGCAGCAACACTCATTGAAATGAAAAGCAAAATGTTGTTACCGAAACATGAGGATACACTGGAAGACGACATATTTATTCCAGAAGAAGATCCGCGTGAACAATTAATGCAACAGTTAATTGAGTATAAAAAGTTTAAAGAAGCGGCGAAACAGTTGCGCGGGCGAGAAGAAGAGCGCGCGCTTTTATTTACGAAGCCGCCAAGCGATTTAACCGCTTATGCGAAAAACGGTGCGCCGCTTGCTCTCGATGTCGATGTATACGATATGCTTGGGGCGCTGGCGAAGTTGTTGCGGCGCAAAAAGTTACAAAAGCCGCTTCATACGAAAGTAGCACGTCAAGAAATTCCGATCGGACAGCGGATGGAAGAGATTTTACACATATTGAAAAGTGGAGAGCGAATGAACTTTTACGATTTATTTCCGTATGACGATCGCGAGCAAATTGTCGTGACGTTTTTGGCGTTGCTTGAACTGATGAAACGAAACGAAATCATTGTCGAGCAAGAAAACAATTTTGCTGATTTATACATTCGACGAAAAGGTGATTGAGATGAATGAATTCGCAGTAATTGAGGCGTTATTGTTCGCGGCAGGTGAAGAAGGATTGACGTATAAGCAATTAGCTGATGTACTCGATGTAGAGGAAGAGCGAGTATATGAGCTTATTCAACGAGCAAAAGATATGTATGATGCGGATGAGCGCGGGATTATGATCGTGGAAATGGCAGGAACGCTTCAGCTTGCAACGAAAAAACAATGTGCGCCGTATTTACAAAAGCTTGTCGAGTCACCAACGACATCATCGTTGTCGCAAGCTGCGCTTGAAACGTTAGCGATCATCGCGTACCGTCAACCGATTACGCGCGCAGAAATTGAGCACATTCGCGGCGTCAAAAGCGACAAGCCGCTTCAAACACTGTTAGGAAAAGCGTTAATTAGAGAAGTAGGTCGCGCAGAAGGAACAGGTCGTCCAATTTTATACGGGACAACGAAAGAGTTTTTAGATTACTTTGGCTTAAAAACATTAGACGAACTTCCACCTCTCCCAGAATGGGACGAGCAAGAGGAAGAACGCGAAGCTGACCTATTTTTCGAACGTCTTAACGAACAACTGCAAGAAGCAGGCGAACAGCGGTGACTGAACTTGAAAAAACAGGTATCTTTGTGTGCCTGTTTTTTCTTTTTTATAGGAATGATAAAATTTTTCGCATGATTCATAATTTATGGTAAAATAAATGTAGCTTCGTTGTTGAAAAAAAGGGGTGTATTGTTTGTGAAAATTATTTCTTGTCATGGCTATGAACTGCAAAAAGCACAGCCGAATACGTCGGAAGATTTTTTTAACCGTTCGGAAGTGACGTTTGTTGACGACGATGGAACAGAGCGAACGTTGCATGTGCTATATGTTCGTTATTTTGATGAACGTTTTTTTGAATGGACGCCTTATGAACAAGATCCTGTATTTCAAGCAAGCGGGAAAGATGTATATTTTAAAGATATTGTCGCGCTCGTCTGTTTGCTCGTCGATCCATCACTTCGGACGCGAAAACGTGTATATGTAAGTGAGGAAGAAGAGCTTCGTCGCTATTTTTCAACGATCGACTTCGCCAAACTGCCGGAAGTTTTTGAGTCGCTTGCGAAGCAACAAGCGTACGATGTGAAATCACCGCTTTTATTTATTGCGCAACCGTAAAGGGAGGATGCATATGGGTAACACTATTGTTTTGAATCAAACGAAGCAAGTCGAGCAATTGTTGAGTCGCATTGTCAAGCAAATTACTCGTTATTTAAACGAAACGACGATTGAACAAATGCAGGTGGAATGTGCGGGCGATCGTCATTATTATGAAGGGGTGCTTTCGGATTTACGCCGTTTAGCCGTATATGGTGAAGAGGGGATTGACGCATGTCGCATCGTCCTTCAAGAAGAGCCGTTTCGAAAAGCTGCCGCGGAACAAGCGTTATACAAAATTTATCATTCATGTGTGGCAGAATTTTTTACGCCAAAACGCGATTTATGGTATGAAGATAGCCGTTCTGCATACACGGGGAGACATTCAATTAAATTGCGGCAACGTGCCCCTCAATCGTTGCAACAATTACTTCATTCCATCGAAGCCGACTTTCAAACGATGCGTGAAGAGCTTGAATTTTATGAAACAGACTACCGAACAAAAATGATTCAATCACAATAAAGAAGCTGCGAGTGTCAGCTTCTTTTTTATTGCATATGATGCCGAAGGAGGTGTGTTTGTATGCGACAATATATTTATAACGTGCAAGCCTGGCTTGAACGTGTAAAGCCATTTGTAAATGAAGAGGCGGTTGAGCAATTAAAGGTGGAACTCGAACGGGGAGATGTCGCGCGCATTCATGAGCAAGTAACAAACATATATGAACAATTACAGCGCAAGCGCGTACCCATTGGGGGACATACGCTACCTAGGTTACCGTATGCGTACAACGCATTAGAGCCGTATATTGCTGAAGAGATTATGCGTTTGCATCACGAAAAACATCATCAAAGTTATGTTGACGGTTTAAATCGTGCGGAGAAAATGATGCAACAGGCGCGCGAAAAAAATGACTATGCGTTATTAAAACATTGGGAACGGGAAGCTGCGTTTCATGGTTCAGGACATTATTTGCACACAATTTTTTGGAACAATATGAAACCTCGGGGTGGCGGACGCCCGACAGGGGAACTACTTCAACAAATCGAACGTGATTTTGGGAGCTTTGAAGCGTTTCAACGACATTTTACAGAAGCGGCAAAACAAGTAGAAGGAAGCGGATGGGTGCTCCTCGTTTGGTCGCCGTTTGCAGGGCGATTAGAAATTTTACAAACCGAAAAACATCAACATGGGACACAATGGACGACTGTTCCGCTTCTCGTATTAGATGTATGGGAACATGCATATTATTTGCAATATAAAAACGATCGCGCGACGTACGTCCAACAATGGTGGAATGTTGTCAACTGGGATGATGTCCAACGGCGATTGGCAAGAGCGAAAGACCGCGTCATGTAGCGGTCTTTTTGTCATACATCATTGACTGGCGCATACACTTGTACAAAACGGACAAAGGGATGAGAGTGTATGCGACGGCAATGGTTCATATGGATGATCGTGCTTTGTTTTTTTTGTTCGCTTTTTCCGAATGAAGCAAAAGCGATGTCGGTTAGTGCGAAAAGCGCGATTTTAATGGAACAAACGACAGGACGAGTGCTATTTGAAAAAGATGCCCATACGAAACGACGCATTGCGAGCATTACAAAAATTATGACAGCCATTTTAGCAATCGAATCGGGAAAATGGGAAGAGCTTGTGACGGTAAGTGAACGGGCAGTTCGCACAGAAGGGTCCTCTATTTATTTGAAACAAGGGGAGAAAATTGCGCTCAAACATTTAGTATATGGGCTTATGCTTCGTTCTGGAAATGATGCAGCGGTGGCGATCGCTGAGCACGTGGGTGGCAGCGTTGAAGGGTTCGTCTTTTTAATGAACGAAAAAGCAGCGGAAATCGGGATGACAAATACACAATTTGCGAATCCGCACGGGTTAGATGATGCCGAAAACCATTATTCCACTGCGTATGATATGGCGCTACTTATGCGATATGCAATGCAAAATGAACAATTTCGCGAAGTGTCGGGAACGAAATTGTATCGTGCCCCAAATCCGACGGAAGATTGGGATCGGGTTTGGCGTAACAAAAATAAGCTATTGACGCATTTATATGAATATTGCACAGGTGGAAAAACAGGCTATACGAAGCGGGCGAAGCGCACATTAGTGACAACTGCTTCAAAAGATGGTCTTGAACTGATTGCAGTCACCATTAACGCAGGGGATGATTGGAACGATCATATTGCTATGTATGAGCACGGATTTGCGAACTATGAACTTGTGACGATTAAAGCAACTACGATCGTTCAAGATATAAAAGATCCTTTCTATGGTGATCATCTATTCGTTGTGCGTGATTTTATATATCCGATTACAAAAAAAGAGGGGCAGTTGCTTCGTTTAGAGCGAAAATTGCTTCGTCCACAAGAGCGCTGGAAAGAGACAGGCGTGCCGTCTGTCGTTGGAAGGGCTGAGCTATACATCGGAAACGAAAAAGTTGACGACACCCCTATTTTTTATAAGCAGGAAAAGAAAAAGCGTTCTTTTTTTGATTGGCTGTTAGGGGTGGACAGCGATGGTTAATCTCATTTGGGTTGCGCTTTTAATCATTGGGCTCGTATTCGCTACGATAAACGGCACGATCAAAGATGTGAATGAGGCGATGTTTCAAGGGGCGAAAGAAGCGGTGACAATTAGCATTGGGCTTATTAGCGTGCTCGTTTTTTGGCTCGGTTTAATGAAAATTGCCGAACAGTCTGGGCTACTTTCGTTTTTTGCCCGTTTGTTTCGACCAATTGCCAAAAAAATTTTTCCGGAAGTGCCGCCTGACCACACTGCGCTCGGGTATATATTATCGAACATGATCGCAAATATGTTTGGGCTCGGCAATGCTGCGACTCCCCTTGGCATTAAAGCGATGGAGCAATTGAAGCAATTAAACGGTCGAACAGACGAACCGAGCCGTTCGATGATCACGTTTGTCGCTTTAAATACGGCAAGCATTACACTTATTCCGGCAACGGTCATATCGATTCGAATGACATATCAATCCGCTTCTCCCGGGGAAATTATCGGCACAACGTTTGTTGCCTCGCTTATTGCGACTATATCAGCCATTATGATCGACCGTGCATTTTACATACGGAGGCGTAAAAAAGGAGGGTTGTGATGCACGTTATTCAATTTTTGTCGTTTTGGCTTATTCCAACGTTAATTGCGTGCATTTTGTTGCACGGAACGTACAAGCGTGTACCGACGTATGAAGCGTTTGTTGAAGGGGGAAAGGAAGGGATTCAAATCGCCTTTTCTCTCATTCCGTATTTAGTCGGTATGCTCGTTGCTGTTTCTGTTTTTCGCGCTTCCGGTGCGCTTGAATTTTTCATGTCGTACATGAAACCGCTCATCGCGCCTATTGGTTTGCCGCCTGAAGTCGTACCGCTTGCGCTCATTCGTCCGATCTCAGGCACCGCTTCGCTCGGAATCGTTACTGATTTAATCGCGACGTATGGTCCAGACTCATTTATCGGGCGATTAGCCTCTACGATTCAAGGAAGTACAGAAACGACGTTATACGTGCTCACCGTTTACTTCGGTGCTGTCGGCATACGCAAAATGGGCGATGCATTAAAAGTCGGCCTGCTTGCGGACTTTGTTAGCTTTATTGTATCATTTGTTGTTGTATTATGGATGTTTGGAAAGTGAAGCGGTCCATTGCGATCGCTTTTTCTTATTTTTGAACTCCTGTACCGAATATGGTAAAACTATATAGTGAGGTGAATGAAATGGAACGATTACAGAAAGTAATTGCTCATGCTGGCATCGCATCGCGAAGAAAAGCAGAGCAATTGATCGTCGAAGGAAAAGTGAAAGTAAATGGAAAAGTTGTGACGGAACTTGGGGTGAAAGTTAGTCCACAAGATCGCATTGAAGTGGATGGCATTCCGCTCGAACGCGAAGAGCCGGTATATTATTTGTTATACAAGCCGCGCGGTGTAATTTGTAGCGTAAAGGATGAAAAGGGAAGAAAAGTAGTGACCGACTTTTTCAAACATGTAAACAAGCGCATTTATCCGATCGGACGGTTAGATTACGATACGTCTGGATTGTTGCTGCTGACAAACGATGGGGAGTTTGCTAATTTATTAATGCACCCGCGCTATGAAATTGAAAAAGTGTACATTGCAAAAGTAAAAGGCATCCCAGCACGTGAAAAAGTGAAACAGCTTGAAAAAGGTGTTGCGCTAGAAGATGGGGTAACAGCGCCAGCGAAAGCGAAAGTATTGTCAATTGACAAACGGAAACAGACGGCGATCGTTGAACTTCGCATTCATGAAGGGAGAAATCGTCAAGTGCGCCGCATGTTCGAAGCGATCGGACATCCTGTTTTAAAGTTAAAGCGGGAACGTTATGCGTTTTTAGACTTGAAAGGGATGAATCCGGGAGATTATCGAGAACTGTCGCCGCATGAAGTGAAGCAATTGCGTGCGCTTGCATTAGCTGGTTCGCCGTACGTATCATAATTTTGTCACATTTTGTTCAAATAATTTTCATTATTTATATAGTGGTAACTTGTATAATGAGGTTGATGAAAACGGTTTATAGGAGAGTTGGCGATGAAAGAAAAGCGATTTTGGCTTCGAACAGTCATTTTAGCCATCATGCTCGCGGCTATTGGTTATACGATTTATTCGAACGTTTTTGTCGAGAAAAGAGCAATTCAAGTAGGCGATTCGGCGCCAGACTTCGTACTTACCGACTTAAACGGCAACAAAATTCAACTATCCGATTATCGTGGAAAAGGTGTATTTTTAAACTTTTGGGGAACGTGGTGCAAACCGTGTGAAAAAGAAATGCCGTATATCAATAGCCAATACAATGTATACAAAAATGAAGGAGTAGAAGTGATTGCGGTTAACGTAGGGGAAGCGAAAGTAACAGTACAAACGTTCGTTGATCGCTTTCAGCTGACGTTTCCAGTCGTCATCGATCAGCAAGATCAAGTCATGAATGCATACAACATCGGTCCGTTGCCAGCGACATTTTTAATTGACAAAGAAGGCAAAATTGTAGATATCATTACAGGGACGATGACGGAAGAGGATGTAAAAAAATATATGGAACGAATTAAGCCGTAAGGGGTTTTCGACATGGAACAAGTAAAATGTGAATGCGGGCACGTGAATCCGATTGGTACAGTTCTTTGCGAAGCATGTGGTAAGCCGTTAGAAGAAGTGCCAATGTTATTGGACATGCGTTATGAAGGAAGCGCTCGCCGTTCGCAAACGTACAACCAAACGATTGTTGATAAAATATGGAACTTCTTTTCGTCTGTTAAAGTTGGGGTTTGGCTTATCGTTATTACGTTAGTCGCTTCGGCCATCGGCACAATTTATCCGCAACAAATGTACATTCCGCCAACAGTGTCGCCAGCTGAATA
Source organism: Anoxybacillus sp. ST4 (assembly GCF_019448545.1). NCBI lineage: Bacteria > Bacillati > Bacillota > Bacilli > Caryophanales > Anoxybacillaceae > Anoxybacillus > Anoxybacillus sp. ST4. The sequence continues at coordinate 102,620 of NZ_JAHZOE010000001.1, read as the reverse complement.
TTATGAGGAGCAGTACGGTTGGCTCGGGAAATGGTATTACGCGCTAGGATTTCACGATTTATATAGCTCATGGTGGTATATGTTGCTTATAGCGCTCATTGGTGTATCGCTCGTCATTTGTAGTTTAGACCGTGTTGTACCGCTATATCGGGCGTTAAACAATCAGCGGGTGACGAGAAATGAACAATTTTTACAACGCCAACGTCTATTTAGCCGTTCACAAGTGAAAGACTACGAAAATGCTTTACCTCGCGTGGTCGATCGGTTAACGAAACGGGGCTATCGTATTCGTGAAGAGGATGGAAATATTTTGGCCGAAAAAGGCCGCTTCTCCCGTTGGGGACCGTACGTCAACCATATTGGGCTTATCGTTTTTTTAATTGGCGCGATGCTTCGCTTCGTTCCAGGAATGTATGTCGACGAAAACATGTGGATTCGTGAAGGTGAAATAAAAGAAATTCCGGGAACGAATGGGAAATATTTTTTAGAAAACAAAACATTTATTTTTGAAGTATACGAGAAAGAAAAGGAAAAAGAGGCGTTTCAAGCTGCCATTGACCGTGTCGGTAGCGGAATGATGGCGAAAAACTATCAAACAGATGTGGTGCTATATGAGCGTGTTGGCCCGGTTGTTGCCGGTGAAGAGCCGAAGTTAAAAAAAATAAAAAGCTTTTCCATTCGTGTCAACGAGCCGCTCAAACACGACCACTATGCATTGTACCAAGTGGACTTTAAACTGAATGAGCTAAAAAGTATGTCGTTCCATTTGACAGATAAACAAACGGCCAAGTCTTTTGGGACGATTACAGTTGATTTAATCCAACCGGAGAAAGAATATGATCTTGGCAACGGTTATAAAGTACAACTATTAAGCTACTTTCCAGATTTTTATTTTGATGAAAATGGAAATCCGAATACGCGCTCGAAAGTGCCAAACAACCCGGCGTTTGTATTTAAAATGTTTGCCCCAGATCGTCCGAAAGGGGAAGTCAGTTTTACTGCTATTCGTCAAACGATCGAACCGTTCGGTGATAACAAGTATAAAATGGCGTTTGCTGGTGCTGACACACGACATGTATCGGCGTTAACCGTCCGTCGTGATTTTACGCTCTGGATTTTAGGTATCGGGGGCACCATTTTTATGATTGGCCTTATACAAGGAATGTATTGGAACCACCGGCGTGTATGGATTCAGCGGATCAACGAAGATGTGCTTATTGCAGCACATACGAACAAAAACTGGTTTGGATTAAAAAAGGAGCTTGAAAGAATATTTAACGATACACCGTTTGTCATGCCAATCGATCAATTGGACAAGCGGTCATAAGGGGGGAACATCGTGGTTCAGCTAAGCAGCACGTTACTGTACGTTGCATTTGTTCTTTATTTAGTCGCAACATTCTTCTTTGGGGGCGCGATTCGTCCTAAAAAGAGAGAAGGAGTAGACCGTTGGGCAACGCTCGGAATTTTTGTAACGATCGTTGGGTTTCTCGCTCAGCTTGGTTATTTCATCACGCGCTGGATCGCAGCCGGACATGCACCTGTCAGCAACTTATTCGAATTTACGACGTTTTTTGGCATGATGCTTGTTGGCGCGTTTATTGTCATTTATTTTATTTATAAAACGAGTTTACTCGGCTTATTTACTTTGCCAATCGCCATTTTAGTGATCGCGTATGCAAGCATGTTTCCAAGGGAAATCTCTCCGCTCATCCCAGCTTTACAAAGCGATTGGTTGCATATTCATGTCATAACCGCAGCAGTTGGCGAGGCCATTTTAGCTATTAGCTTTGCAGCGGGGCTCATTTATTTAATTCGAGTAGTCGATCAGTCGAAAGCGAGCAAACGTACGTTTTGGCTAGAGTTTGTGTTATTTTTCTTAATTAGCACGCTCGGTTTTGTTATCGTAACTACATCGTTTCGTGTGGCTGGTTATGAAGCTACGTTTGAATGGATTGACAAAAATGGACAGCAAAGTGAAATGGTGTACCACATGCCAGCGCTTGTCGGCCCGCATGAAGGGGTGTTAAAAACGGAAGGACGGATGGAACCGTTCGTTCATATGCCTGCAATTATTAATGCTCGCAAATTAAATACAGTGATTTGGTCATTGTTTGCAGGTGGTGTATTATATGGATTGCTTCGCCTTTTCTTACGCAAACGTATTGCAGCCGCATTGCAGCCGCTTGTGAAAAACGTAAATTTGGACTTAGTTGATGAAATTAGTTATCGTTCTGTGGCGATCGGCTTCCCTGTATTCACGCTTGGTGCGCTTATTTTTGCGATGATTTGGGCACAAATTGCATGGACGCGCTTTTGGGGTTGGGATCCGAAAGAAGTATGGGCGCTCATCACATGGTTGTTTTATGCAGCGTTTCTACATTTACGATTGTCAAAAGGTTGGCATGGCGAGCGGTCCGCATGGCTTGCGGTCATTGGATTTGCGATCATTATGTTTAACTTAATAGCGGTAAACTTAGTGATTGCAGGCCTACACTCTTATGCTGCGTCTTAACGCCTTCATAAAGAAGGCGTTTTTTTTATGAGGAGTAGAAAAAAGTATGGCAGTTTTGTACAATAGTGAACGAGGAGGGAATGACATCATGGAGAAGGAAATTAAAATTTTAGTTGTCGATGACGAAGAGCGCATTCGTCGTTTGCTTCGTATGTATTTAGAACGTGAGCAATATATGATCGATGAAGCAGAAAACGGTGAAGAAGCGCTAGCATTAGCGCTTGACAATGATTATGACTTGATTTTGCTTGACCTTATGTTACCTGGAAAAGACGGTATTGAAGTGTGCAAACAGTTGCGTGAGAAAAAAGCGACACCCGTCATTATGTTAACAGCGAAGGGAGAGGAAGCTAATCGCGTGCAAGGATTTGAAGCAGGAACGGACGATTATATCGTTAAGCCGTTTAGCCCGCGTGAAGTGGTGCTCCGCGTGAAAGCGCTGCTTCGCCGTACAGCGAACTCTCCATATGTAACAACGGATACGACAGCACGAGATGTGCTCGTATTTCCTCATTTAACAATTGACCATGATGCGCATCGGGTGACAGCAGATGGGCATGAAGTTAGCTTAACTCCGAAAGAGTACGAGTTGCTTCATTTTTTAGCGAAGTCACCAGATAAAGTGTTTGATCGCGAGCAATTGTTAAAAGAAGTATGGCATTACGAATTTTTTGGTGATTTACGAACAGTTGATACGCATGTCAAACGGTTGCGCGAAAAGTTAAATAAAGTATCGCCAGCAGCAGCGAAAATGATCGTCACCGTTTGGGGCGTTGGGTACAAATTTGAGGTCGTGAATGAATGATGGCACTATGGCGTAGTGTAGTCGGCAAATTATGGCTGACAATTTTATTGCTTGTTGCTTTCGTCCTCTTTATTTTAACCATTTTGTTGCTAAGTTTTTTTGAAAAATATTATTTGGAAAAAACGGGAGAGCAACTCACTCAACAAGCAGTAAAAGTTGCCCGCGTCGTCGCCGAGCATGATGAGCAGTTTGCTCGCTCAATTGCATGGACGATGGTTGATGATGTATCCAAACTAATGATTATTATTGACGATCGTCATTATTGGTACTCACCAAATGAACAGCTCGTTGATTTGCCGCTTTCGTTTGTTCAACAAGATAAGCAGTTGTCGCGCGTATTTGATGGAAAGAAAGTAGTGAAACGGGCGATGATGCCAAACGAAACGATGCGAAATCGGGTTTATAACGAGTTGTTTATTGTTGGTGTGCCGCTTCGCACATCTGATGGAAACGGTGCTGTGTTCGTATATCAATCGCTAAAAGCTGTAGAAGAAACGACAAAACAAACGACGAAGTTTATTTTTCTTGCTGCATTTATTGCTATTGTGTTAACGACGGTATTTGCCTTTTTCTTATCGACAAGAATTACGGCACCGCTTAGAAAAATGAGACAAGTCGCGTTTGAAATGGCGCGCGGAAAATTCGATTCCAAAGTGCCGATCGTCACCCATGATGAAATTGGGGAACTGGCTATGGCGTTTAACCAGATGGGTCGGCAATTACAATTTCATATTAATGCGTTAAATCAAGAAAAAGAGCAACTAGCGAGCATTTTAAGTAGCATGGCAGACGGGGTGATTACACTTAATCGAAATGGCGAAGTGCTTGTTACGAATCCGCCTGCCGACCGCTTTTTGCAAGCTTGGTATTATGAACAAGGGAATCGTGAAGACTTGCTGCCGCTTCCTCCCCAAGTGAATGAACTGTTTACAAAGGCCATCATGGAGGAGAAAGAACAAGCAGCAGAAATTGCTTTACAAGGTCGCAATTGGGTCATTGTTATGACGCCGTTGTACAATGGCAAAGTGATTCGCGGGGCGGTTGCAGTGCTTCGAGATATGACAGAAGAACGCCGGCTCGATAAGTTGCGCAAAGATTTTATCGCCAACGTCTCGCATGAGTTGCGAACGCCAATCGCCATGTTGCAAGGGTATAGTGAAGCCATTGTCGACGACATCGCGGCGACAGATGAAGAAAAGAAAGAATTGGCAAAAGTCATTTATGATGAATCGTTGCGCATGGGTCGCCTCGTTAACGACTTGCTTGATTTAGCGCGTATGGAAGCAGGACATTTAACGCTTCATAAAGAGCGCGTGCCGCTTCGTTCATACACCGAGCGCATCATTCATAAGTTTCAAGCGTTAGCGAAAGAAAAAGGAGTTCGCTTGCTCGTGGACATAAATGAAGAATTTGTCGTGTTGCTTGACCCTGACCGTATCGAACAAGTGCTGACGAATTTAATTGATAATGCTCTTCGTCACACAGATGACGGTGGGGAAGTTCGTGTCATAGTCGATGGGGACGAAGAGGCGGTGCGCATTTCTGTTCGAGACTCAGGCTCTGGCATTGCTGAAGAAGATTTGCCGTTCGTGTTTGAGCGCTTTTACAAAGCGGATAAAGCACGTACACGCGGTCGCTCTGGCACAGGATTAGGTCTTGCGATTGCGAAAAACATCGTTGAGGCGCATAAAGGAACGATCGCCGTTCATAGTAAGCTCGGCGAAGGAACGATGTTTACATTTACACTTCCATTGAAATAGAAAATTTTTGTTGTCATAAGCGATGTTTTCGGCTATGATAGAAACGTAAAAATTGTTCGACAATTGTATACGTTCGTTGCAAAAAGGTGTCGAATGGGAAACCTAGTAGACTTAATAGGGAATCTGGTGCAAGTCCAGAACTGTCCCCGCAACTGTAAATGCTGACGAAATGAAGGACGCCACTGTACAATTCGTATGGGAAGGCTTCAAAGTAGGATGACGCATAAGTCAGTAGACCTGCCTTTTTGCATCGTCATTCGCGTCTTCGGGGAGTGAGACGTCGAAACGACAAAGGTGACGGTTGTCTTTTGTTGTTTCCAGCTCATTCCATTCGGGGTGAGCTTTTTATTTTTATATACATAAAGAGGGGGAAAAACGATGAAAAAGTGGAAACAGTATGTATGGCTTTTGGTGCTCGTGCTGACGCTCGGATTAGCGGCGTGCGCGAATAACGCAGAGCCGGCAAAAGAGACAAAGCAAGAGGAGAAAGTAGCGGAGGTCGCATTTCCTGTCACAGTAAAAGATGCGTTTGGTGACGTGACGATTGAAAAGGAGCCAGCGAAGATCGTTTCGCTTATCCCGAGCAATACAGAAATTGCGTATGCGTTAGGACTTGGTGACAAAATCGTTGGTGTAAGCGATTTTGATAACTATCCGGAAGATGTGAAAAATAAAGAAAAAATCGGCGACATGGAGTTTAATGTTGAAAAAATTATCGCACTTCAGCCGGACGTTGTGCTTGCACACGCGTCAAGTGCACATAACTCTGAAGAAGGATTAAAACAATTGAAAGATGCGGGCATTACAGTCATTGTTGTGCCAAATGCTACATCGTTGAATGACGTGTATGCTTCCATTGAACTAATCGGTAAAGCGACAGGGAAAACGAAAGAAGCATCGGACGTTGTGAAACAAATGAAGCAAAAAATCGATGCCATTGCTGAAAAAGCAAAAGAGGTGAAAGAAGAAGCAACCGTTTGGATCGAAGTCTCGCCTGCACCAGAAATTTATACAGCTGGAAAAGGAACATTTATGGATGAAATGTTAGCGATCATTCATGCGAAAAATGCGGCAGGTGATCAAGAAGGATGGCCGATGTTTACAGAAGAAGATGCAGTGGCGTTAAACCCGGATGTCATTATTACGACGTACGGTTATTACACGCCGAACGCAGTTGAGCAAGTGCTCGCTCGCCCAGCATGGAAAGACGTCCCTGCCATTAAAAATAAACGCGTATATGACGTCAATTCGGATTTAGTTTCTCGTCCAGGACCACGTTTAGCTGAAGGGGTCGAAGAAATTGCCAAAGCCGTTTATCCAGACATTTTTCAATAATTACATCGTTGCATCAATCATTGCGATAGCTGCCATATTGTTAGGGATATCGATTGGATCACAATCGATTCCCTTTTCTTCTATATGGGGGACATTGATTCATACACCGACAGTGCCTGCCACCGATTCGCAAATCATTGTTTCGATTCGTCTACCGAGGGTTGTGCTCGCTTTTCTCATCGGAGCAGCTTTAGCTATAGCGGGCGTTGCTTTTCAAGGACTATTGAAAAACGTTTTGGCTGACCCGTACACGATCGGTGTCTCATCTGGGGCAGCTGTCGGAGCGGTCATCGTTTTTTTCTTTCACCTTTATCTGCCGTTTCTTGGGCGTTTTACGTTGCCGATTGTTAGCGTTATTTTTGCACTCATCACATTGTTGTTCGTTTTGTTGTTCGCTCGTCTTGCCGAGCCAAATATGGCAATGGAGACGATTGTTTTAATTGGTATTATGATGAACGCTTTTTTCGGTTCGCTCATTTCGCTCATGGTTGCCCTAAGTGGAGAAGAGCTACGTCAAGTCATCGGCTGGCTTATGGGGAGCGTAGCGATGCGCGGTTGGTCGTACGTTTCCTTGTTTTTTCCGTTTTTCGTGATCGGTTCTATCGGTCTATTTGTTCACACTCGCGAGCTAAACGCATTTTCGTTTGGGGAACAAGCAGCTGCAAGCATTGGCGTGCATGTGTTACAGCGCAAACTATTTATTTTGTTGAGCGCATCGCTACTTACAGGAGCAGCTGTGGCAGTATCAGGAACGATCGGGTTTGTTGGTCTTGTCATCCCTCATATGACGCGTCTCATTTGTGGAGCTAATCATAAAAGATTATTGCCGCTTTCTTTTTTGTATGGGGGAACGTTTCTCGTATTAGCAGATTTAGTTGCGCGAACGATCGTTGCCCCGCGGGAGTTGCCGATTGGAGTCATCACATCATTTATTGGCGCACCATTGTTTGCAATATTGTTATTTAAAAGTTTAAGACGGAAGACGTGATCGATATGATAGATGTAAAGCACGTTTCGTATCAATATGGGGAAAAAAAAGTGTTGGAAGATGTTTCGTTTACCGTTTATGAAGGGGAGTTTTTCGGTATGTTAGGACCGAACGGAAGCGGGAAAACGACGCTAATGAAACTGATGAGCCGTGAACTTCCTTTGCAACAAGGGGATATGTTTGTTTACGGTCAACCGATTCAGACGTATAAACCGAGACAATATGCAAAGCTCGTTGCGACGTTACCTCAACATACAGATATTTCGTTTGGTTATACAGTAAAAGAAATGGCTGAACTCGGTCGTTATCCTTATCAGTCATCGCTTTTGCCGCGCTGGACAAACGAGGATGAACAAACTGTTACTGAAGCGATTCATTCCGTTACATTGACGCATAAACAACATGTACGGTTAGAACAATTAAGCGGAGGGGAACGGCAACGCGCTGCACTCGCACGGTCGTTAGCGCAACAACCACGCGTATTGCTTTTAGATGAACCGACGAACCATATGGATGTGGCGCAGCAGTTTAAGTTGCTCAATTTATTAAAACAATCAGGGCTTACCGTTGTAGCTATTTTTCATGATATAAATATTGCCTCGCTTTATTGCGACCGACTTCTTTTATTGAAAGATGGAAAAGCTGTTGCATGCGGAACGCCGCGGGAATTGTTGAGCGAATCAATGATTGAGTGCGTATTTGAAACAAAAATGAAACGTCACGAACACCCGGTTTTACCGAAGCCGCTCGTCACATTCGTTCCATTTTCTATGCCGCATATAGACGAGGGATTATGGCACGTCAAAGAACACGAAACGATGCTCGTCGTAGAGACAGCTAAGCCGTTTAAAGTGCTTTCATCTGCCCTTGTTGGCGGCGGTATACGTTGGGCGACGACGTTCGTCAATCGGCATGTTCCGCTTGATTATCGTTGTGACGATGCCGAGCAGGAGATGATTCAATTTTTGAGGCAACACGGTTTTGATGAGCAATGGACGGTCGGAATGATGACCGCTGTCGATGTGAAAGATGTGGCGTTTTCATTTGTTGATGAAGATATTCGGTTGTTTGTTGCGGTGACCGCTGGAGTTGGAAATGCGGTAGATAGTGCAAATGCTTGGCGGCGTACAGATGTAGTCGCTTCTCCAGGGACGATTAATACGTTCGTTTTTATCGATGGTCATTTATCAGAAGCTGCGTTCGTGCAAGCGCTAATGACTGCAACAGAAGCAAAAGCAAAAGCGTTGTATGATAAACAAGTCGTCGATCCGCAAACGAATACGATCGCGACAGGAACATCAACCGATTCTATTGCCATCGCCGCTTCTCAACAAGGAACATGTTATGCATACGCTGGAACGATTACACCGATCGGTAAACAGCTTGCACGTGCAGTATATGAAGCAACGCAAACAGCTATTGACCGCTATCGAAAGCGAAAGGGGGAAAGCCGATGACGCACGTATGGGCTGTGATCATGGCCCTTTTGCTTGATCGGCGATTTGCTGACCCTCATCGTTTTCATCCGGTATGTTGGATTGGATGGTGGATTGCTTATATTGATCGCCATTGGAATAAAGGAAGATGTCGCAAATGGAAGGGAGTAGGGGCATCATTTATCGTTTGCGCGTTGACGTTTATCGTTAGCTATGCAGTTATCGTTATTTCGTATCGACTGTCGACAATATTTGGTGTTTTCATGGAAGCGCTTATCATTTTTACTTCTATTGCCCCGACAAGCTTAGCAAAAGCGGCATATGATGTGCTCCGTCCATTAGAAAGGGGCGACATAAACGAAGCAAGAAAAAAAGTAGGAATGATCGTTGGACGCGACACCGAGGCGCTACAAGAAGAAGAAATTGTGCGAGCATGTGTTGAGACAGTTGCAGAAAATACGAGTGACGGAGTGACAGCACCATTGTTTTACGCGTTCATTGGCGGTGGAGCTTTCGCAATGTTGTATCGGGCGGTAAATACGTGCGATTCGATGCTCGGATATAAAAATGAACGGTATGCCCAATTTGGCTGGGCTTCAGCCCGTTTAGACGACGCGTTCAATTACGTTCCTGCGCGACTGACAGCGTGTGTGATGTTGCTTATTCATCGCGCAAACATACGCATGTGGAAACTATTATTTCGCGATGCTCGCAACCATCCAAGCCCAAATAGCGGATGGTGCGAGGCAGCGATGGCTGCCCTATTAGGTGTTCAACTCGGAGGGGTGAATACATACAACGGGGTCATATCCGTTCGTCCAACGATTGGCGATGCATCCGTTCCGTTGAAATGTGAGCATATTAAGCAAGCGGTGGCGATAATGAGACGTACAACAATAGCTTTTACGATCGGGGGGAGTTTGCTTGCAGTTGCCTGCACATGGGGCTAATCCGCGTCGTTTATACGAAGCGATGCACATGGATATGCCGAGTTCGTATATCGATTTTAGCGTAAATGTGAATCCGTTCCCGCTTCCAGACGAATATATGCCAACCGAACAACAATGGGTTCGCTGGATGAGCGTATACCCTGAAGAGCGAAGCGAAACGCTTCGAGCAATCATTGCCGAACGAGAACATGTAACGCGCTCCAACGTATTTGTCGGCAATGGTGCTGCAGAATGCATTTATTTGCTTGCTCAACAGTTTGCTAAAAAACATATCGGTATCATCGAGCCGACGTTTTCAGAATATGAGCGCGCATGCGAGACGTACGGTTGTACGATCCATTCGTTTTTGTTAGATGAACATGGACAACCGCCAATTGATCAAATCATTGAGTGCTTATCGTCTTTACACGCACTATTTCTTTGCCATCCGAACAACCCGACGGGGACGGTCTGGCCAAAAGAAACGATGTATGCTTTGTTGAAAGCCGCACACGATGAAAAAGTATTTGTCATTGTCGATGAAGCTTTTTACGATTTTTGGCTTGATGGCTATTCCGTTTCGTATGATTTGCCTATGTTTGACCACTTAATTGTATTGCGCTCGTTAACGAAAATGTATCGATTGCCAGGTGTACGGCTCGGTTATGTGCTCGCACATGAATATGTCATAAAAAAGATGATGGAAAAGCAGCCACCGTGGAGCGTCAATACGGTCGCGCAACAACTAGGCGAACGACTGTTGCGAGATGATGAGTTTGTGCGCCGAACAAAAGTGCATATCGCATCGGAAAGAGATCGGCTATTTACGCAATTTGCTAAACTTGGATACATTCATTCTCCGTCTGTTGTAAACTTTTACATATTGCAAGATGAGACGATGACGCTTTTTCCATTTCTTTTGCAACATGGCATTGTTGCGCGTCATACGTTGAACTTTCGCGGGCTTGCCGGGAAATATATTCGTCTCGCCGTTCGAACGAAAGAAGAAAATGACCGCTTACTTTCTTATTTAAGAAGGTGGAATACGTGATCGTATTTATTAGCGGTGGGGTGCGTAGCGGTAAATCTTCCTTTGCGGAACAATGTGCCAAAACGATCGCACAAGAAACATGCTCACTTCATTATATCGCGACAGCGATGCGTACCGATAAGGAAATGGAAGCGCGCATTGCCCATCATCAACACGAGCGGCAATACGATCGATGGCAAACGTGGGAACAACCGTATGATCTTGATGTGCTCCTTCCTATTTTTTCTGAGCGTCATGTCGTTTTGCTTGATTGTTTAACGAATTTATGGGCAAATGAGTTATTTCGCGATGACGAATGGAACGTACATGTAAAAGTGCCGCGCATCGCCCAGCAAATAAAACAATTAGGCGAAAAAGTGAAAGCGCTCATTGTTGTGAGCAACGAACTATTTTGCGATGGTGTGCCGCATGAGCGAGGGACGTATGCATATATGCACGGACTCGGTTTGCTTCATCAACACATTGCGGCATGGAGCGATGTGGCTATATTGATGAAATACGGTTTGCCGATCGTAAAGAAAGGAAGATGGCCATGTGGCGCGGAATCATATTAGCGGTACAGTTTTTAACTGTTCTCCCGCTACGAATGCAAGTGGACTGGAATGAACGAACAGGTCGCATAGCTGTGTTGTCGTTTCCGCTCGTCGGTGCAATGATTGGGGCACTTCTCGTTGCCCAACATGCGTTATTATTCGGTCACATTTCTTTGCTCGTTTTATCATTTTTACTATTATTTTCATCTATCTTTTTGTCAGGTGGATTGCATGCGGACGGCTGGATGGATTGTAGCGATGCATATTTTTCGTATCGCGATCAACAACGACGTCTCGAAATTATGAGCGATTCGCGCGTCGGAGCGTTTGCGGTGCTCTCGCTTTTCTTTTTGCTCGGCTTTCGTTTCATTTTTATGTTTGAAACGATCGCACATTTCTCGCTATTTTCTCTTTTTTGCCTTCCGCTCCTTTCGCGTCTCGGGATGACGTTGCTTTTATTGACTGCGCCGCTCGCGAAACAAACCGGAATGGCATCATCTTTTCGTCAACATGTTGACCGTCGCTTTGTGCCGTTTGTTGCTATGTATGGGGGTGTTTGCTTATTTTCGCGTGAGACGCTCGTTTTGTTTTTGGCGCTTATGTTGTTTTATGTGATAGCGAAAGCGTTTGTCGTAAAACAGTTTGGTGGAGTAACTGGCGATGTGTTAGGAGCGTTTATTGAAGGGAGCGAAACGTTTTTATGGTTCGTCATGTGGCTATTACATGCATTCGCCATTTTGTAACGAAGGAAAATGAGGAGAAACGATATATCGGATGGACGAATGTACCGATTGTGAAAAAGCCGAATGTGTCGCACTCGCTACACGCCGATGTCGTGATTACAAGCGACTTGCTTCGTTGTCGACAAACAGCTCATCTTCTTTTTCCTCATGCTTTAATCGAATGTTCGTATCGTTGGCGCGAATTGAATTTTGGCGATTTTGAAGGAAAAACGTACGCCGAGTTACAGACGGTCGAGTCATATTGGCGATGGATAGATGATCCCATTCACCATTCACCACCAAATGGCGAATCGTTTCGCCATTTTCAAGGGCGTATCGAACGAGCGATCGATGATCTCATTAGCCGCTCGGCTTCTCATATTGTCGTTGTGACGCATGGGGGAGTCATACGTTACTTATTGTCGCAGTACGCTCCTAAAACACGTCCGTTTTGGGAATGGCACGTTCCGTTTGATGAAGGAGTAACACTTTACAATACGAACGAGCGATGGAAGGAGAGAAAACGATGCATTTCGTTAGCGGCGGTGCGTTTCAAGGAAAGCGAAAATGGGTAAACGCATATTATTCACTCACGCATACCCCGCATATTTGGCATTGCGCATATGAACGACCACTTCCGCCTCCCCATGATGAAAAAACGGCGTCTGTTGTTGTGCTAGAAGGAATAGAACAATGGATTCGCGAAAGGTTTCTTCCTTACACAGATGAGCAAAAAAAAGCGATGATGTCGTATGTGCACGCATGGGAGCAATGGGAAAAAGAAGGGGAGCGGACGGTCGTTTGGATCGGATGCGATATCGGACAAGGGATCGTCCCGATTGAGGCACATGAACGAGCGTGGCGAGATGCGGTCGGTTGGTCGTATCAACAATTGGCGCGCATATGCAGCCGTGTTGATTACGTATGGTGTGGGATAAATGAACAAATAAAATAGGGGTGGTTCATATGAAATTGTACACAAAAACAGGAGATCAAGGGCAAACAAGTTTAGTTGGTGGGAGAGTCGATAAAAATCATGTGCGTGTCGAGGCGTATGGAACGATTGACGAAGCAAATTCGGTCATCGGTTGGGCGATGACATTATTACAAGATGAACAGTTTCGCGATATTTATCAAGAATTACAGCGCATTCAACATGAATTGTTTGATTGTGGCGGCGATTTAGCCATCGTTGGCGAGAAAATGCCATACAAAGTAAAGCCCGATATGGTCGCGTTTTTAGAGGAACGTATCGATGTATATATTCAGCAAGCACCGCCGCTTGAACGATTTATTTTACCAGGGGGGTCCCCGCAAGCTGCGGCGCTGCATATGGCGCGTACGGTGACGAGACGGGCGGAACGTTGCGTTGTCGCGCTTATGAAGCAAGAAAAAACGAACGACGTCGTTTTGCAATATATGAATCGTCTATCGGACTATTTATTCGCTGTTGCACGCGTCGTGAACGCCCGTTTACATGTAAAGGACGTAGAATATGAACGAAGCGCCATTGTGTTTCGTGACAAAGGGGAGAAGAAAGGGGAATGATGATGCGTCGACTTACTTTTCTTGTTATGTTTGTTAGTTTATCTGTTATCGGTTCGCTCATTAAAATCCCGTTTACGATCGGAAGCATCGCGTTAGATAGTGCGCCTGCCGTTGTTGCTGCATTTTTACTTGGCCCAACGGCAGCCGCGCTCGTAGCGTGTATTGGTCATATTGTATCTGCGCTATTTGGTGGATTTCCACTCGGACCTTTTCATTTGCTTATCGCGTGCGAAATGGCCGCCCTTCTATATATCGTCGGTTTGCTCATTAAGAAGGGTTGGCTCGTTCGCAGCTATATATGCTTTTTTGTAGGGAACGCATGTATCGCCCCTTTACCTTTCGTATGGATCATTAGCCCGGCGTTTGTATTGTCTATTTTTCCGTCGCTCGCATTCGCTACTGCAGTCAATTTAGCGATTGCTGTCGTTGTTTCAAAAGCGTTGCAACGTGTATGGGGGGAGCGGCATGCGTGACGTATTATGTGTGCCGCTTGACGAAAAGACGGAGCTTGTTTTTGCGGCGGATTGTTCCGGGGGAATCGGCTTAAAGCAACATGATGTTGTTCAAGTACCGTACGATGTTGTCGGTTATTATGGGGCTCGCGTAGCGCTCATGGAACTCATGAGTATCGGTGCGATCCCGAAAGCGTTCATCATGCAAAATTTTGTGTCTGACGATGTATGGGGCGCGCTCATTTCAGGAATTGAACAAGCGATGAGGGAGCTGCAATTGTCTCTACCGATCGTAGGAAGTAGTGAATCGAATATGCCGCTTATGCAATCGGCTGTTGGCTTTGTCGTTGCTGGAACGGTAACAATAGATCGTAAAAAAATAGGTGTAACGCCATATGATGCTTGTTGGGCGGTCGTCGGTGAGCCACTCGTTGGCGAAGACGTTATGAAAAGAAAAAATCGTGTGTTGCCGCTTTCGCTTTTTCGCGAACTTTTACAATTAGATGGTGTGTATGAAATCGTCCCAATCGGTTCAAAGGGGATCTACTATGAATGGAAACTCGTTTGCGGCGATCGTCCTATTCATTGTTCTTTACCGCTCCATGCGTCTGCTGGTCCAGCGACATGTGTATTAATCAGTTATGATCGAAAACAAGAGTCGTTGTTGCGGTCAATCGCTCAAACGCTTTTTTATCCAATTGTAAATAAATTGTAAACTATCGTTTCCCGTTGTTCTAACCGTTCATATTTTCGCATACAACATATATGGTTATCGTGAACGGGAGGGAATGTACGATGGAAGATATGTTGAAGCGTGTGCTTGTTGTTGTTGGTATGGCAGCTTGTATTCATTTATTGTTTCTCGTTGGTTTAAACAACTAGAAAAAGAGAGCAATGTGCTATATAATGTAGAACAATACGAGAGGGGGAGAGAATGATGTTAACAGATTACCATAATCATTTAGAGCGTGGGACGTTGACGCTCGATTATTTAAAGCAATTTACGGACGAAGCAGCGCGAAAAGGCATTGAGCATTTCGGCATCTCCGAGCATGCGTATCACTTTTATCAGACGAAAAACATTTTATCTAACCCGTGGATTGAGGAGCGCCGCTATTATGATATGGCTGATTATGTTCGGCTGTTTCACGAAGCGTGGGATGCGGGAATAGATGTAAAAATGTCGATTGAAATGGACTACACGCCGGGGAAGCATGACGAAATGGCGCAATTTATTCGCGCTTACGATTTTGATTATGTCATTGGTTCAATCCATTGGGTTGATGACTTCGGTATTGATTTAGCCGAGTTTCGAAAAGAATGGGATCGTCGTGACGTATACGATACATATCGAAAATATTTTGATCAAGTTGTTACGCTAGCCGAATCTAATTTATTTGACATTATAGGTCATTTAGATTTAGTGAAAATTTTTAAATATGTACCGGAAGATGAGGAGTTTTTGCTTGAACAATACGATCGTGCAACAACAGCTCTAGCAAACTGTAAAACGTGCGTGGAAATTAGTACGGCAGGATTGCGGAAACCTGTCGGGGAACTGTATCCTGATCCGCGCCTGTTGCAAATGTGTTACGACAAAGGTATTCCGATTGTCCTATCTTCTGATGCGCACGTTCCGCAAGATGTCGGCGCT
This sequence comes from Anoxybacillus sp. ST4, assembly GCF_019448545.1. Classification (NCBI taxonomy): domain Bacteria; kingdom Bacillati; phylum Bacillota; class Bacilli; order Caryophanales; family Anoxybacillaceae; genus Anoxybacillus; species Anoxybacillus sp. ST4. Next base: position 86,892 of record NZ_JAHZOE010000001.1, on the reverse strand, counting down.
GATTATGACAAAGCGGTTGCCCTTGCTAAAAAGGTCGGTTATACCGAAATTATGACATTTTCGAAAGGGGAACGGAAGGCCGTTCCGCTTGGATAAAAAAGGTTCAGCCTGATAGCTGAACCTTTTATACTTCCAATCTTTTTACAACATCAATATCTTCAATGCTCTCAAGCGTGTCAACGAGTGCATCATCAAGCGGTTTATCGAGCGAAAGCATCATAATCGCTTTCCCCCCTGCTTCTTGACGACCAACTTGCATCGTAGCGATGTTTACTTGGTGGTCGCCTAAAATATTTCCGACTTTTCCGATCATTCCTGGCTTGTCGTGATGTTGAATGTACAATAAATGTCCTTCTGGGGCAAAGTCGATCGCAAAACCGTTAAAATGGACGATACGATCTCCATAATGGGCGATATGCGTTCCTTTCATCGTAAACGTTTTGTTCTCACCATATACTGTCAATGCAATACTATTGTTATAGTCGTTTCCGTTTGCTGAAAATTTTTCGCTAAAAGCAATGCCTCGTTCTTTTGCAATCATCGCGGCGTTCACTTCATTGACCGTTGAAGCTACGCGCGGTTTTAAAAATCCGGCAAGTAAGCTGCGCGTAATAAATGTCGTTTCTAAATCAGCAACGGAGCCGGAATACGTAATAGCAATTTCTTGAACAGGTTCACTCATATATTGCGACGCAAGTATGCCCATTTTTCGGGCAAGTGTGTAAAACGCTTGAATTTTTTCATACACATCTTTTGAAAGCGTCGGTAAGTTAATAGATGACGTAACGGGTTTACCTTGTAAAAATTTTAATACTTCTTCAGCCACTTGTGTTGCTACGTTTACTTGCGCCTCCACAGTAGACGCTCCAAGGTGCGGAGTGACAATGACGTTATCGAACGAAAGAAGCGGATGATCCCCCGGTGGTTCTTGTTCAAATACATCGAGGGCAACCCCGGCCACATGTTTATTTTCTAAAAATGGGATGAGCGCCTGTTCATCAATGATTCCCCCGCGGGCGCAGTTAATTAAGTACACTCCTTTTTTTGTTTTTGCTAAATTTTTTGGGCCGAGAAGTCCTTTCGTTTCTTTTGTCAGCGGCGTATGTACAGTAATGATGTCCGCCTGTGCAAGCAGCTCATCGAGCGTACACACATCCACGCCAATTTTTTCTGCTCGTGCCTTCGTTAAAAATGGATCGTAGACGTGAACGTGCATACCAAACGCACGAGCCCGTTTCGCCACTTCTGAACCGATGCGCCCAAAGCCGATAATGCCTAAATGTTTTCCGAACAACTCGACACCGACGAAAGCGGAACGATTCCATTCGCGTGATTTCACGGAGATGTGCGCTTGTGGAATGCGACGCACTAACGAAGCCATCATCGCAAATGTATGTTCCGCTGTAGAAATTGTATTGCCGTTTGGAGCGTTAATAACGACGACGCCGTATCGTGTCGCTGCATCGACATCAATGTTGTCAACTCCGACTCCAGCACGCCCAACAATTTTTAAATTCGGCATTTTTTGAAGTAACTGTTCTGTTACTTTCGTTGCGCTACGAACGAGCAAGGCATCAAATTGGTGAAGTTCTTCTTCTACTTCGTTTACCTTTTTTTGCACTACTTCAATAGTTGGATCAGCAAGGAGAGGCGCGAGACCTTCTTCGCTCATTGCATCTGATACTAAAATGCGCACCACAAATATTCGCTCCTTTCAAATAACAAGTTTTTAAATTTCTGATAATTTAACATAACGATATACAAGTGTCAATAACTTTCGGAAAGGTCATACAAATGAAAGCGTTTTTATATATAAACGTTCGGAAAAAAGACAAAAAGCTGGCATATGGCCAGCTTAGAAAATGAAAATTATTTATTTTGCTCGTTGTAACGTGCAATGCATTCGTCAATAAGCTTCGCAGCCGCTTCCGCACCTTCCCACGTGCCGATTTCTGTTTTCTTTCCTTCTAAGTCTTTGTAGCGTTCGAAGAAATGAGCAATTTCTTTTAGTTTATGCTGTGGAAGATCTTCAAGGCTGCGCACATCAGCGAAGCGAGGATCATCAACAGGAACGCCGATTAATTTCGCATCTTCTTCGCCGCCGTCAACCATATTCAAGTAACCGAGCACACGCGTTTCGATGACGCAACCAGGGAATGTTGGATTTGTTACGATAACTAAAATATCAAGCGGATCGCCATCTAACGCAAGCGTATTTTCTAAATAACCATATTCCGCAGGATAAAACATTGGCGAATATAACACGCGATCAAGCTTAAATACACCGCGCTCTTTGTCATATTCGTATTTGTTTTGGCTTCCTGTTGGAATTTCAATAAACGCTTCAACAACTTTGTTTTCAAACGCCATGCCAAATTCCTCCTTCTTCAATTATGTATACTTTTTTATTATAGTCGATTGGACAAGTTGTGACAACGATAGAGGAAAAGAAAAGGGCAAGCTTCACATGAAGTTTGCCCCTCGTTGTTTTTATTCGAACTTATTTGGATCGCCGTCAAATGGCTCGTCCGCAACTTTGATTGAGTCTGTTGGACAGCCTTCAAACGCGTCCATCATATCATCAATGAGGACGTCCGGCACTTCAACGATTCCTTGGTTGTCGTCTAATGTGACGTACGCAATACCTTCATCATCGTAGTCATAAATGTCTGGTGCAGCTGCCCCACAAGCACCACAGGCGATACATGTTTCTTTGTCAACAATTGTGTACTTTGGCATACAATGACCCTCCTTAATTATATGGAACCAATCGCTTCATATGAAACGTTGGAAACGTATTCCTCACACTTTTATAATAAATGTGTTCCGGTAACTTTTCAATAAAAAACTCCATTGAAAATGCTTATCAGTACATAGTTTCCCCTCACACCTTCTCGCTTAATCTGGTAAAATGAAAGAGAAAATGGAGTGAATGTTTCATGTTGCAACATATCGTTTTATTTTGTATCGATCGTTTTCGCGGCGAACGGTCTATTGCCGCGATTGATCATTTGCTCAATGGAAAAAAAACAGCGCAAACGTTACAAGATAGTAAGTGGTACAACGTTAGCCGGCTGTTTGGAACAGTGCCGATTGATCGTTCTCGTTTGCTTCATATTGCGCGTCAATTAGAAGCGAACGGATGGATTTACGAAGTGGACGAGCATATATATCGTATAACCTCAAGCGGAAAAGAGGAGCTTCGTTATTTTGTCTTTCCTCCTCACGTGGACGGATGGAAATATATGAACGAGTCTTCATTATTTTGGAAGCGATTTTCTTTGCTTATTCAAACGGTCACAAACGTTATTTATCGCACGCCGTTTGAGCCTGTACATCGCGATGAGCGCATTCAATCATTTGTGAAGCGCTGGCTATTTCAACATAAACATATGCAGGCGCTCGTTCGGTCGTTATATGAAGAAATGTATGGGCTACTCAGCCGTGTAGAAGAGAAAGAAGCAAACATTTTTGTTTGGCGTTTGACGACCCGTGATCGCATCGGATGGACGAACGAACAAATTGCCTACGCTATAAAAGAAGAAGATGTAGCCGTATGGCTATCGTTTCAAAACGTTTTGCATTTTATACTTGGGACGATAGAAAAAGAAAAGGAAACGTTTCCGCTTTTATATTCCTTGCGTGAACAAAAACAAATACCATTGACAACGTCAGCTAAAAAAACATGGGACTTATTAAAAAAAGGGTATGGTCTGGAACAAATTGCGCAGCTACGCCGATTGAAAAAAGGAACAATCGAAGATCACATTGTAGAAATCGCGACATATGTTCCATCTTTCGTTACAACGCCTTTTTTGGAAGAAAATAAACGTAAACGCATTATTCAGCAAGCATATCAATTACAAACAAACAAATTGCGGGCGATAAAAGAGGCGCTTCCTGATGTGTCTTATTTTGAAATTCGCCTCGCATTAGCAAGATGGGAGAAGGAAGATGTTTGACGTATTAAAGGAGCGATTCGGTTACGATTCATTTCGCACAGGACAGAAAGAAATTATTGAAGATGTGCTTAACGGATGGGATTGTGTTGCTATGCTTCCGACTGGGGGAGGGAAATCGCTTTGTTATCAGCTCCCTGGCTACATATTAGAAGGTAGCGTGTTAATTATTTCTCCGCTTGTGTCACTTATGGAAGACCAAGTGCAGCAGTTGCGAAACCGTGGTGAAAAACGGGTGGTGGCGCTCAATCGGTTTCTTTCTTATCGCGAAAAACAAGACGTATTGCGCGAATTAGCATCGTACCGTTTTATTTACGCTTCCCCAGAAATTTTACAGTCTCCTATGCTTATTGAAGCGTTAGCGCGTATACGTCTTTCGTTGTTTGTTGTAGATGAGGCGCATTGTATTTCGCAATGGGGGCACGATTTTCGCCCTGATTTTTTAAAGCTCGGTCTTCTTCGGGAGATGTTCGGCGATCCTCCTTGCTTAGCATTAACAGCAACAGCTACCCGTCAAGTCGTTGAAGATATTGTGAAGACGTTAAACCTTAAGCATGTAAAACATCATATATATCCGCTCGATCGTCCAAATATTTGTTTATACGTCCAATACGTTCATACTGTTGAAGAGAAAATCGAGGCGTTGAAAGAGCTCGTCGCCTCGTTGCCTAAGCCGGGCATTGTGTACGTATCGAGTCGTCACTGGGCAGAAGCGTTAGCGCAAACGTTACACGGAGAGTACCGTGTAAGTTATTATCACGGTGGGATGGATGGTGAACAGCGCCTTCTCATCCAACAGCAGTTCGTTTACGATCAGCTAGATGTTATTTGTTGCACAAATGCTTTCGGTATGGGCATTAATAAATCTAACGTTCGCTTCGTTATACATTTTCATTTACCGACACAGCCGGAAGCATATTGGCAAGAAATCGGACGCGCTGGGCGAGATGGAAACGAAAGCATAGCCGTATTATTATATGCCCCAGGTGATGAACAGCTCGGACAAGCGATGATCGATATAGAATTCCCAACGATAGAGCAAATTGTATATGCGCTGCACGCTTTACGAAGTGAACAAAAAGAGACGGGATTAACAGACGTACAACAACGTCTCCTTTTATATTGGCTAGAACAAATGGATACTCAAGAAGATGTGAACATATTAGCAAAGCAACTGTATGTTCATATCGAACAAAGAAAAAAAGAGAAAATGAACAAATGGATATTTATGCAACAATGGGTGAACGAACAAACATGTCGTCGACGTGCGATGCTTTCCTATTTTGAACAACAACCACTTCCGAATGAACGTTGTTGTGACCGATGCGGCGCCCATATATACGTAAATGCTCCCACAACACATATTCAACCTATCCAGTTGCGTCCATGGCGCGAAGAGCTTCGTTCAATGTTTGCGATAAAGGTGGAGACGGAATGATTAAAAAACAAATGGATATGGCTAGTCAAATAAGCGAGCGGGAAATTGTATATCATTTATATATCACACAAGCGCTTATTTTTCTCATTGCATTAGCATTAGGTTCATATTTATTTACACGAGATACATTCATGGCGATATGGCAATGGGATGTTCGGGAAATATTATTATATGGTGGTGGATGCGCCGCACTCGTTCTTTTTGTCGATTTTTTACTTATTCGCTATGCTCCTGAACATTGGTATGATGATGGAGGAATTAATGAAAAATTATTCCGTTCTCGCTCAGTCCCACATATTTTTATGATGACCGCGGTCATTGCGTTTTGTGAAGAACTGCTGTTTCGCGGTGTCATTCAGACGCATGCTGGCTTGTTTTTTGCGAGTGCTATTTTTGGTTTATTGCATATTCGCTATTGGCGAAAGTGGCTTCTTCTTATTGCTGTCGTTAGTTTAAGTTTTTGGATTGGATTCGTATATGAGTGGACAAACAACTTATGGGTGACGATTTTTGCCCACTTTCTCATTGATTTTATTTTAGCGTTACACATCCGGTATCGTGTGGAAGAGGTGAAAGGCGATGCGTGAAGATCAAGCAGAAAATTTACGTAAAAAAATGGAGAATATAAGTAATCAACAAGAGAGCAATGAATTTCATTTGCCACCGCGTAGCCAAGTGCATAATAAAAAGAAGAAAACAAAATGGAAAATCAAACATCCGCTCGTTCGCATACTTGCTCTTTTTTTCATTTTGTTACCTATTGCGATTTATAGCATGTATCACCTAGTTGATAAACGACCGATTCAAGTAGTTACGATTGATGGCGAAAGCTACGAAACGGTTGATGTCGATCAACAAAAAGAAAAAGCTCCGCCACGAAAGCCGCTTGAAAATGAAGCGAAAGAGGAGGAGCGTGCGCCGGATGAAGCGGAGTCGTCATTTACTTATCACACCGTACAAGAAAACGAGACGCTATACAGTATTGCGATGAAATATTATGGAAATGAAAAAGGGATGGACCTTATTAAAGAATGGAACAATTTAACGAGTACGAAGCTGCAAAAAGGTCAAGTGTTAAAAATCCCGAATATGAGTGGAAAATAGGTATACGACCCTACCGATGGACATACAATTGTAATAAAACGTGATCGGTAGGGGTGGCTATGATTTTCCCGATAGATTTAGATGAAGTGACGAAGGTTATTTTACAGCGCATAATTGCTCATAAAAAAGAATGGATCGATATGGAAAAAAGAATGAAATGGGCACTTATTTTGTTTTTGTTTTCTCTTATTTTGTTCGGATTATATACATATCAAACTATTTTTATTCCGAACCATACATCGATACAACGAATGATTGGGGCAATCATTCATGATGAACGCATGCTTTCGTTTGTCGCATTCGTTAGTTCGGTTGGGTGGCTTGTTTCGTTTTATAAAAAGAAAAGCGAAAAAGCAGAACAAGATTTTCATGCTCTTCGTTGCGAATTTATTCAAAAAAGTAGCGAATTGCTTCAAGAAGAGGCGTGGAAAAAACGACATCTCCTTTTTACGTGGATGAAGGAAACGTACGATATTCAACTTTATCATGAAAACAAGTGAACACACTCTCGCTCATTTCATATGCTAATGGCGGGAGGGAGTATAAAATGTGGCTTTCTTTATTAATCGGGTTCGTATGTGGATATTTTATGATTGCTTGGACGCCGATGGTGGAACCGTTCGTGTTTGAAGTGTTTTTGACGGATATGATTTTTGATCCGTTAAAAACATTTTTTGCGCTCGTCAGCTTTTTTATCGGTTTTATCGCTAACGGTGTGTTAATTCGCACTGCCGTTTGGCATACGTGGCAAGCATGGCGAAAAGAAGCAACGGGTCGAAAAGAACAATTTTTGTCATACGGTGTGTTGCTCATATTTATTGTATTAGCAATGATTGATGTGAAAAAAACAGCAATCTTTTTCCTCTTTTCTTTTTTATATGGTATGATGGCCATGAGTGCATATAAAGAAAGGGAAATTTGAGATGGTATATGTTGTAGCAGCGTTTGTCGGGGTCATTATAATATATATGTGGATCGAAGCGCATCGCAATCGTGTTATTTTTCATTCGTTATCGTTTCCCACGTTTCCAAAAAGCTTTTCTCGCTTGCGAATCTTTTTTATCTCTGATATTCATCGTCGTCGCGTATCCGAAACATTCATTGACTCATTGAAAGGAAAAGTCGATCTCGTCATCATTGGTGGCGATTTAACGGAAAAAGGAGTCCCGTTTTCACGCGTCAAACGAAATATTGAGTTGTTCAAGCAGCTCGGCCCTGTTTATTTTGTTTGGGGAAACAATGATTATGAAGTAGACTACCATGAATTAGATGCGCTATTGCTTGAGAACGGTGTGAAAATATTAGATAATACAGCGGTCATATTTGAAAGTGAACAAGGTGATCGGGTTGCTTTGCTTGGTGTAGACGATATGAATCAAGAAAGGGAGCGGCTTGATCTTGCTTTAGAAGACGCAGGAGATGTAAACTTTCGCATCGTTGTCAGCCACGATCCGCGTATCATTCAAAAAATAGCACCAGAACATCACATTGCCCTCGTTTTAAGCGGGCATACACACGGCGGGCAAATTCGCTTCGGTCCATTTGGTTTGTATGAAAAAGGACGTTTACAAAACGTAAATGGCACGATGTTGCTAGTTAGCAATGGATACGGAACAACGACGCTTCCCCTTCGGTTAGGAGCGCGAGCAGAAACACACGTAATCGAGCTAAAACATAAAAAAGGTTAAGCAAAACTTATACAAATTTTACACACCTCCTTCATATCCGCTATAATGTTGACAGAATGACGCGAGATATGGAGGATTTTGTATGTCAACGCAAGAAGGAAAATATAATGTAAAAGCCGTATCGAATATGTTAGGGGTGCAACCTGGGACGTTGCGTGCGTGGGAACGCCGTTATCAAATTATCGCGCCACCGCGCAATGAAGCTGGCCACCGATTATATACAGAGGAACAAGTGCAAATATTAAAATGGCTCGTTGATAAAGTGAATCAAGGGTTCACGATTAGCCAGGCGATTTCCCTTCTAGAACAACGCCATACAGATGTGCGCGTCGAGGCGGAAGATCACGTCTCCGCCCTTCGTGAACGATTGTTGCAGGCGCTTTTATCGTTTCAAGAATGGACGGCACATGAGTTGCTAAATGAGGCATTTAGTTTATATACGGTTGAAAAAGTTGCGCTCGACTTATTAACCCCGCTTCTTGTGCGAATTGGGGACTTATGGGAACATGGTAAAATTACGAGCGCACACGAACATTTCGCCACCGCTTTTTTACGTTCACGTCTCGGTATGGCGTTTTCTATGCTTCCAATTAATCGATTGTTACCGAAAACGATTTCGGTATGCGGACCGAACGAATGGCACGAGCTCGGATTATTTATTTTTACATTATATTTACGGAGAAGGGGATACGAAACGATTTATTTAGGGGCTAGTGTTGACCAACGCGATTTACCGATCGTTATTAACGAAGTGAAGCCTGCTTGCATCTTTTTGTCTTGCACGTTGCAGCAAAATGTCGCAGCGACATTACAACTTGTTGATGAATTGAAACAAACATGCCCTCATATTCGTATTGGAGTTGGAGGACGGGCGTTCGATGAAGTTGATGAACAAATAAAAACGAAGTATGGTGACCATCTCCTTGGACAGTCAAAAGAACAATGGGATGAATGGTTAAAATCCAATGAAAAATACTTGTCTAAAAGGGAGAAAACGATGTAAACTCATTAGTAATATGATGAACGTTTTTACACGTTTATCATATGCTAACAGTAAAGTCTGTGTAGGTAAGGAGGGATGTTTATGCGGCTTGAACGCTTAAACTACAATAAGATTAAAATATTCCTCACATTTGACGATTTAGTCGAGCGCGGTTTAACGAAGGAAGATTTATGGAAAGATACGTTTAAAGTGCATGAACTATTTCGTGATATGATTGAGGAAGCAAGTGAGGAGCTCGGCTTTGAAATTAACGGGTCGGTCGCTGTTGAAGTGTACTCTTTACCGGCACAGGGCATGGTCGTGATCGTAACGAGCGAAGGTGAGATGACAGATGAGGAAGACGAGTTTAGCGATGATTATATTGAAATGCAAGTCACGCTAGATGAAAGCGACGATATATTTTTTGAATTTCAAACGTTTGAAGACGTCATTCAATTAGCTACGCGTCTTTATTCGCTCGGTTGTCATGGCGGCTCGCTTTACAGTTATGAAGGGCGCTTTTATTTACATTTCGCTGAATCTATCATTCCAACGGACGACTTTGTTGCGATTTTAGCGGAATATGGAAGTCCGTCTACATTAACGATTTATCGTGTCGAAGAGTACGGCAAAAAATTGATTGCACATGAAGCGATTGCCGAGCTATATAAATATTTTGTTCAAAAATAACCTTCGCGAAGTAAGCGAAGGTTTTATTTTTAAAACGGGTAAGATAGGTTGTTTTCTTTTGACCATGCACGAATGAAATACTCTCGATTTTGAAACTTATGGAATGACTCGTTATGAACAGACGGGAATACGCGCTCAACGGATAAATGTTGCGTTCGGTGCGCAAGTAAAGCTTGGCGCACTTTTTTTGCTTCCTCTTCCGTGAATGTGAAGACGATGTCGATGTTTTCTATCGGATCGCCAAAGCGATCAGGTCGGCCGACAACAGTTACGTAATACAATTGTTCGACAATATGATCCATCGCTGTCACCGCTCGATATGTCGCCCGTTGAATCGCTTGATGGTCTCGATGCCCAGAGATACCGTGCGGTGGGAACGTAACGACAACAGTTGGTTTATATCGTTCAATGATGTGACAAATGTCCCGAACGAGTGGCTCCTCATATTCAGGTAACTTTCCATCGGGATATGTACCAGTAATGAGATGATCGACACCTAAAATGTTCGCTGCTTGCTCTAATTCCTTTTTGCGCACTTGCGGTAGCTGCTCTTTTGTGCAAACAGGTGGGTTTCCACATTTCCCTGCATCACCAAGCGTCGCGCTGTATACGATCGTTTCCACATCGTCTCGTTTCGCTAACGAGGCAAGCAATCCCCCAACAGTAAACGTCTCGTCGTCAGGATGTGCAAAGGAAAATAAAATGCGTTTTTTCATCTCTTTCGCCCCTTTCTGTCGTACGTCCATTATATCGCTTTCGTTTTCTTATGTGAATGATCGATTTTTTGAAAACGATTACAAAAAATCGATAAAAACTTCTTTGCATATGCGCATAGAAGGTGTATACTATGACATGAAAGGCGGACAATATTTTACAAAAGGTTATGGGAGGTTTACAAATGGTAGCCGAAAAGCATACCAATGATGAAAAACATGATGTTTTACGAGCGACGCAAATCGTCATACATAGAGCGCTTGAAAAGCTCGGATATCCTGAAGAGGTGTATGAGCTGTTAAAAGAGCCGTTGCGCATGTTAACGGTCAAAATTCCGGTGCGCATGGACGATGGCTCAGTAAAAGTGTTTACTGGCTACCGTGCACAGCATAATGATGCGGTCGGTCCAACTAAAGGGGGTATTCGCTTTCATCCGAACGTCACAGAGCGTGAAGTGAAAGCACTTTCTATTTGGATGAGTTTAAAATGTGGCATTGTTGATTTGCCGTACGGTGGTGGAAAAGGTGGAATTGTGTGCGATCCACGTACGATGTCGTTTCGTGAGTTAGAGCGACTTAGCCGAGGCTACGTTCGCGCCATTAGTCAAATTGTTGGTCCAACAAAAGATATCCCTGCGCCTGATGTGTTTACAAACTCACAAATTATGGCGTGGATGATGGATGAATATAGCCGCATTGACGAATTTAACTCACCGGGATTCATTACAGGAAAACCGCTAGTGTTGGGCGGTTCACACGGTCGTGAAACAGCAACAGCTAAAGGGGTTACCATTTGCATTCGTGAAGCGGCGAAAAAGCGCGGCATCGACTTGAAAGGCGCGCGTGTTGTTGTGCAAGGGTTCGGTAATGCCGGAAGCTATTTAGCGAAGTTTATGCACGATGCAGGGGCGAAGGTGATTGGCATTTCCGATGCGTATGGCGGTTTATACGATCCGAACGGTTTAGATATTGATTATTTATTAGATCGTCGCGACAGCTTTGGTACCGTGACGAAGCTGTTTAAAAATACAATTACAAACAAAGAGTTGCTTGAACTAGATTGTGATATTTTAGTTCCAGCTGCCATCGAAAATCAAATTACAGAAGAAAATGCGCATAACATTAAAGCAAAAATTGTCGTTGAAGCGGCAAACGGCCCAACGACGCTAGAAGCGACAGAAATTTTAACAGAGCGAGGCGTATTGATCGTTCCGGACGTTCTTGCAAGTGCTGGTGGGGTGACTGTTTCTTACTTTGAATGGGTGCAAAACAACCAAGGTTATTATTGGACGGAGGAAGAAGTAGAAGAAAAGCTTGAAAAAGTGATGGTCAAGGCGTTCAATAACGTATACGAAACAGCGCAAACACGCCGTGTTGACATGCGTTTAGCTGCGTACATGGTCGGCGTACGCAAAATGGCAGAGGCGTGCCGTTTCCGTGGCTGGATTTAATGTTTGCATGAACAAGCGAAATCTCCTATCATTGTATGATAGGAGATTTTTTGCTGAGGTGATTGTCAAGTGGAAAAAGAAAAAGTCATTATCGTCGGTGGAGGTCCTTGCGGGTTAGCTGCTGCCATTGCGTTGCAACATGCGAACGTTTCTCCGCTCGTTATTGAAAAAGGGAATATAGTTAATTCATTATATCATTATCCGACGCATCAAACGTTTTTTAGTTCGAGTGATCGTTTAGAAATTGGCGGTGTGCCGTTTATTACGGAAAACCGAAAGCCGAAGCGCAACCAAGCTCTTGCGTATTATCGGGAAGTTGTAACGCGCAAAAATATTCGTGTTCATGCCTTTGAAAAAGTCGAACGTGTCATGAAACGAGAGAGCGGAATGTTCATCGTTGAAACGAGCAAACGTACGTATGAAGCAACGTATGTCATTATTGCGACAGGATATTATGACAATCCAAACTATATGCATGTGCCTGGGGAACATTTACCAAAAGTGACGCATTATTTTAAAGAAGCACATCCGTACTACAATACAGATTGTGTCGTGATCGGTGGGAAAAACTCGAGCGTTGACGCCGCGTTAGAACTCGTTAAAGCAGGTGCACGCGTCACCGTTTTATACCGGGGTTCACAATATTCCTCGAGCATTAAACCATGGATTTTGCCAGAGTTTGATTCGCTCGTACGTCAAGGAATTATCACGATGGAATTTAACGCTCATGTGAAAGAAATTACAGAAGATGCAGTCATTTATACAGTGAACGGCGAGGAAAAGAAAATAAAGAATGACTTTGTTTTTGCGATGACAGGATATCATCCAGATCACGATTTTTTAAAAAACATGGGCGTTCACATTGATGAGGAAACAGGGCGACCGATGTACAATCCAGAAACGATGGAAACAAATGTGGAAGGTATTTTCATCGCAGGTGTCATTGCGGCCGGAAATAACGCAAATGAAATTTTCATTGAAAACGGTCGTTTTCACGGTGACCTCATTGCCGCATGCATCGCCGAAAGAGAGAAAAAAGTGTCCGAGTAAACGTTCGGACGCTTTTTTTATTGCTTTATATTGTTAACTTTAATAAAATATTAGTTAACAAAAGTGAAGGGGGTAGAGGATGAAAGCGTTTTTTATTACAGGAACAGATACGGACGTAGGGAAAACATTTGTTACCGTTTGTATGTTGCGCACCCTTATAAACAAACAAATACGTGCAACAGCTTATAAGCCGATTCAAAGCGGGGCGCAATGGCAAGGGGGGGAATGGATTGCACCGGATGTGGAAATGTATCGACAAGTGATTGATGTGACGGATGAAGAAGGATATACATACTTATTGCAAACTCCTTGTTCTCCGCATTTAGCTGCGCGTATGGATGGAGTAACTATTGAGCCAAACCGCATTGTAGCACATGTGAAAAAACTTCAACAAACGTATGACTTCGTGCTTGTTGAAGGAGCGGGTGGAATTGCTGTTCCACTCGTCGATGAATCGTTTCTTGTTGCCCATTTAGCACAAGCATTATCTTTGCCGCTCATTATCGTGGCGCGAGCGAGTGTTGGAACGATTAACCATACGGTGTTAACGGTTGAATATGCTAGAGCGCATGGCTTACATATTGCTGGCATTATTATGAACGGATTTTCTACTCCAACAAATGAAATTGAGCGAGACAATATACGTATGATCGAAACGATGACAGGCGTGCCGGTCATTGGAAACATTCCACATATGCCGGACGGTAGTTGCGGTGAAGTTGTATGGAGAAAGGAATGGTGGCAATGAACGAGTGGATTGAAAAAAGTAAAACGTATTTATGGTTGCCGTTTACGCAAATGAAAGATTATGAACAACATCCACTCGTTATTGAAAGTGGCGACGGGATTTTTTTAACAGATGTGAACGGAAAAACGTATTATGATGGGTATTCATCGCTTTGGCTAAACGTGCATGGGCATCGAAAAAAAGAAATTGATGATGCCATCCGCGGACAGCTTGAGCGAATCGCTCATTCGACTCTTCTAGGTGCAGCGAATATTCCTGCGATCGCATTGGCGGAAAAATTAATTGAATGGACACCGAGTCATCTTACGCGCGTGTTTTATTCCGACAGCGGGGCAGAAGCGGTGGAAATTGCGCTCAAAATCGCCTTTCAATATTGGAGAAATATCGGGGAAAATAAAAAGCAAAAATTTGTGACGCTCACAAACGGTTATCATGGGGATACGGTCGGTGCCATTAGCGTCGGAGCGATCGATATTTTTCACACCGTATATGAACCGTTAATGTTTACGAGCTATAAAGCACCGTTCCCGCTCGCCTATCGCCATCCGAGCAACGATCCGAACGTCGTACGCGATGAGGCGCTAAGCGCATTAGAAACGTTATTCATTGAACATCATGAAGAGATTGCTGCGATGATTGTCGAGGGTATGATTCAAGGGGCTGGTGGGATGCATGTCATGCCAGCAGGATACTTAAAAGGAGTAGAACAGTTATGCCGACGCTATAATATTTTGCTTATCGTTGATGAAGTTGCTACTGGATTTGGACGGACGGGAAAACGATTTGCGATCGAACATGAAAATATCAAACCAGATATGATAACTGTTGCAAAAGGAATGACAGGCGGCTATTTGCCTGTTGCAGCTACGTTGACGACGGAAGCCATTTATGAAGCGTTTTATGGGGACTATGCGGAGTTTAAAACGTTTTTTCATGGACATTCTTATACAGGGAACCAGCTCGGTTGCGCAGCTGCTTTAGCTAATCTAGAGATTTTTGAACGGGAGCGATTAATTGAACAAGTGGAGGAGAAAGTAGTATTTGTCGCTGAGCAGCTCGCATCATTTACCGAGCTCGATCATGTTGGGGACGTGCGGCAACTAGGGATGATGTGCGGCATCGAACTTGTGCGCGATCGCCATACTCATGAACCGTATCCGTGGATGGAACGGATGGGGTATAAAACGACATTAAAAATGAGAGAAAAAGGAATGCTGACACGCCCGCTCGGTGACGTCATCGTCTTTATGCCTCCGTTAGCTAGCACGTTTGAACAGCTTGAAGCGATGATTCATATTATGCGGAATTCCATTATTGAAACGACGGAAAAGAGGGGCTGAATGATCAGCCCCCTTCATATTTCGCCATATACCGGTTCAGGATTTTGAAGCTTCTCGACCTTCTCCTCTATACCGTTTTGTGCATTGATGAAGATGCGATATGTGTCGTCTCCGAGCGTTCCTAAAAATTCATAGCAAAGCACTTCTTGATTGATGTTGTTCATAATGATCGCTTTTCTTTCTTCCATAATGGTTACGTTCGGATTAATTTTTTTTCGTGCTTGCTCGACAGAAATTTTCGGTTTTGGAATCGTTCGGTCCCGCTTAGATGATAAGTAATCACGTGCGGAAAAGCCAATGATGTTCCCGTCATCTAGCGCGATTTTCATTTTAATGGATTCTGGATAAATACGCACCCCATCTCGTGCTGTAACGAATGTTAAGACAGCTACGTGATCGTACTGGGTGCTTTCGTATAATTCAAAGTTGTTAAATTTATGTTGTTTTAAAAACTGAAGCCCTCGCATCGTTGCCTCATTTAAACTCACGTTTTGCTTGTTGACTGGACGGTTTTCAATTACCCAAATTGGATATCCGCCTTTTTCAGTAACATCCATATACGTTTCGCTTTTTGTTTTTGGGTTTTTTATTGTTATGCTATAAAAGGCATCGCTTGCCCCTTCTCCGCTATGAACGACTTGAATTTCTTCATTCCCTTTTAATCCGAGAAATGTTTTGGCGATTTGCTTTGCTTCTTCTTCACTAATTTTTTTTCCGTTTATATGTGAAAATCGTTGTTGGCGTTTTTCTACACTTGTAAATGAAGGACCGAAGTCCGTTTCTTGATAAGACTGTACATTTTTTTCTACCGTTTTAAACCCGTCGATAATTGTATTGTCGTTTGGACGATTATTTGTTGCAAGCGCCAATTCGACATCCATCCACCGTAAGTTGTTTTCTAGTACGAGATGTTGCACATTCCGCAGCTCTTGTTGAATGTCAGCAGACTTTTTGTACAGTTGTTGTAACGTTTTATATTCTTCAGCATCCAACGGTTGTTTATCTAAATCGCGAATGGCTGCACGGTAGCTGAACGCACCGATATTTGATAAAAATTCCTCTGTTTTATTGAACGGCAATAGAGAAAGTGGTAATTGCCCGACAGTTGCGTGTGCTTCGGAAGCAAGGCGCCATACTTCCGCAAGCGCAGGTGATAGCGATTGTCGGGAGTTCATCGCTAATGTCGTTCCAATTTGATCGTGAAGTAAATCAATTTGATAAGTTAAATCATGAAACGCGCGTTGATAATTGTTTTCTGCGTGAATTAAAATCGCGTTTTTTTGTTGATGTTCCCGATATCCCCAATATGCTGTTCCGGCGATGCCAACAGATAGTACCGCAATAAGTAAAATACGTAGCAAAAAACTCCCCTCCTATTTACAGAAAATGTGTTTTCCAATTCGTTTAATTTGTGGTCGGCTCCATATCCAACCGTTTGTCGCTGTGTTCGGGTTAAAGTAGTATAACGCGCCACTTGACGGGTCCCATCCATTCAATGCATCGAGCACAGCCTTACGAGACGTTTCGTTCGGAGTAAGCCAAATTTGTCCATCTGCTACGGCGGTAAACGCCCCTGGTTCAAAAATGACGCCGGCTACTGTGTTCGGGAAAGAAGGGCTATTTATGCGATTTAAAATGACTGCCGCAACAGCCACTTGTCCAATGTATGGCTCACCGCGTGCTTCCCCGTGTACAGCGTTGGCCATAAGCTGTAAATCATTTTGTGAAAAGCCATTCGGGACGTTGACGGCCGCTGTTCTTGCGTTTCTTGTAGCCGTTTGTTGTGGATTAGCTCGTTTTTTTAGTTGTGTATTTGCTGCTTTTTGAGTAGTCGCACGGTTGTTTGTCCTCGTTTGCCGAACTTTTACTTGTTTACTTAACGGAACGCCGCCATAATGAGTGAAAGTGTTTCCTTTTCGTAAATTTTCATGGACAAACGATTTGTAATATTTTGAAGCTCGAACGAGTTTTTGCTTTGTTGTTTGTCCCGCTAAACCGTCTACAGGCAATTGAAATTTATATTGAAAGTTTCGCAACGCCCAGTACGTTCGCCAGCCAAATACCCCATCGATCTTGCCCCTGTAGAAGCCGAGGTATTGTAGTCTTGCCTGTAATTCAATAACATCATCACCTACCGCTCCGCGTTGAATTACTTGTTTTGAAAACGCGTGTGCTTGCGACGTATAACTAAACGAGAAGATAAGGAATAAGCAAATAAACCATTTGTGCATTGTGACTCCTCCCTTGATGTGTAAACAATACCTTTTGACGCTATTTTTTGTCACAATGACGTTTTTATACATAAAAAAGAAACCAAGCGTTACGCTTGGCTTGATGTTTGAGTAATATCGACTATCATGCTTCTCGCAAGTTTTACTTTTCGTAAAGCGAGCCACCATAAAAAAATCATAAACGGAAGCATATAATATATCCATTGTTCTTGTGTTAATAAAATATAGTCGTATATCCCATGAAATAAGAATGGGAGAAGAAAAGATAGACATATATATCCTTTTTCTTTTGTAGCTAAACCGAATTTTGCCTTCCCTAAATAAAAACCCATAATTACACCAAACAAAGCATGGCTTGATACAGGCAACAGCGCGCGAGTAACAGCAAACTCCACTCCGTTTGCTAACAAGTATAAAATGTTTTCAAGCGTAGCGAATCCGAGCGATACGCTTACGCCGTAAACGATGCCGTCATAAGGTTCATTAAACTCGCGATGATCATAAATCGCATAGTAAAACACAAACCATTTAAAAAACTCTTCAAGCAAACTAGTTGATAAAAATGCCTCAACAAACGCGTTTGGCAACATATGTTCAACTTTTAATACGTGCTGAATAAACATAAGCGGAAACACTAAAAACGTTCCATATAAAAACATGCGCAAAACAAGGGATAACGGTTCTGTTTCGTATTCATCTCTTAAATAAAAGTAACTGAGCAACGCCAATCCGGGGGCAATCCCCGCAGAAATAATAGCCCACATAATTTCTTCCTCGTTCCCAATTCTTTTCTTTTCATTTTGATGGTATCATGTTATTGTCAAATTGAAAATGCTTTGAGGTGTATTTTTTATGCAATAAAGGTAAAGAAGGAAATGTTTTTAGCGAGGGGGAACATACGTTGATTAAAATTGGGGTGCCATTGACGCTTGAACCGAAATATAGCGAGCAAATGGAAAAATACAAATGTAAAGTCGCAGAGATGGAAGACGGGAAAATTTATATTGATTATCCGATTGATATGAGCACGAATCGCACCGCATTTTTGTTAGACGGAACGCAATTAAAAGCGAGCTTCGTCGGGGAAGATGAGGCGGTTTATGCGTTTGAAACAGAAGTGCTAGGAAGAACGAGACGCAATGTGCCGTTGCTCATTTTGTCATACCCCGGAGACAATCAGCTCCTTCGCATTCAACGTCGACAATTTGTGCGTGTCGATGCCATTACGGACGTGGCCGTTCATCCGTTGAATGAAGAGTTTGCTCCATTTACGACAGTCACAAGCGACATGAGTGCCGGTGGGGCAGCCATTGTGCTACCGCATCATGAAACGGGATTGAAACATGGAATGACAATTGAAATTTGGCTTGTGCTTCATATGCGTTCAGGGGACTATCATTATTTACGCTTTCCAGCGCGCGTTGTTCGTATATTTGAAGAAAACGTCCCGAAAGCATCTTTGCAATTTTTAGAGGTGAGCGATGTTGATCGCCTCACGTTAATTCGCTATAGTTTTGAAAAGCAGCTTGAAACGAGAAAAAAGGAACAATTTGAAGCATAAGTATACGTATTTTCTCCCATAATAAAAATAAAATGACAGGGAGGAAGAGGCGAATGAAGACAATTGAACGGATGTTGTGGAAGCTTGCTATTATACAGTTTATTTTTTTATGTATCGCTCAATATGTCGTTTTCCATTCGTCATTTGCACCTTACGTCGTGAAAGTGATTCGTTACGAAGGTGTCATGAAAAATTCTGAAACAAAAACGATTGAAACATTCGACCAACGATAAACGGTATGATACAATATAGAAGCAGGAACGTTCCTGCTTTTTTGTTGAAACGAAAACGATTGACAGGAGGCATTATGAAGAAGAAAATTTCGATCGCGATTGATGGACCAGCAGCTGCTGGCAAAAGTACGGTCGCGAAACGACTAGCTGAAGCGTTGTCTTACGTTTATATTGATACGGGAGCGATGTATCGCGCCTTAACATATTGTGCGCTCCGGCGCGGTGTAGACGTTCATGATGAAAAACAATTAATGAACGTGCTAAATGATACATATATTGAATTAAAACCTTCGCCAGCTGGGCAACTTGTATTTGCAAATGGCGAAAATGTTACAGAAGAAGTCCGAAACAACGATGTGACAAACAACGTGTCATATGTAGCGAAACACCCAGCGGTTCGCGAAGAAATGGTTAAACGCCAGCGTGAGCTAGGTCGACACGGCGGCGTTGTCATGGATGGCCGCGACATTGGAACACACGTGCTCCCGCATGCGGAAGTGAAAATTTTTTTGCTTGCGTCTGTTGAAGAGCGGGCAAAACGTCGTCACGAAGAAAATATGGCGCGCGGCATTCCGTCTAGCTTAGAGCAACTAAAAGAGGAAATTGCTCGCCGCGATCAAATTGACTCACAACGTGCAGTAGCTCCGCTGAAAAAAGCGGAAGACGCCATTGAAATCGATACGACGTCATTATCGATTGATGAAGTCGTTGATCGTATTATGTGCATTGTCCATGAAAGGGTGGAGGGGCAGTGAGCTTTTACACGTTTGCTCGCACAGTTGTTAAACATGTACTTACTCCGCTTTATCGCATAGAAGTAAGCGGAGTAGAGCATATTCCAAAAGAAGGCGCTGTCCTCATTTGCGCCAATCATATTAGCAACTTAGACCCACCAGTTGTCGGGATCACATGTCCGCGTCCTGTTCATTTTATGGCGAAAGAAGAACTGTTTCACACACCTATTGTGAAGCAGCTCGTTTCTCGTCTGCATGCGTTTCCTGTTCGTCGAGGAATGGGAGACCGAGAGGCGTTGCGGACAGGGCTAGCTTTATTAAAAGAAAAAAAAGTGCTCGGATTATTTCCGGAAGGGACGCGAAGTAAAGACGGGAAATTGAAAAAAGGGTTAGCTGGTGCAGGCTTCTTTGCGTTGCGTAGCGATGCAGTTGTTGTGCCGTGTGCCATCATCGGACCTTATCGTGTCGGAAAGCGATTAAAAGTCGTATACGGTGCCCCAATTGATTTCGCTCCATGGCGGGAAAGAAGAGCGAGCGCTGACGAGGTCACAGCTGTCATTATGGAGCATATTCAACAACTTTTAGATGAACATCAGTAGTTATGACTTGACAAAAACAACGTTTTAATACAGATTAGTAAAAAAGGAAGTTTTTTCTTTGTGGTTAATGGACGAGCACATCGTTGTTCGCCCATTCAACATATATTTCTGTCGTCGAGCAGGTGTGGAGTGTAAGGAGGTATTCACTATGGAAGAGATGAATCAAGTTGATGTACGCGTCTATGAAGTAGGCGACACAGTAAAAGGTCAAGTGACAAAAGTAGAAGACAAACAAGTGCTTGTTGATGTAGAGGGAAGCAAGCTTGTCGGCATTATCCCGATTAGTGAGCTGTCAAGCCTTCATATCGAAAAAGCAAGTGATGTGCTGTCGGTTGGGGATGCAGTCATCGCAAAAGTGAAAAAAGTAGAAGATGAAGCAATCATTTTATCGAAGAAAGCTGCAGATGCGGAACAAGCGTGGGAAGATCTTGAGCGAAAACTTACAAACGGCGAGACGTTTGATGTAGTCGTGAAAGATATTGTAAAAGGCGGGCTTGTGGCTGATGTCGGCGTCCGTGCCTTTATTCCAGCATCGCTTGTTGAGAAAGATTTTGTCGAGGATTTCACAGACTATAAAGGACGTACGTTAGCTGTGAAAGTCATTGAACTTGATCGAGAAAAAAATCGCGTCGTTTTATCTCATCGGGCTGTTGTAGAAGAAGAAGAAACATCGAAAAAGAAGGCGGCATTGCAGTCGCTTCACGTCGGTCAAGTGCTTGAAGGAACAGTCGCGCGCATTACAAACTTCGGCGTGTTCGTCAATGTTGGTGAGATTGATGGTCTCGTACATATTTCTCAGCTTGCCCATACACGTGTAGATCATCCGTCAGACGTCGTGAAAGAAGGCGATGTCGTAAAAGTGAAAGTGCTTGCGATTGATGAACAAAGCGGTCGCGTTTCTTTATCGGTGAAAGAAGCATTGCCAGCTCCATGGGATCATATCGAACAAAAAATAAAAGAAGGCGATGTGTTAGAAGGGACAGTGAAACGTTTAGCGCCATTCGGAGCGTTCGTTGAAGTGTTACCAGGTGTTGAAGGTCTTGTTCATATTTCGCAAATTTCAACAAAGCATATCGGGGCACCGCATGAAGTGTTAAAAGAAGGCGATGTTGTAAAAGTGAAAGTGCTTGCAGTAAACGAAAAAGAAAAACGCTTATCGTTAAGCATTCGTGAATTGCTCGAAGATGACGTACAAGAAGACTATCGTGAATATACAACTTCAACAGAGACGACGACGGGATTTCAAATTGGTGAAGTGATTGGAGAACAGCTAAAAAAATTAAAATAAATGGTGATTGCAGTGGATCGTGCAAAACGAAAATTACAACATATTGAATATGCTCTTGCAACAGGACAGCACCGCTTGCACGGGTTTGAAGATGTGACATTTGTACACAATAGCTTGCCGAATATTTCCACTGCTCATATTGATTTGCAAACGACAATCGGCGAACTTTCTTTACGTTCGCCGATTTTTATTAATGCAATGACGGGCGGTGGAGGCGACCAAACGGCGAAAATTAACGAACAGCTTGCTTACGCGGCTAAACAGTGTGGTATAGCTATGGCTGTTGGTTCACAAATGGCTGCTTTAAAGGATGAGAGAGCGCGCTCGTCGTTTACTGTGATTCGGGAAGTAAATAAACATGGACTTGTTTTTGCTAACTTAGGTAGCGAAGCGACGGTCGAACTGGCAAAGCGAGCAATCGATATGATTGAAGCAAATGCCATCCAAATTCATTTAAACGTTGTTCAAGAGTTAGTTATGCCTGAAGGTGACCGAGATTTTTGTGGAGCGCTTTCACGCATTGAACAAATTGTTTCTGCTGTTGATGTACCGGTCATTGTAAAAGAAGTTGGCTTCGGTATGAGCAAAGAGACGGCGCGGAAGTTAGAACAGATCGGCGTATGTGCAGTTGATGTTGGCGGCTTTGGAGGAACGAATTTTGCGCAAATTGAAAATGAGCGGCGCAAACAACCATTGACGTATTTTAATGAATGGGGAATGACGACGACCGTATCGATTGCCGAAGTGGCAACAACTACCGAGCGATTGTCCATTATTGGCAGCGGTGGCGTGCAACATGCCCTAGATGTAGCTAAATGTATTGCGCTTGGTGCTTCTGCGGTAGGAATGGCAGGCTATATGTTGCGTTTCCTTATCGAGCGAGGGGTGGAAGCATTAATTGAGGAAATTGAGCGTCTGCATAATGATTTAACACTTATTATGACAGCGCTAGGTACTTCGACAGTTGCCGATTTGCAAAAAGCTCCCCTCGTCATCACAGGGAAAACACATCATTGGCTGCGTGAGCGAGGCATTGATACGACGCGTTATAGCCGACGACCATAAAGAAAAGGTGTCCTAAATGGGCACCTTTTCCGTTTATTTTTCCGTTTTTGTACTTCCTTTAAAATTTTTAGCTGGATCGCGATCGGACTCAACGCGTCGCGATTGTTTTAGCTTTTTCTCTTGGCGATCTCTTCCCATGTTTGTTTATCCCTCCTCCGTTTTTTATTTTGTCCATTCCTTTTTTCCACATACAGAGATTAAATTTTTAAAAATAAGACATAATGGAAAGTGGAGGTGTTACGGTGGAAGGAGGTTATTTTTATTGGCTTTCTTGGTTTTTATGGATCATTTACACGTTTTTCGCTCCCAAAAATCGTGCGCGCCTATGGATTTGTGTATGTATCTTATTGTTAATTATATTGTCTGCGCATGATGTGACAATTCATTCGTTTCACATTTCACTTGCATACGTCTTCATGCTTTTTGTTAGTTATTTTTTCGTCATGAAACAAACGGGGATGACGTTCATGTATTTTGCATTGGCAAGTGCAAGTATGACGATGTTATATGCTTCCTTTCATTTCATGTTATTGTTTGACCCGGTTTGGGTGTTTATAGATGCGACATGGTTGCTTGCATTCGTCCTTTTGCTTGCATCGTTTTCATTATATCGAACATTTCATGATCGTTTGCTCGTTTTGACGGTCGGTTGTTGTCAAGGAGACTTTTTGTACGCATTTGTGTTAAAGCAATTTTCATTTCCCCACGTCGTTGGCTCATTGTTATTTTTAGATGGATGGGCGTTTGCAACGACATGTTTATTTATATGGAAGTGGCTTGAACAATTACCGATGCATATCGATACGAGATTTTACAAGCGGACAAAGGAGGCTAAAACGTGAACGAATATACGTATCCAATTTTATTTGGTGTCATTGTCGGGGTGTCAACGAGATTATACTTACTAAAAACAGATTACCGCCAATATCCAACATATTTGCACGGAAAAATTATTCATATTGCGCTCGGCTTTATTGCAGCAGGACTTGGAACTGTGGCGGTGCCGGCCATTATGGAAAAAGAGTTCGCTGCCATTACTTTTTTAGCATTGGCGGCCTCTCAGTTTCGCGATGTGCGAAACATGGAGCGAAATACGTTAAATGAGCTCGATCAGTACGAACTTGTGCCGCGTGGTAAGACGTACATTGAAGGGATTGCCATCGTCTTTGAAGGGAGAAATTACTTAGTTATTTTTGCGTCATTTTTAAGTACGTTTGCATATTTAGTTTGGAACGTATGGCTTGGGATCGTTGCTGCTGCGCTTTCGTTTATTATGGCTCGTAAATTCATGTCCGGCAGCCGGCTTGGCGACATTGTCGAAGTGGAGTACGTGAAACCCCATTTTAAAGGGGCAGGGTTATATGTCGACAATATTTACATTATGAACATCGGCCTAGAAGCGAGGAGAGAAGAAATTTTACGATATGGCATGGGATTTATTTTGAAGCCAAAAAATTTTAATGCCCGCTCCACAATCGCTAATCTTGGACAACGGCAGGCGATTTTGCACGATATTTCGACCGCGTTGGGCGTATACCGCGATTCAGGCACGCCAGCGCTCGTTCCGCTCGCCAAGCGGGATTTAGATGATGGACGAGTCGGCATCTTTATTTTACCACAGGAAAAAGATGTGGAAAAAGCAAAAGCAATTATTCGGAATGTGCCGACGTTAGAAAACGCGATTCGTATGCCGACGAAATCGGAAACGAACCAAGCAGGGAAGGTGTTACGATGACTGTGGAAAAAATGATTTTAGCCGTCATTACAACGTCGCCTCATAAAGTGGCTGGTGGCGTGACATTTATTTGTGAAAACAATGAGGAAATGCAGCGAGTTGCCGCGAACTTAGAAGCTATTTTAGACGGCATCGCCCACGCGCTAAGCGACGATTTGCTCATTATTGTGAAACATTGATTTTTTTGATAAAATGGGAAAGCTAGACCCTTCAATGGAAGGGCTTCTTTTTTGTTCGGGTTTCGAAACTTAATGAAGGAGTGTGAGCGTATGACGAAACCAGTTGTAGCGATCGTTGGTCGCCCAAATGTTGGGAAGTCGACGATTTTTAACCGCATTGTCGGAGAACGTATTTCCATTGTAGAAGATGTGCCGGGAGTGACCCGTGACCGAATTTATAGCAGTGGTGAATGGTTAAACACAACGTTTAACATTATTGATACAGGCGGTATTGACATCGGCGATGAACCGCTATTAACGCAAATTCGTCAACAAGCAGAAATTGCGATCGATGAGGCGGATGTCATCATTTTTATGACGAATGGTCGAGATGGCGTCACAGCTGCTGATGAAGAAGTAGCGAAAATTTTATATCGCTCGAATAAACCAGTTGTGTTAGCAGTGAACAAAATTGATAATCCAGAAATGCGTGAAAACATTTATGATTTTTATACGCTCGGATTCGGAGAACCGATCCCGATTTCTGGTACGCACGGATTAGGGATCGGAGATTTGTTAGATGCAGTCATCGCCCATTTTCCGAAGCGTGAAACGAAGGAATACGATGCCGATGTCATTAAATTTTGTTTAATTGGTCGCCCAAACGTTGGGAAATCATCGCTCGTTAATGCCATTTTAGGTGAGGAACGCGTCATCGTTAGCGATATTGCAGGGACGACGCGCGACGCGATCGATACGACGTTTAAACGCGATGGTCAAGAATATGTCATTATTGATACAGCAGGGATGCGCAAAAGAGGAAAAGTATATGAAAGTACCGAAAAATATAGTGTGTTGCGCGCGCTAAAGGCGATCGAGCGATCCGACGTTGTGCTTGTCGTCATTAATGCGGAAGAAGGCATTATTGAACAAGATAAAAAAATTGCGGGGTATGCGCATGAAGCTGGTCGAGGTGTCGTTATTGTCGTAAACAAATGGGATGCAATTGAAAAAGATGAAAAAACGATGATCGAATTTGAGAAAAAAATTCGTGACCATTTTCAATTTCTTGATTATGCACCGATCGTATTCGTATCGGCAAAAACGAAGCAACGGTTGCATAAGCTGTTGCCGATCATTCAAATGGTAAGTGAAAATCATGCGATGCGCGTTCAAACGAACGTATTGAACGAAGTGTTGATGGATGCGATTGCTATGAATCCGACACCGACACATAACGGCCAACGATTAAAAATTTATTATATGACGCAAGTAGCGGTAAAGCCACCAACGTTCGTTGTATTCGTCAACGATCCGGAATTGATGCATTTCTCATACGAACGCTTTTTAGAAAACCGAATTCGTGATACATTTGGGTTTGAAGGAACGCCAATTAAAATTATTGCACGTCCGCGCAAGTAAGGAGGGATTCAATGGTTACTGTATTAGGAGCTGGTAGTTGGGGTACGGCTTTAGCAATCGTTCTTGCTGATAACGGACATCATGTTCGACTTTGGGGACAGCGCCAGGAACAGATTGATGAGATTAATGAAAAACATACAAACGAAAAATATTTGCCAAATATTCATCTTCCAAAAGCGATCGTCGGTTATGTTGATCTTGCTCGAGCGCTTGAAGGAGTGGAAACGGTCGTATTAGCTGTGCCGACGAAAGCGATCCGCGACGTATTACAGCGCGTACGAACGTGCGTGAAACAGCCGATTACCATCGTTTCCGTCAGCAAAGGAATTGAGCCCGATACAAATAAACGTATTTCTGAAATTATTGAGGAAGAAATGCCAGCCCATTTGTTGCGAGATGTCGTTGTTTTGTCAGGTCCGAGCCATGCGGAAGAAGTGAGTTTACGCCATCCGACGACGGTGACGGTGTCATCGAAAAATATGGAAGCTGCCGAGCGCATTCAAGATTTATTTATGAATCATCAATATTTCCGCGTATACACAAACCCGGATTTAATTGGGGTAGAAATTGGCGGGGCTTTAAAAAATATTATCGCGTTAGCAGCGGGGATTACGGATGGGCTCGGTTACGGAGATAACGCGAAAGCGGCGCTTATGACGCGCGGGCTTGCAGAAATGGCGCGTCTCGGTAGCCGACTAGGGGCCAATCCGCTCACATTTGCAGGATTGACAGGCATTGGTGATTTGATTGTGACGTGTACAAGCGTTCATTCGCGCAACTGGCGCGCTGGCAATTTGCTCGGCAAAGGACAGGCGCTTGACGATGTGCTAGCGAACATGGGAATGGTCGTAGAAGGGGTACGGACAACAAAAGCTGCCTATCAATTAGCGAAAAAAATGAATGTCGATATGCCGATTACGAATGCGCTTTACGATGTATTATTTAACGGCAAAGATGTAAAGCGTGCAGTTGACTCTCTCATGGCGCGTGGCAAAACGTCAGAACTTGAAGATTTAGCAAACATTTCGTTATAATTTTGTTTGAAATGGGCATGTGAAGAGTGCGTTGTTATGAATATTGCATACAATGCTATGAAAACATTCTCAGGCTTAAATGGATGGTGCAAGTTAGTCATCGTCTGAAGTAAAGAAGCCCCGCTTTACTTCAGCTTTTTTATGTATTGACAAAATGGGAGAAAGCGAGGGAGAGCGATGTCACCGGGTTTGTTAAAAATGTGGATTTCTTTAACGGGAATTGGGTTAATGTTTGTAGCTGTATTTTCCATTTATTTCAGCCGATATAAAGTGAAAAATAAAGTGCTGAAAGTCGTTTTAGCGACGATTGCGTACATAAGTATGATGATCGCTGGTCTTATTATTGTGTTTGTCGTATTTAGCGGACCAGTGCAAGAGTAAAAGGATGGATGAATGATGAAAAAGTGGCTGCTTTCTGCAATGGTCGTTAGTATAGTGATGCTGTTATCCGGATGCTTATATCCGCAAGAGCGTTTAGCGCAAAATCAAATTCCATACAAAGAACAAGTCGAGCGCGTTCAACAAGCGGTAAATGAATATCGTCAAGCGACAGGCGGACTGTTGCCAATTCGGACGCGCGACATGTCGACGCCGATTTATCAAAAATATCCGATTGACTTTAACATGCTCGTCCCGAGATATATGGCAGAACCGCCAGGCAATGCGTTTGAAAGCGGCGGTGTATACCAATATGTTCTCGTTGATGTTGAAACAAATCCGACGGTGAAGCTGCTAGATCTTCGTTTGGCGGAAGCCGTTCGTGATTTGAAGTTGCGCATTCGCATGTATCAAGATGCCCACGGTTATCCACCGTTTAAAGATGTGTTGGCTAAAGGTGTGTTTACGCTTGATTATAAAAAGTTGCGTTTAAATGCTCCTCCTCACGTCGTCAGCCCTTTTTCAGGGAAAAATCTTCCGCTTATTATTGACGGCAAAGGGGAAATTTACGTTGATTATCGTATCGATTTGTATGAAAAGTTGCAAACAGAAACGCACAATTATCGCTACGGAGACGATATTCGCGACTTGCTTGTGAAAAATTCCCTTTTTGTTCCAGCTTATTCCCTTCCGTACACAATTGATGAAAAGAAAAAAGAGCCTATTTTTCTCGTAAAATAAGTCATAATCCCTTCTCTAAACAAATACATTTTAGAGAAGGGATTTTTTTAGTCATAAACAAATAGGACAACAACATATGCATATAGTGTCCTCATATGTTTTAAATATAAGGGAGGGAAGGCAGTTGGAAAAGGTCGATCTTTTTAAAGATATTGCTGAGCGAACAGGCGGAGATATTTATTTAGGGGTTGTGGGCGCCGTTCGAACAGGAAAATCGACGTTTATTAAAAAGTTTATGGAACTTGTTGTCATTCCGAATATTCAAAACGAAGCAGATAGAGCTCGGGCACAAGATGAACTGCCGCAAAGTGCAGCGGGGAAAACAATTATGACGACAGAGCCGAAGTTTGTTCCAAATCAAGCTGTGAAAGTGAAAGTTGATGATGGACTTGAAGTGAACATCCGTCTCGTCGATTGTGTCGGTTATACGGTGCAAGGGGCGAAAGGGTTTGAAGATGAAAACGGTCCGCGCATGATCCATACCCCGTGGTATGAAGAGCCAATTCCGTTTCAAGAGGCGGCTGAAATCGGCACGAGAAAAGTCATTCAAGAACATTCGACGATCGGTGTCGTCATTACAACGGATGGAACGATTGGAGAAATTCCGCGCGAAAATTATATTGAAGCGGAAGAACGAGTTGTCAATGAGTTAAAAGAAGTAGGTAAGCCGTTTATTATGATTATTAATACGGTGCGTCCGCAACATCCTGAAACGGAGACGCTAAAGCAACAGTTAAGTGAAAAATACGATATTCCAGTATTAGCGTTAAGCGTTGAAGGAATGCGTGAAGCGGACGTGTACCAAGTGCTTCGTGAGGCATTATATGAGTTCCCAGTGCTAGAGGTGAACGTCAATTTGCCGAACTGGGTCATGGTGTTGCGTGAAAATCATTGGCTGCGTGAAAGCTATCAAGAAGCGGTGCGCGATACAGTGAAAGATATTAAACGATTGCGCGACGTAGATCGAGTCGTACAACAATTTAGCGAATATGATTTTATTGATGAAGCTCGTTTAGCTGGCATTGAAATGGGGCAAGGTATTGCAGAAATTGATTTGTATGCCCCAGATGAGTTGTACGATCAAATTTTAAAAGAAGTTGTAGGCGTTGAAATACGAGGAAAAGATCACTTGTTGCAATTAATGCAAGACTTTGCTTATGCAAAAGCAGAGTACGATCAAATCGCGGATGCGCTTCGCATGGTTAAACAAACAGGATATGGCATCGCCGCCCCATCGCTTTCTGATATGAGTTTAGATGAACCGGAAATCATTCGTCAAGGATCGCGTTTCGGTGTGCGGTTAAAAGCGGTGGCACCATCTATTCATATGATTAAAGTCGATGTTGAATCAGAGTTCGCTCCAATTATCGGAACGGAAAAACAGAGCGAAGAGCTCGTTCGCTACTTAATGCAAGATTTCGAGGATGATCCGCTCTCCATTTGGAACTCTGATATTTTTGGGCGTTCACTTAGCTCCATTGTTCGCGAAGGCATTCAAGCGAAGCTCGCCCTCATGCCAGAAAACGCGCGTTACAAATTAAAAGAGACGTTAGAGCGCATCATTAATGAAGGTTCTGGTGGATTAATTGCTATCATCTTATAAAAAGACTCCATGTGGGGTCTTTTTTGTTTTAGATGAAAAATTTCTCTTGCAGTCAAAAAGAGCGATATGATAATCTTTATTCAGAAAATGTTAGGCTCGTTGGAGAATAATAGGCAAATTGCATGATTTTGTTGAAAAAATGTTGAATTATAAGCAAGAATCAGTTAATATAAGGCGTGTTAATGTATAGAAACAATAGAAAGTGTAAACAACTGAAAGTAACGTATAGCGCATACGCTTTGGGAGGAGGTGAATGGCATGAACAAAACGGAATTAATTAATGCAGTCGCTGAAGCAAGCGGTCTTTCTAAAAAAGATGCATCTAAAGCAGTTGATGCTGTTTTTGACGCAATTACAGAAGCGCTTAAAAACGGCGATAAAGTGCAATTAATCGGTTTTGGTAACTTCGAAGTGCGTGAGCGTGCAGCGCGTAAAGGACGCAACCCGCAAACAGGAGAAGAAATCGAAATTGCTGCAAGCAAAGTTCCTGCTTTCAAACCTGGGAAAGCGTTAAAGGATGCTGTAAAGTAAGCAATTACATACAGCGAAAGAGGTAGCCGATTGCGAGCTGCCTCTTCTTTTTTGCCTTTTTTCCGTTTGGTATGCTAGAATCGGATTACGTGAAGTTGAATGTTAGGAGGATGCTGTACATGAATATGCAACAAATCGAACAGGCGGTTCGCTTAATTTTAGAGGCGATTGGTGAAGACCCGAATCGTGAAGGATTGCTAGACACACCGAAACGAGTGGCAAAAATGTATGCTGAGGTGTTCTCTGGCTTAAACGAAGATCCAAAAGTGCACTTGCAAACGGTGTTTAGTGAAGACCATGAAGAACTTGTCCTCGTCAAAGACATTCCGTTCTATTCGATGTGTGAACATCATCTCGTTCCGTTTTTTGGTGTTGCCCACGTCGCATACATTCCACGCGGTGGCAAAGTAACAGGGTTAAGTAAACTAGCACGAACAGTAGAAACGGTGGCACGGCGTCCGCAGTTGCAAGAGCGAATTACGGCAACGGTAGCTGATGCGATTATGGATACGCTTGAGCCGCATGGAGTCATGGTCGTTGTCGAAGCGGAACATATGTGTATGACGATGCGGGGTGTGAAAAAACCAGGAGCGAAAACAGTTACGACTGCTGTGCGCGGAACGCTTGCAGAGGATGAAAAAGCGCGCGCTGAAATATTGGCACTTATAAAGTAGGAGGGTGTTATGATGCAAGGGGATTATGTGGTCATTAAAGCGTTAGAAGATGGAGTAAACGTGATTGGATTAACGCGTGGTTCAGATACACGTTTTCATCATTCAGAAAAGCTCGATCAAGGAGAAGTGCTCATCGCTCAATTTACAGAGCATACATCAGCCATTAAAGTGCGCGGAAAAGCGCTCATTCAAACACAGCACGGCGAAATTCAATCCGATGCGAAAAATCATCGTTAACGTGAAGATAGTTTATGATATAATAGAGCCTGAGTTTTCGGGAAGCAAGGGTGATGAATCATGGATATACGACAGCAAATGGAACAAATACGAACGCGCATTCAGCACGCAATTGCCCATTCGTATGTAGATCGCTATATACAGCCACGCACGATAGACGAAGATCGCATATCGTTTGCTCTTTCTATGTTACGTTCAGCTCGAGTGGAAGCAAGCACCGCACTCGATTATGTATTCGCCATGATGTTAATTCAACTCGCCCTTGATACCCATGATGAAGTAGATAAGCAGCAAATGATGCAAAAAAAGCAATTAACAGTGCTTGCGGGAGACTTATATAGCGGATTGTATTACGAGTTTTTAGCGCAACGGCATGACATGTCACTCATTCGCCGCTTTGCCGAGGCGATTAAAGAAATCAATATACAAAAGATTCGTTTGCAACAGCTGTCGCCAGATGACGTTGAACGTTTTCATTGTATCGGTGTAATCGAATCAGCATTGCTTCGCAAGCTTTCAGAACACGTGCATGCTCATGAGTGGGGAGAGCTTGCATATTACTTGTTTTCGCTCAAGCGCATTCAACGCGAAGAGACAAAATCGAAAGCAATGGTCGATTATACCGATCATTGTAAACGAAAAGTACAAGACCTTTTTCATTTGCATCATGAAGAAGTGAAAGAGCGATTTTCTCATCTCCTCGCTTGATTTCAGTTGAAAGAAGGGGATTTTTATGCACCAGTCAAAAGAAGAACGTGTCCATCGCGTGTTTGAAAAAATTTCTGATCATTACGATCGTATGAATTCAGTCATTAGTTTTAAACGCCATGTCGCATGGCGCAAAGATACGATGAAGCGAATGAATGTGCAAAAAGGGGCGAAAGCGCTCGATGTATGTTGTGGGACAGCCGACTGGACGATTGCGCTAGCAGAAGCTGTTGGACCTAGCGGAGAAGTATACGGGCTCGACTTTAGCCGCAATATGTTAAAAGTTGGGGAAGAAAAAGTAAGAGAGCGCGGATTTCAGCATGTTACCCTCGTCCACGGCAACGCGATGAGCTTGCCGTTTCCCGACAACACGTTTGACTACGTGACAATCGGCTTCGGATTGCGCAACGTCCCTGACTATATGACCGTACTAAAAGAAATGTATCGTGTTGCCAAGCCAGGTGGAAAAGTCGTCTGTTTAGAAACATCCCAACCAACATTGATCGGTTTTCGACAATTGTATTACGCATATTTCCGATATATCATGCCTTTTTTTGGAAAGATTTTTGCAAAAAGTTATGAAGAATACTCATGGTTACAAGAATCAGCACGTGAGTTTCCTGGAATGGATGAGCTGGCAGACATGTTTCGTGAGGCTGGCTTTGTGCGCGTACAAGTGAAACCGTATACGTTCGGAGTGGCGGCGATGCATCTCGGACATAAACCTGATGAATATTAAGGTGAATAGTGATGAAGCTAAAGGCGATGTATTCGTTTTTAAATGGGGACTTAAACCGAATTGAAGAACAATTAAAAACAACGGTTCAGGCGTCCGATCCGCTCGTCAACGAAGCGTCGTTGCATTTGCTTGAGGCGGGTGGAAAGCGCATTCGTCCAGTATTCGTTTTACTCGGTGGCCAATTTGGCACATATCATTTTGAGCAGATGAAACGAGTGGCTGTCGCTCTTGAGCTTATCCATATGGCTTCGCTCGTTCACGATGATGTCATTGATGGGGCGACGTTGCGGCGAGGAAAAGAGACGATTCAAGCGAGATGGGGAGATCGTTTTGCCATGTACGTCGGCGATTATTTATTTGCCCGCGCGCTTGAACAAATGTGCGAAATTGACGATCCGATTGCCCATCAAATTTTAGCGAAAACCATTGTTGAAGTATGTCGTGGAGAAATTGAGCAAATTAGTGACAAATATCGATTTGATCAAAATTTGCGGCGCTACTTACAACGAATTAAAAGAAAGACAGCTTTACTCATTGCGGCAAGCTGTCAACTTGGCGCCGTCGTCGCTGGGGCACCTGAAGCTGTTCATAAAAAGTTGTATTGGTTCGGCTATTACGTCGGGATGTCATTTCAAATTACGGATGATATTCTCGATTTTATCGGGACGGAAAAACAGCTCGGTAAACCAGCAGGAAGCGACTTGTCACAAGGGAATGTGACGCTTCCTGTTTTATATGCGATGGAAGAACGGACGTTAAAAGAACAAATTATGAAAGTAAACGAACATACGACAAGTCGTGAGATGGCTCATGTCATTGATGGCATTAAACGAACAAACGCCATTGAAAAATCGTATGAACTCGGTGACCGCTACTTGCAAAAAGCGCTCGATATGCTTCAAAAGTTGCCGCGCAACCGCGCTTGGACGGCACTTTATAACATCGCAAAATACATTGGAAAGCGGAAATATTAAAAGAAAAATTAAATCGTTTTCATGGCGAATATTGCTAATTTGCATGCACAATGATATAATTGCGGAGGAGTCATTTCCAATACATAACGTATCAGGGGTGGAGAATTCGTCATGGAAAGAACGTTTCTAATGGTCAAACCAGATGGGGTACAGCGCGGTGTGATCGGTGACATCGTCGCGCGCTTTGAGCGCAAAGGATTTCAGCTTGTTGGAGCTAAGCTCATGCAAGTATCGCGCGAGCTTGCTGAGCAACATTACGCAGAGCATAAGGAGCGCCCATTTTTCGGTGAGCTCGTTGGGTTTATTACGTCCGGCCCAGTATTTGCGATGGTATGGGAAGGAGAAAACGTCATCGCCACCGCTCGTCAAATGATGGGGAAAACAAACCCACAAGAAGCATTGCCGGGTACTATTCGCGGTGATTTTGGCTTAACGGTCGGAAAAAATATCATTCACGGTTCCGACTCAAAAGAAAGTGCGGCTCGTGAAATTCAGCTGTTTTTCAAAGAAGAAGAACTCGTTTCCTACAACAAGCTAATAAACGAGTGGGTATATTAAAAAAAGCGCAAAGCGCTTCCCTTTCGCTTAAAGACAGTTTTTTGCTGTAGTAGCAAATCGTATACTTTTTATAGATAAAGGTAGGCGTATGCCTATCTTTATTTTTTTATTTCTGTTTTCTCGCATTTTCGTTATACTGGATGTATGAAAGAAAAGGAAAGAGGAGTTTGTGTATGAGTGATTATCAACAATTTATTGCGAACGTCAAACGAAAAACAGGAATTGATTTGGCTCTATATAAAGAGGCACAAATGAAGCGCCGATTAACTTCTCTTTATGAAAAAAAAGGGTTTAACAATTTTGATGAATTTTTCAAGGCGATGAATCATGACCAAGCATTGTTTCATGAGTTTTTAGACCGCATGACGATCAACGTATCTGAATTTTTCCGCAACGCGAAACGGTGGGAAGTGCTCGAGAAAAAAATCATCCCTAAGTTGCTTGAGAAAAACAAGCGTCTAAAAGTATGGAGTGCGGCTTGTTCGACAGGGGAAGAGCCATATACGCTAGCAATCATTTTGTCCAAGTTCATGCCGTTATCACAAGTGTCTGTATTAGCGACAGACATTGACGATAATGCGATGGCCCGGGCGAAACTTGGCATTTACATGGAACGATCTCTTCAAGAAGTTCCAGAAGATGTGAAGAAAAAGTTTTTTATAAAAGAAGGATCTCATTACAAAATTATTGATGATATTAAACGAACGGTCACATTTAAAAAACATAATTTGCTTGCTGATCCGTTTGATACGAATTTCGATTTAATCGTTTGCCGCAACGTGCTTATTTATTTTACGGAAGAGGCAAAACATGAGTTGTATTTCAAATTTAATCGCGCCCTTCGTTCGGGAGGGATATTTTTTGTCGGCAGCACAGAACAAATTTTTAATCCGACAGCATACGGCTTTGAAGTAGAAGATACGTTTTTTTATCGAAAAATATAGTTGCGACCGAACGCGGTCGCTTTCTGTGCAATTCAGGGGTTACGTCGGTGAGAAAAATGTGCTATATTCATACATAATCGCTTTAAAGAGTTGAAGGGAGAGAGAACATTGCGGTACTTAACGGCAGGTGAATCACACGGTCCACAATTAACAACAATTATTGAAGGTGTTCCAGCAGGATTGACGCTTTTAGCAGAGCATATTAATGAAGACTTGGCGCGTCGTCAAAAAGGATACGGTCGCGGACGACGAATGCAAATTGAAAAAGACGAAGTGAAAATTTTAAGCGGTGTTCGTCACGGAAAAACGCTCGGTTCTCCAATTACACTCGTTGTGGAAAACCGCGATTGGAAACATTGGACAAACATTATGGGCGTTGAGCCGCTCAACGATGAAACAGAAGAAGTCAAGCGAAAAGTGACACGTCCACGTCCAGGACATGCGGATTTAAACGGGGCGATTAAATATGGTCATCGCGATATGCGCAACGTGCTCGAGCGCTCTTCTGCGCGTGAAACGACCGTGCGCGTGGCAGCTGGAGCGGTAGCGAAACGCATTTTATCGGAGTTGGGCATTCGCGTCGCAAGCCATGTCGTTGAAATTGGAGGGATAAAAGCGGAACATACGGCGTATACATCGCTTGAACAATTGCAGCAAGTGACAGAGCAATCTCCTGTCCGTTGTTTTGACGCGGAAGCGGAGAAAAAGATGATGGCAGCCATTGACGAAGCGAAAGAAAAAGGTGACTCGATTGGAGGAGTCGTTGAAGTGATCGTTGAAGGTGTTCCTGCGGGTGTCGGAAGCTACGTTCATTACGATCGAAAGTTAGACGCAAAAATTGCCGCTGCTGTTGTCAGTATTAATGCGTTTAAAGGGGTTGAATTTGGTATCGGCTTTGAAGCGGCACGCCGTTTCGGAAGTGACGTGCACGATGAAATTGTATGGAGTCCAGAAACAGGATATACGCGTAAAACGAATCGACTTGGCGGATTTGAAGGTGGAATGACAACGGGAATGCCGATTGTTGTGCGCGGGGTGATGAAGCCGATTCCGACGTTATATAAGCCGCTCATGAGTGTCGACATTGAAACGAAAGAACCGTTTGCAGCAAGCATCGAACGTTCGGATAGTTGTGCTGTTCCGGCAGCGAGCGTCGTCGCTGAAGCGGTTGTGGCGTGGGAAATTGCAAATGCGATTGTCGAACAATTCGGACAAGATCGTCTCGATCTTATTATTGAAAATGTTGAAAATATGCGTCGATACGCAAAGGAGTTTTAACGATGAAACGCATTCATATCGCTACGCCGTCGAAACGATACGACGTTGTCATTGGGAATGAACTGTTGCACATGATTGATCGTATGATCGATCGCGTCTGTCCACATGTTACAGCTGTGCTTATTGTTGCAGACGAAACGGTCGCTTCGCTTTATTTATCCGATGTGCAGCATGCGCTTCGTCAAACGTACGATCGAGTGTATACACATATTATTCCAAGCGGGGAAGAAGCGAAGTCATTCGAGCAATTTTATGCGTGCCATACCGCTGCGTTAACGAACAATTTAGACCGTGATTCGTTAATCGTTGCCTTTGGTGGAGGGGTCGTCGGAGACTTAGCTGGTTTTGTTGCAGCAACGTATATGCGCGGCATTCGGTTCGTCCAAGTGCCGACGACATTGCTCGCACATGATAGTGCTGTGGGCGGAAAGACAGCGATTAACCATCCACTTGGAAAAAATATGATTGGTGCTTTTTATCAGCCTGAACTCGTCATCTATGACATTTCCTTGCTTTATACACTACCAGAACGAGAAATGCGGTCGGGTTTTGCAGAAATTATTAAACACGCTTTAATATACGATCGCGCTTTTTTCGGTTGGTTACAAGCGAACGTACAAAAGCTAGCAGATTTGCGTGGCGATCGACTACAATACGCTATTCAAAAAGGAATTGAAATTAAAGCGGCCGTTGTCGCACAAGATGAAAAAGAGCACAGCGTTCGCGCGCACTTAAACTTCGGCCACACGCTCGGCCATGCGTTAGAGAGCGAGCTCGGTTATGGGGTGATGACGCACGGAGATGCGGTCGCGCTCGGCATGCTATTTGCGATTTTTGTGAGTGAACGTTTTTACAAGCAACCGCTTTTTTATTCGTCGTTCCGGGCGTTATTTCACCGTTACGGTTTTCCGACATCGCTCCCATCACACGTATCGCCTGAACGTCTACTTGCAAAAATGAAAAAAGATAAAAAATCAAAAGAGCAAACGGTGCGCATGGTGCTAATGAAAGAGATCGGGACTGTATGCGTCGAGCGCATAAGTGACGACGAATTATTGCAATGGCTATATGCGTTTGTCGAGGAAGGGGGGAGGCAAGGTTGATTCGAGCGATTCGCGGAGCAACGACGGTGAGCGATAATGACGAGCAAGAAATTATAGCGGAAACGGAACGTTTGTTAGTAGAAATGGTACGCCAAAATGATGTTCGTGCAGAAGATGTCGTATCCGTGTTGATTTCAATGACCGATGATTTAAACGCTACCTTTCCCGCCAAAGCGCTGCGTCATCTTGACGGTTGGACGTACGTCCCCGTCATGTGCATGCGCGAAATTAACGTGCCACAAGCATTGCCGAAATGTATTCGCGTCATGATGACCGTACATACGAAGCGAGCACAGCAAGACATTCAACATGTATATTTGCGCGATGCGATCCAGCTTCGACCAGATTTGCAGTTGACAAAAAAGTCAGAAATATAATATGATGGTTTGTAAGTTAGCTGAGTAGAGTAAGAGTTGAGTAGAGAATGAGTGAGAGCGGAGCAGAGGATCGTTACGTGACGTACGCCTAAGGACTGCCCGTCTTTAGGCTTTTTTGTTTCCTCTTTGTTTCCCCTCGTGTTCATTCTCCAAGAAAGGAGAACGACCATGAATATAACTGCATTTTTACAGGCAGCTTCCCAATTTCGAACGATTCCGATTGTGAGGCGATTTTTTGCCGACACGTTTCAGCCAATTCAACTATTTACGGCTTTACGTGATGAGGCAGCGTTTTTACTTGAAAGTGGGGACGACATGTCGCCTTGGTCGCGCTATTCGTTTATCGGTATTCAGCCATTCATATCGATTGAAAGCGATGATGGAAAGCGGTTTTTTGTTAAAGAACAGCAGCGCACACTTATATGCACATCGACGATGAAAGAAGCGTTCGCGTTTATGCAACAACATGTAAACGTTCAGCCGTTGGCATTGGACGTTCCGTTTCGTGGGGGAGCTGTCGGTTATATAAGCTACGATTTTATTTCTTCTATTGAGAAAGTTCCGTATCATACCTATAACGATTTACAAATGAAAATCATCCATTTTGTCGTTTGTGAGACACTATTTGCTTTCGATCATGTAAAAAAGGAATTGCTGCTCATTCATTATGTTCGGTTAACCGAGAAAGACAATGAGCAAACGTGCATTCAAAAATACGAAGTTGCTTGTCAAAAAATCGATAAGTTGGCGCGCAAAATGGTTCACGGTTGTGATGAACAGGCGCATATGATGTTCGAACGACATATCCCTGTTTCATTTGATCGTGTGCGCTCAAATATGGATAAAAAAACATTTTACGAAGCGGTTGAGCGCATTCAATCATACATTGCAAGCGGGGATGTTTTTCAAGTCGTTTTATCACAACGGTTTGCTATTGAAACGTCGATTGACGGACTTGAACTATATCGTTTGTTGCGTTTATTAAATCCATCACCTTACTTATTTTATTTAAAGTTTGGTGAAGAACAAATCATCGGTAGCTCTCCAGAAAAGCTCATTCAAGTGCGGAATCGGGAACTTGAAATCGATCCGATCGCAGGCACGCGTCGACGCGGGAAAAATGAACGAGAAGATGAGGCTCTCATGCATGATTTGCTTCATGATCCGAAAGAGCGTGCAGAACATTATATGCTTGTCGATTTAGCTCGCAACGATATTGGGCGCGTCGCTATGTATGGGACGGTACGCACCACGCAATTTATGCAAATTGGGAAGTTTTCGCACGTCATGCATCTCATTTCTAAAGTGAAAGGGACGCTTCGAGATGATGTTCATCCGCTTGATGCGTTGACAGCTGCTTTTCCTGCTGGAACGGTTAGCGGAGCACCGAAAATTCGGGCGATGCAAATCATTCAAGAACTAGAGCCGACAGCGCGCAACGTTTATGCAGGCGCCATTGCATATATCGGCTTTGATGGCAACATTGACTCATGTATTGCCATTCGTACGGCCGTATTAAAACAAGGGGTAGCATACGTACAAGCGGGGGCGGGAGTTGTTGCCGACTCGCTGCCTGCGTTGGAATGGAAAGAAACGCGCAATAAGGCGAGCGCCTTAATTCACGCGATTCAACTAGCAGAACGTGTATTTCGAGGAGGGGAGCAACGTGTTTGAACAGTTGTTGCATAAATGTGCTTCTCAACAAACGTTGACGGAACGAGAAGCGTATGAAGCGATGCACGTAATGATGAGCGGAGAAGCGGATGAAAGACAAGTAGCTGCTTTGCTAGCTTTGTTGCGTTTTCGCGGTGAAACGGTCGATGAGCTTGTCGGATTTATTCGAGCGATGCGTCAACGCATGCACACCGTTTCTTTTGATGAGCCGGTAATCGATACGTGCGGAACAGGAGGAGATGGCAAAGGAACGTTTAACATTTCGACAGCTGTCGCTTTGCTTATCGCCTCGCTTGGCGTTGCGGTGGCGAAGCATGGCAATCGCGCTGTTTCTTCTACGAGCGGGAGCGCCAATGTGATTGAACATTTTCGCATCCCGATGCCGAAAACAGAGGAAGAGGCAAAACAAGCGTTGCAAAACTATCGTCTCGTTTTTTTATTCGCCCCATTTTACCACGAGGCTATGAAACATGTAGCTCCTGTTCGCCAAAGTTTAAAAATGCGCACCGTGTTTAATTTGCTCGGTCCGCTTGTTAATCCTGCTCAGCCAACAAGACAGGTGATCGGAGTGCATCATGCAAAAGATGCGTTAAAAATGGCTGAAGCGCTGCAACGAATCGGAACAGAACATACAGTGTTTGTCACAAGCAGTGACGGTTTAGATGAATGTAGCGTTGCTTCAGAAACATTGTTAATTGAGTTGAAAGATGGACAGCTGTCGCAACGCGTTATTGTTCCTGAAGATGTCGGATTATCTCGCGGTTGCTTATCTGACATATGCGTCGGTAGCGTAAGCGAGAGTGCCCAACTCATTGAACGTGTGTTTGCAAATTGTGCGAACGAAAGTGCAACAAATGTCGTTTTGCTCAATGCAGGTGTTGCTTTGTATGTTGCCGGTGTCGCACCCGACATTGCAAATGGAGTGAACATGGCGAAACACGCGATTGAAACAGGTTGCGCGCATGCGTACTTACAACGTTTGAGAGGTGAAATGTATGCTTGAACACATTTTGCGAACAAAAAGGGAAGAAGTGGCATCGTTACAATTGCCAGAGGCATGCGAACACCTTCCTCGTCGTTCATTTTATGACGCTTTAGCCAAACCGCATCGCTTTTTAGGATTGATTGCGGAAGTGAAAAAAGCGTCGCCATCGAAAGGAATCATTCGACAACAAATGAACGTCGTCGATATTGCGTGTGCGTACGAACGGGCGGGCGCTGACGCCGTGTCGGTGTTAACAGATGAACAATATTTTAAGGGACATCGATCATACGTGACGAAAGTGAAAAAGCATATTCATATACCGATTTTACGTAAAGACTTTATTATCGACCGCAAACAGCTTGTAGAAAGCGTTCGTATTGGTGCAGATGCGATTTTGCTCATCGGTGAGGCGCTTGATCCGTCTTTTTTACACGAATTATATGAAGAAGCGCACGAAATAGGATTGCAATGTTTAGTGGAAGTACATGCTCCTCAGACGGTAGAGAACATTTTAAAGCGGTTCACGCCGAAAGCGATCGGCATTAATAACCGTGATTTAACGACGTTTCGTACGTCGCTTCATGTGACAAAACAAATCGTTCCGCTTTTACCGGATTGCATTATTGTAAGTGAGAGCGGCATTCATACGTACGATGATGTTCGGACAGTACAACAAGCGGGTGCTCATGCGATGCTCGTCGGTGAAGCGTTGATGAGAAAACAAGATGTTCGTGCAGCTATTTATGAATTGTTTGGGGAGCGTGAAATATGACCGTTTTAAAATATTGTGGCAATCGTTCGTTGCAAGATGTGCAACGTGTTGCCAAAAGCCAAGCAGATTATATCGGGTTTGTTTTTGCTGAAAGCAAGCGAAAGGTCGAGCCGAAAGACGTCAGTCGATGGTTAGCGTCTGTCGAACTTCGTGACAAACAAACAGTTGGGGTGTTCGTTCATCCAACGATTGCTTCTGTTGCTTCTGTTCTCGAGCACGTGCCTTTATCGATCATTCAGTGTCACGGTATGGAAAGTGTTCAAATGGTGAAGCAATTAAAACAAACATTTCAAATTCCTGTTTGGAAAGTGATCCATCATGCACATAAGGCGTGGATATATATGCGCGTGTGGGAAGGAATTGCAGACGGGTTCGTTATTGATAGCGGAAGAAAAGGAGCGTGGGGAGGAACGGGCGTCTCATTCGATTGGGAGCATGTTCCTTATTATATCGAAGAAGCGAAACGGCAGCATGTTCCTTGTCTTATTGCAGGTGGGATTACCCCAGAAAACGTGGAACAACTGCTAGCATATGAACCGTTTGGCATAGATATAAGCAGCGGAATTGAAGAAGACGAACGAAAAAGTGACCAAAAAATAAAAAAAATCGAACAGAAGGTGAAAACATGTTGACAGTACCGAATGAACGTGGTCGTTTTGGAACGTTCGGTGGAAAGTTTGTTCCGGAAACATTAATGCGCCCGTTAGCCGATATGGAACGCGAATGGCATAAGGCGCTGACTGACCCTTCGTTTCATGCCGAATATATGCATCATTTATATGAGTATTCAGGACGTCCGACCGCTTTAACGTTTGCAAAAAACTTGACAGAACGATTAGGCGGGGCGAAAATGTACTTTAAACGCGAAGACTTGAACCATACAGGCGCCCATAAAATTAACAATGCCATCGGTCAAGCGTTGTTAGCGAGACGAATGGGAAAACGAAAAATTATTGCTGAAACAGGTGCAGGTCAGCACGGTGTAGCTGCGGC
Organism: Anoxybacillus sp. ST4; assembly: GCF_019448545.1. NCBI lineage: Bacteria > Bacillati > Bacillota > Bacilli > Caryophanales > Anoxybacillaceae > Anoxybacillus > Anoxybacillus sp. ST4. The sequence continues at coordinate 44,400 of NZ_JAHZOE010000001.1, read as the reverse complement.
TACCGTTGCCGCCCGTTTCGGCATGGAATGTAAAGTGTTTATGGGCGAAGAAGACGTAAAACGGCAAGCATTAAACGTCTTTCGTATGAAATTGCTTGGCGCGCAAGTCATTCCAGTAACAAGCGGCAATCGAACGCTAAAAGATGCGACAAATGAGGCGATTCGCTATTGGGTCGAGCATTGTGATGACCATTTTTATATGATTGGATCTGTTGTGGGTCCGCATCCGTATCCGATGATGGTGCGCGAATTTCAACGCATTATTGGCGAAGAAGCGCGCGAGCAAATGTTGAAAGTAGAAGGAAAACTTCCAGACGTGATTATCGCATGTGTTGGCGGCGGCAGCAATGCAATCGGCATGTTTCATCCGTTTTTAGATGATGACGTCGAATGCATCGGCGTCGAAGCAGCAGGAAAAGGAGTGCATACGACTGAACATGCCGCAACGATAACGAAAGGGACAAAAGGCGTCATTCATGGCTCGCTCACATACGTATTGCAAGATGAACACGGTCAAATTACGGAACCGTACTCTATTTCAGCAGGGCTAGATTACCCAGGCGTCGGACCGGAGCATGCATATTTAGCTACAATCGGTCGTGTCCGCTATGAAAGTGTAACGGATGAGGAAGCGATCAACGCGCTGCAAATGACGGCGGAAGCGGAAGGGATCATCCCTGCTATCGAGTCAGCGCACGCGCTCGCCAAAGCGTTTCAAATTGCTCCCCTTCGCTCATCGGATGAAGTCATTCTCGTTTGTCTATCAGGAAGAGGCGATAAAGATGTGCAAACGGTAATGAACTACTTAGAAGGGAGTGAGCCGAGATGAAACATTTTATTCCGTTTATCGTTGCGGGTGATCCGTCTGAAGAAGTAACGATTGATTTAGCGATTGCTCTTGAACAAGCAGGTGCGACGATATTAGAACTCGGCGTTCCTTACTCAGATCCGCTTGCAGATGGACCAATTATTCAGCGAGCGGCGAGCCGGGCGTTAAAACAAGGGATGACGTTGACGACAGCGCTTGAACTCATCGGTCGCATGCGAAAAAAAGGTGTAAAAATTCCGATTATTGTCTTTACGTATTATAATCCTGTGTTACAATTAGGAGAAGAACGCTTTTTTGCTTTAGCGCAACAAAACGGCGCAAACGGCGTACTTATTCCCGATTTGCCGTTTGAAGAAAGCGAACATATGAGAATGTTAGGTGACGCATATGACATCCCATACATTTCACTTGTCGCCCCGACGTCGCATGAACGTATTGCAATGATTGCATCACAAGCGAAATCGTTTTTATATTGCGTATCATCGTTAGGAGTAACGGGTATTCGGGATTCATTGCCGACGCAATTGCACGAATTTTTACAACAAGTAAAGCGATATAGTCGCGTCCCTGTCGTTGTCGGATTCGGCATTTCGAACGCCCAGCAAGTGGAGCAACTCCAACATGTATGCGATGGCATCGTCATCGGGAGCGCGATCGTACAAAAAATCGAACAGCTTCAAGACGAATTAATCAATATCGATACACGTCAACGTGCGCTCATCGCTTTCTCGCAATATGTTGCTGCGCTCATTGAACCATTGAAGATGAGGGTGAGAAAAAATGAAAGTGAAACAACAATTACAACAACTAAAACCGTACCAACCGGGCAAACCGATTGAAGAAGTGAAACGGGAATATGGACTAGAAACGGTTATTAAGCTTGCATCAAATGAAAATCCGTACGGATGCTCACCGCTTGTTCACGATGCGATCGTTAGTGAACTAGATCATTTAGCCTTATATCCTGACGGATATAGTCGGTCGCTGCGCGAGGCGCTCGCGGCCCATTTGGGAGTCGAGGGAAAGCAACTTATTTTCGGGAACGGCTCAGATGAGATCGTTCAAATCATTTGTCGTGCATTTTTGCAAAAAGGGACGAATACAGTCATGGCTACACCGACGTTTCCACAATATCGCCATAATGCGATCATTGAAGGGGCAGAAGTGCGCGAGATTCCTTTGCGAGACGGACATCATCATCTTGAAGCGATGCTTGAGGCGATCGATGACAATACGCGCGTCGTTTGGATTTGTAGCCCAAACAATCCGACAGGTACGTATGTGAATGACGCTTCTTTGCGCTCGTTTTTAGCCAACGTGCCGAAACATGTGCTTGTCGTTATTGATGAAGCGTATTATGAGTACGTGCAAGCGGAAGATTACCCAAATACGGTCGCTTTACTCCAACAATATGAAAATATAATGATTTTGCGCACGTTTTCGAAAGCGTATGGACTAGCGGCACTTCGCATCGGATATGGCGTGGCACACGAGCATGTTTTACGAGCGATCGAGCCAGCTCGCGAGCCATTTAATACATCGCGTCTTGCGCAAGTCGCAGCCTTGGCAGCATTAAACGATCAACCATTTATTCAACAATGTGTCCAAAAAAATAAACAAGGATTAAACCAATTTTACGCTTTTTGCGATCAACACGGTTTGCGTTACTACAAGTCTGAAGGAAATTTCATCTTAATTGATTTTGGCTTTAGTGGTGATGAAGTGTTTACGTACTTGCTTCAGCGTGGCATCATCGTCCGCTCCGGATGCGCTCTTGGCTTTCCGACAGCTGTGCGCATAACAGTAGGGTCGACAGAACAAAATGAAATCATTATTCATGCTTTAACGAACATGCTGAAAGAAAGAAGGGAGCGTTTTTGCGGGGAAACATTTTAATTGCTGGTTTAGGTTTAATCGGAGGTTCAATCGCGCTTGCGATGAAGCGCGCACATAACGATGCGAAAATTTTTGGATATGATGTGTCGAGCGAATCGTTGCGTTTAGCGCGCTCGCTCGGCGTTATTGATGAAGCGGTGCCGTCGTTTGCTCATGCGGCACAAGAGGCGGATGTAATCGTGCTTGCCGCCCCGGTTGTCCAAACAGAACAATTGCTTTGTGAACTGCTCGAGCTTTCTTTACGCCCTCACGTTATCGTTACAGATGTAGGAAGCACGAAAGAGCGTATCGTCAATCAAGCGATGCCGCTATTAGAAAAAGGGGTCGCGTTTATCGGCGGGCATCCGATGGCCGGCTCCCATAAGAGCGGTGTTGCGGCTGCGCGTGCGCATTTGTTTGAAAATGCCTTTTATATTTTAACGCCAACAAAACATGTGAAAGAAGAAGACGTTACGCGATTAAAACAGTGGCTTGAGGGAACGAAAGCTCACTTTGTTACATTAACACCGAAAGAGCATGACCGAATTGCTGGAGTCATTAGCCATTTTCCGCACATCATTGCAGCAAGCCTCGTTCATCAAGCACAGCAGTACGAACGGGAAGATGAGCTTGTGAGTCGATTAGCGGCAGGTGGTTTTCGTGATATTACGCGTATTGCTTCTAGCAATCCAGAAATGTGGCGCGATATTTTCATACATAATAAAGAGGAATTGCTACATTTGTTTGATCGTTGGATAGAGGAAATGAAAAAAATTCGTATGTACGTTGCGGACGGTGATAGCGAGCGTCTTTATCAATACTTTCATGAAGCGAAACAGTTTCGTGACGGGCTGCCTGTCCGAACGAAAGGGGCTATTCCTTCCTTTTACGATTTATATGTGGATGTACCAGACTATCCGGGGGTTATTTCTGAAATTACAGGTTATTTAGCAAAAGAGCGTATTAGCATTACAAATATTCGCATTATTGAAACGAGAGAAGATATTTACGGTGTGCTTCGTTTAAGTTTTCAAACAGAAGATGATCGGCAACGCGCGAAACATTGCATTGAAGCGAATACGAACTACGAGACGTACGTTGTGTAAAAGAGGGTGAAATTGTGAATTTAAAAACAAATGTCCATGCATTGCGAGGAGAAATTGCTGTTCCAGGTGATAAGTCTATTTCCCACCGTGCCGTGATGTTTGGAGCATTGGCGAATGGAACGACACGGGTGACAAACTTTTTAACCGGGGAAGATTGTTTAAGCACCATCGATTGTTTTCGGAAAATGGGTGTAGCCATTACGCAACAAGGAAATGAAGTGATCATTGAAGGAAAAGGAATTGATGGTTTCAAAGAACCGACACATATATTAAACGTCGGCAACTCAGGTACAACGACACGTTTATTGTTAGGCATTTTAGCTGCTTGTCCGTTCCATGCTTGTTTAATTGGGGATGATTCGATCGCTAAACGGCCGATGGATCGTGTCACAAAACCGTTAAAACAAATGGGCGCACACATCGATGGAAGGGAACAAGGACGATACACACCGTTAGCGATTCGTGGTGGACAACTCCAGCCCATCACATATCATTCGCCAGTTGCAAGCGCGCAAGTGAAATCGGCTATTTTGCTTGCAGGATTGCATGCGAACGGAACGACGACAGTCATCGAACCACATCAGTCGCGCGATCATACCGAGCGAATGTTGCGTGCATTTGGTGCAGATGTGCGCGTGGATGGATTGAGAGTTTCCATTACGGGACGGCAGACGCTTCGCGCGATCGATATAGAAGTGCCAGGGGATATTTCTTCAGCCGCTTTCTTTTTAGTCGCGGGCGCGATCGTTCCAAACAGCGAAATTACGCTAAAGCATGTCGGAATAAACCCGACGCGCACAGGTATTATTGATGTGTTAAAAGACATGGGCGCAGACGTTTCCATCGAAAATGTTCGCCACGAAGAAAGTGAACCGGTAGCTGACATCACTGTTCGCACATCGACGTTAAAGGCAACCCGTATTGGTGGTGACATCATTCCGAGATTAATTGACGAAATTCCTATCATTGCTCTTTTAGCGACGCAAGCAGAGGGAACGACAGTCATTACAGATGCGAGCGAGTTAAGAGTAAAAGAAACAGATCGCATTGCGACGGTCGTGTCCGAATTGCGTAAGCTCGGCGCTCATATCGAGGCGACGGAAGACGGAATGATAATTCACGGGAAAACGCCACTTCATGCGAACGATGTTATTGTCGATAGTTATGGTGACCATCGCATCGGGATGATGTTAGCGATCGCAGCGTGTGTGGCAAAAGGAAATGTGACTTTACAACGTCCCGAAGCCATTGCAGTGTCATATCCGACATTTTTCGACCATCTTCGCATGTTGCAAAGCTGATTCTAACGAGGATCAGCTTCTTTTTTTGCATGCTTATTCGTTCAATGATATGATAAAGCGTGATGATATGAATGATAAGGGTGAGATTCATGGAAAAATTAAATCAAATTGTTCAACTCGTTGAACAAGGCGATGTAGAGCGCGCACTAGCGCTTGCCGAACAAGTGAAGCAAAACGGAAACGATGAAGAACGATATATGTTAGCTGATCAACTATTTTCGTGGGGATTGTTAGAAGAGGCGGAGTCGCTCGTTCGTATGTTGCTTACACGTTACCAAGACGAACGTGAATTGCAACTGTTTTTAGCAGAAATATATACAGAAATGGATAAAGAGGAAGAAGCGCTTGAGTTGTTGATTGATATAGAAGAAGACGATCCGTATTACGTGCGCGCATGCTTGTTAATGGCAGATCTTTATCAAATGCAAGGGTTGGATGAAGTAAGTGAGCAAAAACTATTAAAAGCGTACGAAAAAATGCCTGATGAACCACTTGTTCAATTTGCGCTAGCTGAGCTATATTTTACGACCGGTCAATATCAAAAAAGCTTGCCATATTATGAGCAAGTTATGAAGCAAGCAAAAACGATAGCAGGTACAGTGATCGCCCAGCGCATCGCGGAAGCATATAGCTTGCTCGGTGAGTTTGAACAAGCGATGGTTTATTATGAACAAGCATTAAAAGAACGTTTCGATGCACATACGTTATTTCAATATGGATTTACTGCATATCAAGCGGAAGCGTATAAAACAGCAATTACGAAATTAAGTGAGTTAAAAGCGCTCGATCGTGAGTACGTACCACTTTATTTATTTTTAGCAAAATCGTATGAACAAGAAGGAGATATACAACAAAGTTACGAAATAGCAAAAGAAGGATTAACGATTGATGAATGGAATAAAGAATTGCTTCTTTATGCAGGAAAAATAGCTTTAAAGCTTGGAAAGCGGGAAGAAGCGCTTAAGTACATTGAACAAGCGTTGGATATTGATTCGGGTTATTTAGAAGCGCTATTTGTTCAAACGAGTTTACTGTTTCACGAGGAACGTTACGAAGATGTCGTTCGCGCGATTCAACAAGCAATTGATCAAGGTGAATACGATCCGCAATTTGAATGGGAGCTCGCTAAGGCAAAACAAAAGCTTGAGATATATGATCAGGCATTAAATCATTATGAAGAGGCATATACTTTTTTTAAAGAAGATCCAAACTTTTTATATGATTTTGGCTATTTTTTATTTGAGGAGGGAAGAAGAGATAGAGCGAAGGCTATATTTGAACAACTATTGCGTCTCGATCCGACGAACGAAGAGGTTGCCCATATGATGTTGCAGTTTGAATGAAGTTGTCATTCGGATGCAAGGGGGGAAGGGAATGGTTTCTGTCCGGGAGAAAAAAGAGTTTGTTCGCTGGTTTTTAAACAATTATCAATTGAAGCGGCGCGAATGTGTTTGGATTTTAAACTATTTATTAAGCCATGATGCGCTCATGGAGAAAGTGCACTTTGTAGAACATGCTGAATATTGTCCGCGCGGCATGATGATGTCGACTCATTGCGTTGATGATGTGCCATTTCGGTTTTATAAGCAAAATGTTGTCACGACAGATGCAGAAAAATCATTTCATGATATTCGTTTAAATCGTGACGAGGATATTTACATTCAGCTTAATTTTCGTGGAGCATTTCATTCACCGCAGTACGTGGCGGTGCTCGAGGAAAATCCGTATATGCCTAATAAAACGAACAAGCAAGACGAGCAAGTTGCTGAGCACGTATTAGCGGAGGCCATTCATCGCTTTCAGCGACAAAAAATTATGCGTCTCATTGATGATGCTCTCGACCGTCAAGATGAGAAACAGTTTCGCGAGCTGACGGAGCGGCTAAAAACGTTGCGATAACTTTTCCGTGTCGCAACGTTTCGTTTTTATACAAATGTCACAAAATGTTCAAAAAAATACATACGTATTTCGTGTAAGATGGAAACATAAGGAGTGGTTTCAATGAAATGGACAGCAAAAGATGTAGATATGTATGAACAAACAAAGGAGTACGTGGACACTGCACTTATTCCGTGTATACCAATTGGCGGCACAAACATGAAAGCGTTTGCTGAAATGAGCGAGCATGTGTCGCTTATTGCAAATGAAGTGGAACGGCAATTTAAAGGGAGGGTGATGCTATTTCCGCCGTTAACATACTTCGTACACGAGCAAGTGCAATCGCGTGTACGAGAATGGACAAACATGTTTAAAACATTCGGGTTCCAACATATATGTTTTCTTACGTCACATGCCGATGTTTCGGACGAGACGTTCATTTATATTCCATCCCTTCCGCTTGAACATGTCGATGAATCGTATAAGCAAAAAATTGTGCGTCAACAAGTTGAGCAAGTGATGGATGCATTAGTGACAAAATGGACGTTAAAAAATTAGATAGCGTTTACACTATCATTATATTGACCTTGGTGGAAACATGATATATCATTAGGTTGTCCTAGTTTTATATATGTGTTATAACAATTCGTCCGAATGGACTTAACTTCGTATAGAGGGGGGAAAACGATGAGCGAGAAAAAGCATCGCGTGTCAAGACGGCAATTTTTAAACTACACGCTAACAGGTGTAGGCGGATTTATGGCAGCCGGCATTTTGTCACCAATGGTACGCTTCGCCTTAGATCCGATTTTAAAAGAGGAAGCTGGGCAAGATATGGTTGCTGTAGCCCAAGTGAAAGACATTACGACAGAGCCACAGCGCTTTGACTTTAAAGTAAAAGTAAAAGATGCGTGGTACGAGTCGGAAGAGCCAAGATCAGCTTGGGTGTTTAAAGATGAAAATGGGGATATCGTTGCCCTATCACCTATTTGTACCCATCTTGGCTGTACGGTGAACTGGAACGGTGATAAAAACAATCCAAACCGTTTCTTTTGCCCTTGTCACTATGGGTTATATGAGAAGGATGGAACGAACGTACCAAATACGCCACCGACATCTCCATTGCACCGTTATGAATACGAAATAAAAGACGGTACGTTATATTTAGGCAAAGCGAAACCACGAGGGGAGGCGTAATACATGCTTAACAAGATTTATAATTGGATTGACGAGCGTTTAGATATTACGCCTTTGTGGCGCGATATCGCAGATCATGAAGTGCCTGAGCACGTAAACCCTGCGCATCACTTTTCAGCATTTGTTTACTGCTTCGGCGGCTTAACGTTTTTCGTCACAGTTATTCAAATTTTATCTGGTATGTTTTTAACGATGTATTACGTACCAGACATTAAAAACGCTTGGGAATCTGTTTATTACTTGCAAAACGAAGTAGCATTTGGACAAATTGTGCGCGGTATGCATCACTGGGGAGCTAGCCTTGTCATTGTGATGATGTTTTTACATACGTTGCGCGTGTTTTTCCAAGGTGCTTACAAAAAACCACGTGAATTGAACTGGATCGTTGGTGTTCTTATTTTCATGGTCATGATGGGACTTGGCTTCACAGGTTATTTATTACCATGGGACATGAAAGCTCTTTTTGCTACAAAAGTAGGATTGCAAATTGCTGAAGCAACACCAATCATTGGTCCGGCAATTAAAACGTTGTTAGCAGGTCATCCTGAAATTGTCGGTGCTCAAACGTTAACGCGTTTCTTTGCTATTCACGTATTTTTCTTGCCAGCAGCATTATTAGGATTAATGGCAGCCCACTTCTTAATGATTCGGAAACAAGGAATTTCTGGTCCACTGTAAAATTTAGTATAAAGGAGGGAATGCTATGCATCGGGGAAAAGGAATGAAATTTGTCGGTGACTCGCGCGTGCCAGCTGTGCGTAAGCCGAACATCCCGAAAGACTATTCTGAATATCCCGGAAAAACAGAGGCGTTTTGGCCAAACTTCTTATTAAAAGAATGGATGGTCGGTGCTGTTTTTTTGATCGGTTTTTTATGTTTAACTGTTGCGCATCCTTCACCGCTTGAGCGGGTTGCAGATCCGACAGATACAAGCTATATTCCGCTTCCAGACTGGTACTTTTTATTTCTATACCAGCTGTTGAAGTATTCGTTCGCATCTGGACCTTATACTGTTATCGGAGCTATTGTCATTCCTGGACTTGCATTTGGAGCGTTATTACTTGCACCATTTTTAGATCGCGGTCCGGAGCGTCGTCCGTCGAAGCGCCCAGTTGCTGTCGGTATGATGTTGCTTACACTTGCTGCAATCGTTTTCTTGACATGGGAATCAGTTGTTACACATGACTGGGAGGCAGCAGCTGAACAAGGAAAAATTCGTGCGGAAGTAGAGATTGATACGAATGCAGAGGGGTATAAGATTTTAGAAGCGAACACATGTTTAACATGTCACGGTGAAAATTTACAAGGCGGTCCAGCTGCGCCATCGCTTGTTGGCACAGGTTTATCTCCTGAAGAAGTTGCTAATATTGCGAAAAACGGTGTAGGAAGTATGCCAGGCGGTCTTTTCCAAGGAACAGATGAAGAATTACAAAAACTTGCAGAGTTCGTCGCAGGTTTAAATGCAGAATAATTTGTGAAAGCTGACTGAACATCAGTCAGCTTTTTTGTACATGCGGGAGGTAACATCATGCTATACATACGTGAATGGTTGATGCATCGCTCGTTTCTTACACTACTGCTCATTGTCAATATCATCGGTACGATTTACGGGTATATATGGTATGGACAGCAACTAGCGGAAACACCAACGATTTTTCTTCCGTTTGTCCCTGATAGTCCAACAGCAAGCTTATTTTTTGTTTTTGTTTTAATGGCATGGCTCCGTCATACACATTGGCCGCTAATGGAAGCGTTAGCGGTTGTTACGCTCGTCAAATACGGCATTTGGGCTGTTGTGATGAATATGCTTGTATTTGTTATCACAGGACAGCTCGGTTGGGCAGGATGGATGCTTGTTGTGTCCCACGGGGCAATGGCTGTGCAAGCGTTATTGTATGCTCCCCATTACCGCATGTCTTTTATTCACGTTGCCATTGCTGCGATTTGGACGCTACATAACGATGTAATTGATTACGTGTTTGGCATGATGCCGCAATATCAAATGTTATCACAATATACGCTACAAATTGGATATTTTACATTTTGGTTAAGCATCTCGTCCATCGCTGTTGCGTACATTTTTTCCCGTCGACGATAAATCGTGGTCTATGTCTCTTTTTGCGGTCATATATTCAATAGTAAGATCGTAAGGAGGGACAAGGAGATGCGCATTCGACTCGTCATGATGTTTATCATCATTTACTTATTTCCGTATGCAGCATATGCAACAGGGCATGAATGGGACAAACTTGATCAAATTTCTGATGAAGCGCTTCAGTTAACAAAAAATGCCCGCTTACAAGAAGCGAAGCAACTGTTGGAATATTTCGAACAACAATTTACGTTATTTCGTGAAGACATTCATTCGATGGATGTCATATATGTGTTAACAGCTACGCATGAAGAAGCATTAAAAGCGGTAAGTGCATCGAGTGTGCCGATGGAACAACGGGTCAACCAGCTGACGCAATTTCGTCTCGCGGTCGATGCAGTTCAGGCGAAACATCAACCGCTTTGGAAAGAAATGAAGTTCGCTGTCATGTCTGCGTTCGAAAAAATGAAACAAGCGATGGAACAAGAAGACGAGCAATCGTTTCAACAAGCTTTTCATCAGTTTTTACAGCGATATCAACTCATTGAACCGAGCGTGAAAATTAACGCGGATCGTGAACATGTGCAACGTGTATCCGCCCACATTTCTCTTTTAGAAGCGCCTGCCTTTCAGCAATTACATGCAACGGAGCGAATGAAAGAGTTGCGTCAAATGGAAGAAGACTTGCAAGCATTATTCGCCGATGAAAAAAAAGAGGCAGCGCTCCCATCGCTTTGGTGGGTGATGACGTCAATTGGTGGAATGATTATTATGACGTTAACGTACGTCGGTTGGCGAAAATACCGCGGTGAAAAGGAAAGAAGAATGGTGCGAGATAAACAATAAAAGCGTCCAGCGTTGGACGCTTTTATTCATGTAGCGGCTGTTTATTTTCATCGAGCGTAAACCCTTCACCATGTACGTCATGCACATCGCTAATCGCAACGAACGCATATGGATCGACAGACGTAATAATCGATTTTAAACGGGATAATTCGTTTTTCGCAACAACGCAATATAACACATCGCGCTCTCGTTTTGTATACGAGCCAATTCCTTTTAAAATGGTCACTCCTCGCTCCATCTCTGTCATAATTTTTTCCGAAATTAAATCGCTTTTTTCGGAAATAATCGTTGCTCCTTTTGCTGCATATGCCCCTTCTTGCAAAAAGTCGATGACGCGCGCACCGACAAATACTGCAACAAGCGTATACATTCCTTCACGATATGGCAAATATGTGAGCAAAGAAAGAAAAATGACGCACGAGTCAAAGAGAAACATCGTTTTCCCCATGCTGACACCTTTATATTTGTAGACGAGGCGGGCGATAATATCAACGCCTCCTGTTGTTCCCCCGTATCGAAAAATAATACCGAGACCCACCCCGATAAAAACCCCAGCAAATAACGCAGCTAACGTTAAGTCATTATTGAGCGGAATATGAAATCCGTATCGTTGAAAAACCCAAAGGAATACAGATAAACTGACGGTTCCGAGAATCGTATAAAAGAACGTCGTACGTCCAAGCAATTTCCATCCAATAAAAAAGAGAGGGACGTTCAATATCAAGTTGGAAATAGAAGGATCAATACCAAACATAAAGTACAAAAGAAGGGTGATGCCTGTGAACCCGCCTTCTGCTAATTTATTTTCCATATTAAAATGGACAAGTCCGAATGCAAAAATAGCCGAACCTAACAAAATGAATGCGACATTTTTTAGCTTCATTATCTTCACCTCTTGAGTATGACTGCGTTTTTTATTATAGAGGAATGTTATGATGTCCGTCAAAAACATTTGTCAAATGTCCCACTTTTAGCTAACATGAATGTAAGAGGTGAAAGCAATGGAGAAATCGATGCGGCAAATGCAACAAGAGGTCGATGCATATATTGGACAGTTTAAAGAAGGATACTTTAGCCCATTGGCGATGCTTGCTCGTTTAACGGAAGAATTGGGTGAATTAGCTCGTGAAGTAAACCATTATTACGGAGAAAAGCCGAAAAAGAAAACGGAACGAGAAAAAACGATTCAAGAAGAACTAGGAGATTTATTGTTTGTCCTTATATGTATGGCCAATTCATTACATATCGACTTACAAGAGGCGCATGATGCGGTCATGCACAAATTTCAGACGCGAGATCGCGATCGTTGGACAAGAAAGGAAGAGGAACAATGATTCGAATTGTTATCGCAGGACCACGTGGACGAATGGGACGCGAAGCTGTCTCCCTCGTTCATCGTACAGAACATTTTAACCTCGTCGCCGTCGTTGACCGAGTGAATGAAGGAAAAACGTTAGCTGAACTGGACGGTTTTCCTGCCATCGAAGCCCCAATTTTTATTGATTTAGAACGATGTTTGCAAACAGTGCAAGCGGATGTGCTAATTGATTTAACGACGCCGGAAGTCGGAAAACGTCACGCGGAAGTTGCGCTGCGCTACGGCGTTCGTCCTGTTGTTGGCACGACAGGGTTAACAGACGATGATTTAGCGCGGTTAACACAAATAGCCGAAGAGAAAAAAATAGGTGCGATCATTGCTCCAAACTTTGCTATAGGTGCAATTTTAATGATGAAATTTGCACAAATGGCGGCAAAATATTTTCCACATGCAGAAATCATTGAACTTCACCACGATCAAAAGCTTGATGCCCCATCAGGTACGGCATTAAAAACGGCTCAGCTTATTCAACAAGTCCGTTCTTCATTCATGCAAGGGCATCCAGCTGAAAAAGAGACGATCGAGGGGGCCCGCGGTGCGTTATATGATGGTATGCGCATTCATAGCGTTCGCTTGCCGGGGCTTGTCGCGCATCAAGAAGTCATTTTTGGCGGCGATGGCCAAACGTTGACGATTCGCCACGATTCGTTTAACCGCGCATCGTTCATGTCGGGCGTTCGCTTTTCTGTTGAAACGGTAATGAAACTAGAAACGCTCGTATATGGATTAGAGCATTTAATTGAATAAGGGAGGCGTTGCTAATGAAAATTGCATTAATTGCGCACGACAAGAAAAAAGAAGAGATGATCCAGTTTGTAACTGCTTATCAACACGTTTTGGCTGAGCACGAGTTATATGCGACTGGAACGACAGGATTGCGCATTCAAGAGGCAACAGGGCTTTCGGTTCACCGTTTTCAGTCCGGTCCACTCGGTGGTGACCAGCAAATAGGTGCGATGATTGCGAATAACGACATGGACATGGTTATTTTTTTCCGCGATCCACTGACAGCGCAACCGCATGAACCAGATGTCAGCGCTCTCATTCGTCTTTGTGACGTTTACGCCATTCCGTTAGCGACAAATATGGGAACAGCTGAGGTACTTATACACGGTTTAGAGCGCGGCGATTTTGCATGGCGAAATATTGTGAAGCGAGGACATGCATAATGCATATGTTAGCGTTTGGCGCCCATCCCGATGATGTGGAAATCGGAATGGGTGGAACAATTGCGAAATACGCCCAACAAGGATATGACATCGGGATATGCGATTTGACGCTTGCGGAATTATCGTCAAACGGAACGATACATACTCGTCAACAAGAAGCGAAGCGAGCAGCGAATATTCTTGGCGTTCGCACGCGCATCCAGCTAAACCTTCCTGATCGCGGATTAGTAATTCAAAAGGAGCATATTGATCCGATTGTAACGGTTATTCGTACGTACCGTCCGAAAATTGTATTTGCCCCATATTGGGAAGATCGTCATCCTGATCACGGACAATGCGCGAGGTTAGTGGAAGAAGCGTTGTTTTCTGCCGCTATTCGCCGATACGAAGATGGCCGAAAGCTACCTCCGCACCGCGTACATGCTGTTTATTTTTATATGATTAACGGATTTCATCGCCCGCACTTTGTCGTAGATATTAGCGATACGATCGATCAGAAACTAGCGAGCTTGCGGGCATACGAAAGCCAGTTTCAACGAACGAGCGATTCGGTTGACACACCATTGACGAACGGCTATATTGAAACCGTTGAAAGCCGTGAGCGATTGCTCGGAAAGGAAGTCGGGGTTTCGTTTGCGGAAGGATTTATTTCGAAAAAACCACTTATACTTGCACACGATTTGTTAGGGGAAGAACGATGAGGCTGAAAATAGGAATTGTTTGCTATCCGTCGGTCGGCGGCTCAGGAGTCGTTGCGACGGAATTAGGGAAAATGCTTGCTGAGCGTGGTCATGATATACACTTTATTTCATCAAGCATTCCGTTTCGATTGAACAAGGTGTATCCAAACATTTATTATCATGAAGTAACGGTGAACCCATATTCGGTATTTCAATACCCGCCGTATGATTTGGCATTAGCTAGTAAAATCGCGGAAGTCGCTAAGCGTGAACATCTTGACATCATTCACGCACATTACGCTGTTCCGCATGCTCTTTGCGCCTTTTTAGCGAAGCAAATGGTCGGTGAACATTTGAAAATTGTGACGACATTACATGGTACAGACATTACTGTTCTTGGATACGATCCGTCGTTAAGCGACTTAATTAAATTTGGCATTGAACAGTCAGATGTCGTCACAGCTGTGTCAAATGCATTAGCGTCGCAGACATATGAGCTGTTAGACGTGCAAAAGCCCATCCAAACAGTGTATAACTTTGTTGATGAACGCGTATACAGCAAACGACGAAACGATGAACTTCGTCGCCAATACGGCATCGCTCCGCACGAAAAAGTAGTTATTCACGTGTCGAATTTTCGTAAAGTGAAGCGGGTATGCGATGTCGTTCGCGCGTTTGCTCTCGTTGTCAAACAAGTGCGGGCAAAATTGCTTCTCGTCGGCGATGGACCAGAAATGACGGTCGTCTGTCGTCTAGTGAAACAACTCAATTTATGCGATCATGTGCGCTTTTTAGGCAAACAAGAAAACTTAGCGGACTTATATTCGATTAGCGATGTAAAATTGTTGCTATCAGAAAAAGAAAGTTTCGGACTCGTCTTACTTGAAGCGATGGCTTGTGGCGTGCCTTGTGTAGGAACGGCGATCGGCGGCATTCCTGAAGTCATTGAAGATGGAAAAAACGGCTTTTTATGCGAACTAGGTGATGTAGACGGTGCGGCGCATCAAGTCGTTCGTTTACTGACGGATGAAAGTGTTCGTGAAGCAATGGGACAAAAGGCGTATGAGACGGTGTATGAAAAATTTTATTCTGAGCGAATTGTGGCACAATATGAACAAATTTATTTTCAACTTAAAGGGGATGAATGATGAACGAACAATTTCGCCAGGCGCTCCCCGTTATCGAAACATTAAAACGTCACGGACATGAAGCGTATTTTGTCGGTGGGGCGGTGCGTGACTATTTATTAAAGCGGCCGATCGGAGATATTGATATTGCCACGTCAGCTCATCCGCATGAAGTTATGTCCATCTTTCCAAAAACAGTTCCTGTCGGCATTGCGCACGGAACGGTCATGGTCATTGAACGCGGTGTGTCGTATGAAGTGACGACTTTTCGAAAAGAAGGGCGGTACGAAGACTATCGAAGGCCGAAAGACGTCACGTTTGTCCGTTCTCTTTATGAAGACTTACAGCGGCGTGATTTTACAATCAACGCTATCGCCATGAATGAACATGGTGACATGATCGATCCGTTCGGTGGAATGGAGGCGTTAAACGATCGTATTATTGAAACGGTTGGCGATGCTCGCGAACGATTTAGCGAAGATGCTTTACGAATGATGCGGGCGCTCCGATTCGTTAGCCAGCTTGGATTTTCTTTATCCGCCGAAACAAAACAGGCGATCGTGCAGTACGGCCATTTATTGCAACATATCGCTGTTGAACGCATCGCAGTTGAGTTTGAAAAACTGTTGCTCGGTTCATTTATGTCAAAGGCGATAGAGCTTCTAGTCGAAACGAATTTGTTTTCTTACTTGCCAGAGCTTGCGACAAAAAAGAAGGAGCTTGCTCAACTAGCCGCATATTCGCTCGTCCCCGTCCATCGTATCGAGGCGTGGGCGCGATTTGCATACGTCGCTCGTCTCGATAGCCAAGGGTTAAAACAATGGAAATTATCGAACCATTTGATTCGTGATGTTTCGATTTGTTTAGAAGCGCTTGAACGTATTCATTCGCTTCATGACTGGACAACGGATGCTTTGTATGAGTACGGGCGATACATTCCACATATCGAGCGTCTACGCGCGGTGCTTCATGGTGATGAACCGCACGTGCAGCATTTGTTGAAACGATGGGAAGCATTGCCGATTCGCGAGCGAAAGCAATTAGCAATTAACGGTCACGATTTGCTTGCTTTATTTGAGCGGAAAGCGGGGCCTTGGTTAGCAGAAATGATCGGGAAAATAGAGCGTGCCGTGCTTCGTGGCGAAGTGGAAAACGAGAAAGAGAAGCTGAAGGAGTGGGCGGTGTGCAATCAGAAACGAGAAAACAATTGTTGAAATTATTTACAGAAGCAGGCGATACGTTTTTGTCTGGGCAAAAAATTAGCGAGCAACTCGGTTGTTCTCGAACAGCGGTTTGGAAACATATCGAAGACTTAAGAAGAGAAGGATTTGAAGTGGAAGCTGTTCGCCGGCTCGGTTACCGTCTGAAACAAATGCCCGACAAGCTCAATGCAAATGAATTGCAACTAGGCTTGAAGACGAAGCGATTCGGTTGGAACGTGTACGATCAAGAAAGCGTTCCGTCTACGCAACAACTTGCGCATCAACTTGCCCATGAGGGAGCGGAAGAAGGAACGATTGTCATCGCGGAAGAGCAAACGGCAGGGAGAGGACGTTTAAACCGAATATGGCATTCACCGAAAGGGACAGGCATTTGGATGAGCGTCATTTTACGTCCATCCATTCCGCCGCAACAAGCCCCTCAGTTGACGCTTCTAGTTGCTGTTGCGGTCGCTCAAGCTATTCAGGAAGTGACGAATATCGTTCCGGATATTAAATGGCCGAACGATATATTACTGAATGGGAAAAAAGTCGTCGGTATTTTAACGGAGTTGCAAGCTGATCCTGATCAAGTGCGAGCAGTCATCGTCGGGATTGGTATAAACGTGAATCAAAAACAATTTCCAAATGATATCGCTTCGCTTGCCACATCGCTAGCGATCGAAACAGGACGAACGTTTCATCGTCCGAAGATCGTTCAAACATTGTTGCAAAAATTAGAACAGTTATATGAGCAATATTTACAGCACGGATTTTTACCGATTAAACTATTATGGGAAGCCTACGCCATAACGATTGGTCAACAAATTGTAGCGCGCACGTTAAACGGTGCTGTTCGTGGCACCGCCCTTGGAATTACAGATTCAGGAACATTGAAATTACAAGCAGAAGATGGAGCGATCCATTATATTTATTCAGCAGACATTGAAATAAAAAAACAGTAGGAAAATTTCGAAATATTTGTTAAAATGAAAGCGATTGAAATTGGGCGGTATCTTTGTAAGAACTGCACCATGTATATTCACACAATTTATCGTTGTTTCTGCCTTGATCCGATTGAACGGACTGGGACAGAGGGATGGAGTGAAACAAAAAGTCCTTCTTTCTCTTTTTGGCAGAAAGAAGGCTTTTTTTATCCATTTCCTCTGCATATGAGAGGAGGATGTATATGAAAACAAAACTTGATTTTTTAAACATGAAAAAAAATCATGAACCGATCGTGATGCTGACTGCTTACGACTATCCGTCAGCAAAGCTTGCGGAAGCAGCAGGCGTCGATATGATTTTAGTCGGCGACTCGCTCGGCATGGTCGTATTAGGATACGACTCAACGATCCCTGTAACAGTTGAAGACATGATTCATCATACGAAAGCTGTTCGACGTGGTGCACCGAATACGTTTATCGTCACCGATATGCCATTTATGTCGTACAGTACGCTCAATGATGCGCTCACGCATGCGAAGGCGATCATGCAACAATCGGGAGCCAATGCAGTGAAAGTGGAAGGAGCGGGCTCGGTATTGCAAATTATTTCTGCTTTAACAGAAATGGGAGTTCCTGTTGTTGCACATCTTGGCTTGACGCCACAATCGGTCGGCGTATTAGGAGGATATAAAGTGCAGGGGAAAGATGCCGAAAGTGCGAAGCGCCTTTTAGAAGAAGCGAAAGCGTGTGAACAAGCAGGGGCAATCGCGCTCGTTTTAGAATGTGTGCCGAAGCAGCTCGGGGAAGCGATTACGAAGCAGTTGACGATTCCAACGATCGGCATCGGAGCGGGGATTGGCACGGACGGACAAGTGCTTGTTTATCATGATGTGCTCGGATATGGCGTTGGCCGTGTGCCGAAGTTTGTTAAACAATATGCAAACGTTCAGCAAACGATACAACAGGCGTTAGCCGAATACGTTGCCGACGTCAAGACGCGTCAGTTTCCGGGCGATGAACAATCGTTTACAATGAATGAGCAACAATGGCTTGCGCTATATGGAGGGAAATAGGCGTGATTACAATCGAAAAAATTGAACAAATGCAAGCGCACATAATGGCTGAACGGCAAAAAGGAAAAACTGTCGGCTTCGTGCCGACGATGGGCTATTTGCACGAAGGTCACGTTGCGTTATTAAAGCGAGCGCGTCAAGAAAACGATATCGTTGTTTTAAGCATTTTTGTCAATCCGCTTCAATTTGGACCGAATGAAGATTTCGACCGTTATCCGCGCGATTTTGAGCGCGATTATGCGATCGCTCAACAAGCAGGTGTTGATATCATCTTTTATCCATCGGTTCATGAAATGTACCCGCATGAGCCGTCCGTCACGGTTCGTGTTCATGAGCGCATCGACGTGCTTTGCGGAAAATCCCGTCCTGGTCATTTTGATGGGGTGGCAACCGTTGTGACGAAACTATTTCATATTGTCATGCCGCATCGCGCGTATTTTGGAATGAAAGATGCTCAACAAGTGGCGGTCATAGATGGGCTCATCCGCGATTTTCATTTTCCGATTGAACTTATTGCTGTTCCGACAGTGCGTGAGGAAGATGGACTTGCGAAAAGCTCGCGCAACGTGTATTTAAGTGACCGTGAGCGACAAGAAGCTTCTGCGTTATATGCTGCTTTACAAAAAGGGAAAGCGACCATTGAGGCAGGGGAACGCGATGTAGAGACGGTACGAAAAGCGATGATTGACTATATTGAGCGACATACGAGCGGCGTCATCGATTACGTTGAAGCTTATTCGTATCCAGAGTTAAAGCCACTCGAGACGTTACAAGGAAAGATCATCCTTGCGCTTGCTGTGCGGTTTACAAATGCGCGTTTGATTGATAATATCGTTATGAACGTACAATAAGGGGGAAACATGATGTTTCGCACATTAATGAACGCTAAAATTCATCGTGCTCGCGTGACGGAAGCGAATTTAAACTATGTCGGCAGCATTACGATCGATGAAGATATTTTAGATGCGGTCGGCATGGTGCCAAATGAAAAAGTACAAATTGTAAACAATAACAATGGGGCACGATTTGAAACATATATTATTCCAGGTGAAAGAGGAAGCGGCGTATTTTGTTTAAACGGGGCAGCCGCTCGTCTCGTTCAAAAAGACGATATTATTATCGTTATTTCGTACGTGCTCGTACCAGAAGAAAAATTAGCTTCGCACCGTCCAAAAATTGCAATTATGGACGAGCATAATCGGATTAAAGAATTGATCGTGCAAGAGCCGGCGGCGACCGTTTTATAACGGGAGCCATGCCGCCTCTTTTTGTTTGTCATTCAACGTGTTGTACAGATGTGAGGTGGAAAAAGATGAACGATCGCTTTGTCGTCGTCGATATTGAAACGACAGGAAACGCACCGAAAAAAGAAGATCGCATCATTCAAATCGGTTTTGTCGTCATCGAAGACGACAAAGTTTGCGAACGCTTTTCAACATTCGTTCAGCCAGAGCGGGATATCCCGCCGTTCATTCAACAGTTAACGGGTATTGATCATACGATGGTGCACGATGCTCCCCCATTTCATCATATCGCGCCAATGCTTGTGAACAAATGGGAAGGGGCCTATTTTGTTGCACATAACGTTCATTTTGACTGGGCTTTTTTACAGGAGGAATTTATTCGTAGCGGAATACAGCCACCGACGTGTCGTCTTTTAGATACGGTTGAACTAGCTCGCTTTCTTATGCCAACCCAACCAAGCTATAAGCTCGGTCACTTAGCTGAAGCGTTGTCGCTAACACATGATCGCCCGCATCAAGCAGATTACGATGCTGAAGCGACCGCTCAACTTTTTTTATTTTTGCTGCGCAAGTTATCTCATTTACCGCTCGTCACGTTAAAACAACTGCGGCGACATAGTCGACCGTTAAAAAGTGAGTTGACCGCTCTTTTTGATCGAGTCATTGCGAAAAAAGAACGGTCGCTTCAAACGGACGAATCCGTTGTTGAATATGAAGGAATTGCTATAAAAAGGTGGCTTTCACCGAAACGAGACGATCGCCCTGAACATGTTCCGTCTTTTTCACAATGGCTTGCGTCCCGTCCATTTGTTTCGCCGTTTGAATATCGCCAAGGGCAACAACAAATGATGAGCGATGTCAACGATGCGTTTCAAACGTGTCAACATGCGTTAATTGAAGCGGGAACAGGTATTGGAAAAACGATGGCGTATTTACTCCCTGCTGCGTTTTATGCTGTGCAACATGAGAAACCAATTGTTGTCAGCACGCATACGTTGCAGTTGCAAAAGCAAATGATAGAAAAGGAATTGCCGCGCATGGCACGGCTCGTACCTTTTTCATTCACAACTGCTGTTTTGAAAGGGAAACGAAACTATATTAGCGTACGGAAATTTGCCCGTACGTTAAAACACGTAGACACAAACTATGATATCGCCCTAACAAAATGTCAGCTGCTCGTTTGGCTGACAGAAACAGAAACAGGAGATGTAGACGAACTGAACTTGACGGCGGGAGGTGCGCTATTTTGGGAAGATGTGCATAGCGATGAAACAAACGAGGAGCACGATTTTTTTATACGTGCGAAAGAAAGGGCGAAACACGCTCATCTGATCATTACAAATCATTCATTCGTTATGCATGATTTAACAGCGGACGACACATTTCTCCCCCCATATGAACAGCTTATTATTGATGAGGCTCATCATTTAGAAGATGTCGCAGCCCATTTTTTTGGCAGGCACGTTTCATATGAGTATGTTCGTTTATTGTGGACGCGGATGAACGACACGGCTATCATGCATCAGATGGGTGCACTCCGCTCGCTTTTGGCGGATATGGAGTATGAACTGAATCAACTGTTTCAGTCTCTTCGCCATTATGTGTTGCGTCGACAAAAAGGGGATGGACGCATTCGCTATCGTTTCATTCCTTGGAAAGAATATGGAAGAGAATGGAGCGCGATAATCGAATTGCTTATGCGCATCATGAACGATGTACGGCAATTGGCACAGATGAAAGAAGATGTACCGCGGGAAGATATGAAACCTTTTACGACGTTTATAGATGTGTTATCGACGCTACAACATTTATTAACGAGCGATGACGATCATATTGTTCGTTGGTTAGAAATGGATACAAAGGCTGCCATCAATGCTGTTACAGTCATTTCACAGCCGATCGATTTAGCTCATTTTTTTGCTGATCAATTATTTGCTCGTAAAAGAAGTGTTGTTTTAACTTCTGCTACGTTAACGACGAACAATTGTTTCTCGTTTATCATTGAGCGTCTCGGTCTTCACGATTTTTATCCGTTCACGCGTATCATCCCGTCACCATTTTCTTATGAAAAGCAAGCTGTGCTTATGGTACCGAGCGACTTGCCGATGTTTCCGACTGCGACGGTTGAACAGTACGCTGAGCAAGCAGCTCAACAAATTATCTGCATCGCTGAACGTATAAAAGGGCGCATGCTCGTGCTATTTACGTCGTATGAGCTATTGAAACAAACGTATGCGTTCGCCAAGCAAAATGATGAGCAATCATTTGTATTACTTGCCCAAGGGGTAAGCGGAAGCAATGCGGCGAAGTTGACGCGACATTTTCAACAGTTTGAGCAAGCTGTACTATTCGGTACGAGCAGCTTTTGGGAGGGAGTGGACTTTCCAGGGGATGAAGTGACGTGCGTTGTCATCGTTCGACTGCCATTCGCCCCACCGGACGACCCGGTGGTAGCTGCAAAAAGTGATTACATTCGCGCAAAAGGAGGCAACCCATTTTACGACTTATCGTTGCCGCAAGCTATTTTACGTTTTAAACAAGGATTCGGACGACTCATTCGCACAAAAGAAGATCGAGGGATCGTTTTCGTTTTAGACCAACGTTTATTCACTGCATCATACAGCAAATACTTTTTACAATCGTTGCCGCCCATTCGTATATATCATGCTCCACTTGCGGAACTTTTACAACATGTCGATGAGTGGCTATAATTTTCCCTTCATCAGTAAAAGATAAGAGATGTAGATGAAGGGAGTGGACGGCTTGCAATGGGTGTTATTTTTTATGCTCGTCAATAGTTTAATGCACCCCTCACCTGAAGAGCACATTCAAAAAATTGATATGATGCTTGAAGAGGAAGAAATGGCGATCATTTTTTTGCCATTGAGTGATGGGGAAGCGACGTTGTTTAAACATGCAAGCGGAAAGACCGTGTTGCTAAATACAGGTGCGCCACATACGGAACGCGAATTAAAAAGATGGTTTGAACAGTTTCATGTGACAGAAATTGATGAACTCATTTTAACGAGTGATGATCGAGAATATACTGGAAATGTAGACTGGGTCATGAAAACATACGAACCAACGGTAATTAAAGAATGGGAAGAGAGTAAAAAATATGAGCCTTTTCCAAATTTTAAAATAAGCCCGCTTTATGTTGCACATGGAGATGTAACAATGTCGCTACAGTATGGGCGACTTCGCCTCTTATATATGGCGCATGCTGATGACGATGTGGAGCAAAAGCTTATGAAATTGCCGCTGAGTGACGTAAACATATTGAAAATTGCCCATTTCGGTTTAGTTGACTATCCACGTACGTCTTTTTTAAAACATGTTGATCCGCAAGTGGCAATCATTTTTAAAAAGCATGGGAGTTGGCCGAATGAGCGATTGCTTGAACGGCTGTACGCGGCTTGGATTGATTGTTATGAAACAAGTCGCTTTGGTGTCATCGTTGTCAAATGTAACTTAAAGGAATACGATGTGATGACGTTTTAAAAAAAGGGCCAACGTTCGGCCCGTGGTGTGTACGATAGGAATTTTTTTAATTCAAATTGACCAATGTAGGAAACCGTTGCTACAATGAAGATGTTTATACACCTCGGAAGGTGTGTAATTGTATTGTTTCCGTCGAGAAGAGACGATATAAGTAACAAAATTTGTGCACATGGAGGATCGGGTCGTGGAAAGTAAAATCGAAGTATTAGCAACTGTCAAAGTTCAATACTCATCAGACTTATACAAAATTGTCGACTGCTTAAATCGAACGTTAAAAGAGAAAGACTTAATGTTCGGATTGGCGCTTGATGAAGAAAACAAAGAGAAGGCTGTGTTTACGATTTATCGAACGTAAGAAGGGATGAGGGTGAAAAAGGGAATCATTGCTTTTGCATGCATGTTGTTTGGCGCGCTGTTGTTATATGCGAACGCCTATAGCGATGCGATGTCGTCGCAACGGGCGAGCGAACAACGCGCCGTACAACAAGCTGAGAAAGAAGGGATTGTTCAAGTAGATGACGTATATACGTATCGAGGAAGCGATGTATATGTGATCGTCGTCGGTAAAAACGAAGAAGGCGAGCAACGGATCGCATGGGTGACGGAAAAAGGGAAAGTCGTTGCGACACGACGTGCCTCGGAAGGAATAACGAAACAGCAAGCGTTATCTTTCGTACAGCCGTACCGTCCAAAAACGGTAGTTTCGGTGAAATTAGGCATGGAAAAAGGTGTCCCGCTTTGGGAAATTACATATATTGACGAGCGAGATCGTTATTCGTTTTATTACGTTCGTTTTGAAGACGGGGCATTTTTAAAAAGATATCATTTTGCGAGGGGGAAGGATGTATGAAATTAGCGAAGCGTGTTGCAGCGTTGACGCCATCATCAACGCTAGCCATTACGGCGAAAGCGAAAGAATTAAAAGAAGCAGGACACGATGTCATTGGGCTCGGTGCCGGAGAGCCAGATTTCAATACACCGGAACATATTATGGAAGCAGCTGTAAAGGCGATGCACGATGGACATACAAAATATACGCCATCTGGTGGGCTAGCGACGTTGAAACAAGAAATTATAAAGAAATTTCAACGAGATCAACAATTGGATTATAAACCATCTGAAATCATTGTGTGCGTTGGGGCAAAACACGCGCTTTACACACTATTTCAAGTGATTTTAGATAAAGGCGATGAAGTCATTATTCCAACGCCGTATTGGGTGAGCTATCCAGAACAAGTGAAGCTAGCTGGCGGGGTACCTGTTTATGTGGAAGGACTTGAAGAAAACGAGTTTAAAATTACACCGCAACAATTAGAACAGGCGATGACAGATCGCACAAAAGCGGTCATTATTAACTCGCCAAGCAACCCAACAGGCGTCATTTATACGAAAGAAGAGCTACAAGCGCTCGGTGAAGTATGCTTAGCTCACGATGTGCTTATTGTGTCGGATGAAATTTATGAAAAACTAATATACGGTGGACATGAACACATTTCGATTGCCCAGCTTTCACCTGACCTAAAAAAACAAACGATCATTATTAACGGGGTATCTAAATCGCATTCGATGACAGGATGGCGAATCGGTTATGCGGCAGGGGACGCTGATGTGATTCGTGCGATGACGGATCTCGCCAGCCATAGTACATCGAATCCAACATCTATCGCTCAATATGCAGCAGTTGCAGCATATAGCGGGCCGCAAGAGCCAGTCGAGCAAATGCGTCAAGCGTTTGAAGAACGTTTAAATATCATTTATAATCGTCTAATCCAAATTCCTGGATTCTCATGCGTGAAGCCACAAGGTGCATTTTATTTGTTCCCGAATGCAAAAGAAGCAGCAACGATGACCGGATACGAAAGTGTCGATGCGTTTGTCGAAGCGCTGCTTGAAGAGGCGAAGGTAGCGCTCGTTCCGGGTTCAGGTTTTGGTGCACCGAATAACGTGCGTTTGTCGTATGCGACATCACTTGATTTACTTCATGAGGCGCTTGATCGTATCGACACGTTTATGAAGGAAAACATGCGCGGCTAGTCACATCGACTAGCCCTTTCTTTCAAATATGTACGTTTGGATAACAAAAAGGATCATCTTGCGTTTTTTTGTCGAAATGTATTAATATTGATGATGTACATAATAGTTGAACGTCTTTGGAGGGACTTTTTGTGAAAACGACAATTGCAGAAGTACATAAATATGTAGGACAAGAAGTAACGATTGGTGCTTGGCTTGCTAACAAACGGTCGAGCGGAAAAATCGCTTTTTTACAATTGCGTGATGGCACAGGCTTTATTCAAGGAGTTGTGGAAAAAGCGCAAGTGAACGAAGATGTATTTCAGGCGGCAAAAAGCATGACGCAAGAAAGTTCGCTCTATGTCACAGGTGTAGTGCGTGAAGATGCACGTTCTCCATTTGGATACGAGCTTTCCGTCACAAACATTGAACTCATTCACATGGCTGTTGATTACCCAATTACACCAAAAGAGCATGGCATTGAGTTTTTAATGGATCATCGCCACTTATGGCTTCGCTCGAAACGTCAACATGCCATTATGAAAATTCGTAACGAAGTCATTCGTGCGACGTATGAATTTTTTAATGAAAACGGCTTCGTGAAAGTTGATCCACCGATTTTAACGGGAAGTGCACCGGAAGGAACGACGGAATTGTTCCATACGAAATATTTTGATGAAGATGCATACCTTTCTCAAAGCGGACAGCTATATATGGAAGCAGCAGCGATGGCGCTCGGCAAAGTATTTTCATTCGGTCCGACGTTTCGTGCAGAAAAATCAAAAACGCGCCGTCATTTAATTGAGTTTTGGATGATTGAGCCGGAGATGGCGTTTTATCAATTTGAAGATAATTTGCAAGTGCAAGAACAATACGTCTCTCATATTGTGCAGTCCGTATTAAAACGTTGCCAACTAGAGTTGAAAACGCTCGGACGCGATACGTCTAAACTAGAAAATGTAAAACCGCCATTTGCGCGCATTACGTATGATGAAGCGATTCAACTTCTTCATGAAAAAGGGTTTAATGATATTCAATGGGGCGATGACTTTGGTGCACCGCATGAAACAGCCATTGCAGAAAGTTTTGATAAACCAGTATTTATTACGCATTATCCAACGACGTTAAAGCCGTTTTATATGCAGCCAGATCCAAATCGCCCAGAAGTTGTTCTTTGTGCGGATTTAATCGCTCCAGAAGGATATGGCGAAATTATTGGCGGTTCGGAACGTATTCATGATTACGATTTGTTGAAACAACGTTTAGAAGAGCATCAACTTTCGCTTGATGCATACAAATGGTATTTAGAGCTTCGTCAATATGGCTCTGTACCACATTCTGGATTCGGACTAGGACTTGAGCGGACCATTGCTTGGATTTGTGGCGTTGAACATGTTCGTGAAACGATTCCTTTCCCACGTTTATTAAATCGTTTATATCCATAAACAACAAATCCCCCGTGCCGACATGGGGGATTTGTTTTATGGTATAATAGGGCGTGAGGTGTTTAACATGAACAATGAAATGATTCGTTTTTTTCGTGAAGGAAGTGTCGCGATTCCGCGACTATTATTAACGAACTATAAAACGCTTGGGTTAAATGAAACGGAGTTTATGTTGTTGTTGCACATCCATTCGTTCGTCGAGCAAGGCATTTCATTCCCAACGCCAGATGAAATTGCGGCACGCATGACCATTTCTCCAGAAGTGTGCATGCAACAATTGCGCAAGCTTGTGCAAAAAGGATTTATAACGATTGAAGAGCGCATAGAGAATCATATTCGCAGCGAGCGTTATTCGCTTGATCCGCTCTGGGAAAAACTAATTCGCACCGTTTTTCAAGGACAAAAGCAAGACGAGCAGCACGAGGAACAGTTATATACCGTTTTCGAGCATGAGTTTGGGCGTCCGCTTTCACCGATGGAATGTGAAACGTTGGCGATGTGGATGGATCAAGATGAGCATGATCCTACGATCATTAAAGCTGCATTGCGTGAAGCCGTGCTATCAGGAAAATTAAATTTTCGTTACATTGATCGTATTTTATTTGAATGGAAAAAGAACGGCATTAAAACGATTGAACAAGCGCAGCAACATGCGAAAAAGTTCCGAAAAAACCAGGGTAAGCAAAGCGAACCGTATAAACCAACCGTTCCTATTTATAATTGGCTTGAACAGTCGTAGAAAGGATGGTTATATGTTGACGAAGCAGCAAATTCGTTTCTGTTTAGATGAAATAGCAAGCATGTTTCCAAACGCGCATTGTGAGCTTGTTCATCGCAATCCGTTTGAGCTATTAATCGCGGTCGTTTTATCGGCGCAATGCACAGACGCGCTCGTCAATAAAGTGACAAAGCAGCTGTTTGAAAAATATAAAAGGCCGGAAGACTACATCGCTGTGTCGTTAGAAGAGCTTCAACAAGATATTCGTTCGATCGGGCTATATCGCAATAAAGCGAAAAATATTCAACAATTATGCCGTATATTACTTGAGCAGTATCATGGGGAAGTCCCGCAAAGTCGCGATGAATTAATGAAGCTCCCAGGTGTTGGTCGCAAAACGGCGAACGTTGTCGTGTCTGTGGCGTTTGGCGTTCCTGCCATCGCTGTCGATACGCATGTTGAGCGTGTAAGCAAGCGGCTCGGTATTTGTCGTTGGAAAGATTCAGTGTTAGAAGTGGAAGAAACGTTAATGCGTAAAATTCCGAAAGAAGAATGGTCGGTGACCCATCATCGCCTTATTTTTTTTGGACGCTATCATTGCAAAGCTCAATCGCCAAAATGTCATATTTGCCCGCTCCTTCATCTTTGTCGGGAAGGAAAAAAACGGATGAAAGGAAAGATGTAAATGATCGTTCCACATACGTTTCAGCATCCGCTTTTTTTTACGACTAATTTTGTGGCCGTTCCTCCGCTTCAACCGTTTCCGCTTATGATGAAGCACGTGCCGTTTTATTATGATATGACGCAAGAGGAAAAGCCGTGGCAACAAAAAGAGCAAGCTATTCCCGCTATATTCAGCTTGTGGGAGGAAGAGAAAAAGGATCTCATTCCGCTGTTTGCGGCACGGCAACCGAAACAAGCGAAAGACGCGATGGTTCGAGGACTAAGCTATTTTTTATGTGCGTTATGTTGGCTTAATGGACGAGCGGTCAACAACGTGAATGGTTGGGAAAAGGAAGTGGAATCGTTATTGCTTCGGCCACTTAATGTCGTTGATCGTCTCTCGTTTATTTTCGCGCGCCCCGCGCTCCATCATTCGTTCGTTCAATTGGATGAGTTATTTATTGAATTAACAAAACTGTTTTACAAGCAACTCGCGAAACAAAAAAGAGACTGAGAAAATACCCAGTCTCTTTTTTGTTATTGCCGATTTGCTGCACCGCCATTGTTTCCGTTTCTTTGTTCGTTATTCGTCCCGGTTGGATCGTTCGGGTTTGTCGGGTTTGTCGGGTTTGTCGGATTTGTCGGATTTGTCGGCGTCCCCGGATTGCCTTGGTTCGGCTCGTTCGGATTTGTCGGATTTGTTGGCGTCTCCGGGGTGTCTTCGTTTCCCGACTGTCCTGGTGCTTCATTTTCTTCTGGCTGTTGAGGCTCTTCTTTCGGAATTTGAACGAGCGCTGTAGCAGGAGCGCTACGCGTTCCATCTGCTGTTACAACGTATACTTCAAATAAGTATACCGAACCTTCTTTTGCCTCAACGGTAAGCTGTGAATCTTTTGTCGTCGCGATAACGGTTGGGGTGCGCCCGTCTATCGTTTGTCGCACTTCAAACGACGTATCTTTTTCTGGATCGATTGTATACGACCATGATAACGAAATCGTTTTTGTCGTCGGATCGTATTGTGCGCGCAAGTCTTTTACTGGTTCTACAACTTCAGGCTCATCTTGGGCAACTTCATTCGGCTCTTCATATCCGCGGACGAAATATTCATACGTAATTTCGTTTTTCGGCGTATGTTCGCTCGCTAACTTTGGTGGATTTGTCCCTTTTTTTACAGCGAGCTTGACAACGCTTTTCGGCTGTTTAAAATCGCCTCCGCTGCCGTCATCAATGTGAGAAATGACGCGTTTAAACAGTTGTTTTGCATATTGTTGTTCAGTTTTTGATAAATATGCTTCGCTACTTTTTTTGCTGAAACCTGTCCAAATGGCCGCTGTATAGTTTGGCGTATAGCCGACGAACCAGCTGTCAGGTACTGCCCCTCTCGCAAGCCCATATTTTCGACGATCTTTTTCATCATAGTTTGTCGTTCCTGTTTTCCCAGCGATATGAAGACCTGGTACGTTTGCTGCTGTCCCTGTTCCAGATTGCACGACCGTTTTTAACATATCAGTAATCATAAACGCTGTATAGTCTTTCATCGCTGCTTTTGGCTCCGGGCGAAGATCCATTTCTGTTCCATCTGGAAATACAACTTTTTTCACTGCATGCGGTTCAATGTAAACTCCGTTGTTTCCGAATGCGCTATATGCTCCCGCCATTTGTAAAGGGGAGACGCCTTTCCCAACGCCGCCAACGGCATACGCCTCATGCACTTCGTCAAAGCCCATACCGAGCTTATTCGCAAATTCTTTTGCTCGCTCTAATCCAACTTCTTGAAGCGCCTTTAATGCCGGGATGTTACGTGAACGAGCGAGGGCAGTCCGCATCGACATTTGGCCTTCGTATTTGCCGTCCCAGTTTTTAATTGGCGTACCGTCCGAATATTGATATGGTTCATCTTTTAATTGATGGTACGTTGACCATTTTAAATATTCAATGGCCGGGCCGTAATCAATAATTGGTTTAATCGTCGATCCTGGCTGCTTCCGTGTATCTGTTGCATAGTTGAACCCGAATGTTACACCTTCTTCTTTTCGGCCACCGCCGAGGGCACGAATTTCACCTGTTTTTGTATCTACAACCGCAATGCCAGCCTGAAAATCTGTTTTGTTTGTGCGAATGACTTCATTGGAATTCAACAACTGTTCCACGTATGATTGAGCGTTCGGATCTAGCGTTGTATAAATGTGCAATCCAGCCGTAAACACGTCTAAACCTGTTTTTTCTGTTACTTCGTCAATGACTTGATCAATAAATGAATCATACGGAATATCGCTTTGCTGCTTATTCTCAGTTAATAGTGATTGAACAGGTACTTTTTTCGCTTCCTCTGCTTCTTCTTTCGAAATAAATCCGTGCTTTACCATTAGCGATAACACTGTGTTTCGACGTTTTTCAGCTGCCTCAGGATGTGTGAACGGGTTGTAATTGTTTGGGCTTTGTGGAATGCCGGCGAGCAATGCTGCTTCTGGAAGCGTTAATTGCGACAAGTCGCTCTTTCCAAAGTACGTTTCCGCCGCTTTAGCGACACCGTATGCTCGGCTTGAATAATAAATTTTGTTTAAATACATCTCTAAAATTTCATGCTTTGAATATTTTTGCTCTAGTCGAATCGCAAGCCATAACTCTTGCACTTTACGCTTCAACGTTTTTTCAGGCGTTAAAAAAGAAAGTTTTACGACTTGTTGTGTAATTGTGCTCCCACCTTCTGCTCCAAACCCTTCTCGAACGTTAGCTAGTACCGCTCCAAAAAAGCGCACAATGTCAAATCCGTGATGTTTATAGAAGCGCGCATCTTCTGTAGCGAGCACAGCTTGTTCAAGCACTTTTGGAATATCGTTATACGATACGTAAATTCGTTTTTGTTGTCCTAGTTCTGCCACTTTTTGTCCGTTTCCATCGTAAACGATCGAAGCTAAAGGATCGCGCAACAACGTCTCATCGAGCGGTGGAGCGTCTTTAATCATCCAAGCAAACGCCGCCACGCCCGAGAACATCCCGATCGTCATAATAAGCAACATGATAAGCACAATTTTTTTCATAATCGATCGCCCCCGTTCGCGCGGACGTTGTTTTTTTTGTTCTGCCTGTTTTCGTTCTGTTCGTGAACGATAATTCGCCATATCGTTCCTCCTATTCTAAAAATATAGTTTGTCCACAATATGAATATAATCGATTCGTGGGTGATAGCCAAGCGGAATGAGATGGCCGCGCTGTTCGACTTCCGCTTTTGTAATCGATTTACGACCACCTTTTTGCTTTCGCTCCCAATATTCAAGGAGGTGATGTGCGTCCAATAAATATGTTTCGTCAAACGTCGTAAAACGCAAAATCACGAAGCAAATGGCTCCGTGCGTTAACACTTGTTTTATATGTTCAATTTGGTGTTCGTGAAAGTTTTGAAGCGGAAATGATGTGCGATTCCGTGTTTCTTTCGCTTCAAAATCGATATATTTCCCACGATATATGCCGTTATAGTCTGTCGTGGACGGCTGTTTAAAATACGCCTCTTTAATGACGGCAGCACTTCGTTTTGGATAATCGACACGCACAATTTGCACAGGTGTCGGCTTTTTATGAATGACAGCAATGCCTTGAGCTAAGTAATACGTGTTTGTTTCATTTAAATCAGCCTCAAGTGTCATCCCGCGGTTCCCGTACGTATCAGGAGTACAAGCGCGCAACGTCTTTCCATCTTCTTTTTTTTCATACGTCCGCCCATTCGGATATTTAAACATATCATCCCCCCTTGAATGTTCATCATTATACCATATGTTTTTATGCTCGTCATTTGCCCGAAAATTAGAAAAAGAAAGATGCTTTGACAGGAAGATAAGAAAGTGATGTAATTGATGCGATTTCCATTTTAGGTAAAATGAATGAAGAGAAGGAAACAGGAGAGGTGTAACCTCTCCTGTTTCTTTATGTAGAAGGACGGTCTGGACCTTCTAGCTTTTTGTCGCCAAAGCCTGTTGTTTCTTCTTGTTTCGGCTTTTGTTTTTTCTTTTGTTCTTTTTTCGCCATCGGAATGCCTCCTTTCGCTTTTTTATTTTGGCCGACCGTATAAAAAACATGCGCATCTATTTGTCGAATTTTGTACGTATACGACTTTGTTTGCCGAATTTCTTCTAGTTTTGTCAATCGAGAAGGGAGGAAAGCACAGATGGCGAATGTGTATGGCAAAGGGCGAAAGGGGAGTTGGAGGATGGAACATATTCAAATGCAATTACAACAATTGTTTGATGAAATCGAACAATTAGAGAACAAATTAAAAGAGCGTACGACCGAGCAAATGAATACTCATTATGATATGCAACAACATAGTTTACAAGACATTGAACGCCAACTCGACAACATTGAACAACAAATTGAAAAAAAGGAAACGTATATGTTCGCTCCGGCGATATAACAAAAGGTGGCGCGCTGGCCACCTTTTATTCTTTCACACGTTCAATTGTCACTGGGCGATGCGTTTCGCTTCCTACCGTGTCAATGGCATAGTCGACGACTTCACGCTGTTTTGATGTTGCTGGTTGGCCATGTTTTGGCTTCTCGCTTTCATGTCCTTTTTTCTTATGGTGAAAATGAACACCACGACCCATATTTATCGGCCTCCTTTTCCATGCTATCGTCTCACTTAGCATGGCACAAGAGGGGACAAATCATTCAACATGCGATGAATATTGTTTTACACGTTCATCATCAGGCTTGTAAGCCCCGAGCTCCTCTAATTCGCGTACAAGATGACGATACATGCCAAGCGGCAATTCGTTGCGCAAATAAAGTTGGCGCGCAAAGTCAAGCAGCTCGTTTGCATCGATCGGTTCATATTGTTTCATTGCGATAAATTTGTTTTTTAATTCAACAATTGTCATAATTATTCCCTCCCCCTTTTGCACTTATCATAACATAAAAAAAGACGACATGTTAAATTCAAAAAATTGAGAATTCCGACATCAATTGACACGGTTAGTCATGAACCATTTTGCGAAAAACGAAT
Organism: Anoxybacillus sp. ST4; assembly: GCF_019448545.1. NCBI lineage: Bacteria > Bacillati > Bacillota > Bacilli > Caryophanales > Anoxybacillaceae > Anoxybacillus > Anoxybacillus sp. ST4. The sequence continues at coordinate 11,119 of NZ_JAHZOE010000001.1, read as the reverse complement.
ACGATGTAGTGAAAGGGGAGAGAAAATATGTACCAGCCGTGGTCTACGATGCACACGCCACATGTAGTACCTGTTCATTATCATCCGTATTATTTCCAACCGACTTCGTTTCCTGTTCCACCAGTCGTTCCACCTGTTGCACCGACAATGTCCCCGTTCGCCCCACTTCCGTTTGTACCGCCTATGTCTCCATTCGCTCCTGCAAAGCCACCAAGCTTGCTTGAGCAATTTAAAACGAAAGAGGGGACGTACGATATTACAAAAATGATGAATACAATGGGGCAAGCAGTGCAAGTGATGAATCAAATGACTGGTATTGTAAAAGGATTAACGCAAACGTTTAAATTGTAACGTTTGCGTTTTTTCACCTACTTATTCAATTGAAATAAATGTTTTCTTTTGTGGGAGGCGAATAATGAGTTTACCATCTTGAAACGATGCTTGAATATTTGTTTGTGACACAGGATAAGGGAGGAAAATGCTTTTCGTTGCTCGCTCATACGTACGTTGGCGATGAACGAATTTGTTTTCATCATCGATCGTTTCTATTTGCTCATCGTAAACGACAGACAACAAAAGGCGAGTATCATCGACAAATTGTAAATGAATATTTTCCCGTTTCGCATTTGGAAGATGGGCGACGATGACGTATTCTTCATTTGTTTCGCGTACATCAACGCGAATATAGACGGGTGAAAATGTACGATGCACATACTCATCGAGCGTATGCAACAATTTTTTTAATGATCGATCATCGAAAAACGATTCAAACATATGAGATAAATCTTTTTTCATACATATCACTCCTTGCGACATACGTTTGTTCGTAATATATGCAGGAAAAAATAAATTGTTCGCGAAACTTTTTATGACGGCATTCGTAAATATTATGGGAAAGAGATGAGAAAGGAAGAGATCGTGTGCGTAAAAAAGAGGAGAAGAAAGAGCGGCCTAATGTGAGGAGTATTGTAAACAAATATAAAGAAAAAGGAATGAATATTAGCTTATGCAAGCCACGTTCAGCGATGAAATGGTTTTTTGTGCAAAATAGTTGCCTTTTTCCACATGTATGATACAATGAAGATAAAGTTCATATACGTCAAGAGATGTAGAGAGACCGTACATGCATAGTAAGCGAGTGCTTATTATGCTTGTTTCGGTCTCTTTTTATTTTTTGAATAAGGGAGAGATTGCGATGTTTTCTGCAAAACAGCGTATGGAAGTCGTGAACGAAATGAGCAAAACAACATATGACGTGCTCGTCATTGGAGGGGGAATTACCGGTTGTGGCATTGCGCTAGATGCGGTGACGCGCGGAATGAAAACGGCGCTCATTGAGATGCAAGATTTTGCAGCAGGAACGTCAAGCCGTTCAACAAAACTTGTTCACGGTGGTTTGCGCTATTTAAAGCAGTTCGAAGTGAAAATGGTCGCTGAAGTAGGGAAAGAGAGAGCGATTGTGTATGAGAACGGTCCGCATGTGACGACGCCAGAGTGGATGCTCCTTCCTATTCATCGCGGAGGCACGTTTGGAAAATGGAGTACATCAATTGGCTTATGGCTGTATGATCGTTTAGCTCGCGTCAAAAAAGAAGAGCGAAGAACGATGTTATCCGCACATGAAACATTGCAAAAAGAGCCGTTAATTAAACGGGATGGATTGCTTGGCGGCGGTTATTATGTTGAGTATCGGACAGATGATGCACGATTGACAATTGAAGTGATCAAAAAAGCGGTTGAGTGCGGTGCACACGCTGTAAACTATGTGCAAGCAGAATCGTTTCTATATGATGAACATGGCCGCGTCATCGGTGTCATGTGCCGCGAGCAAATGACGAACGAGTCATTTGCGGTTTATGCTAAAAAAATCGTCAATGCCGCAGGTCCGTGGGTCGACACATTGCGTGAAAAAGACGGCTCAAATGTCGGGAAGAAGTTGCGTTTGACAAAAGGCGTGCACATTGTCATTGATCAAGCGCATTTTCCGCTCAAGCAAGCAGTATATTTTGATACGCCTGACGGCCGCATGGTATTTGCGATTCCGCGCGATGGAAAAACGTACGTTGGCACGACAGATACGTTTTATGATGGGGATCGCGTCCATCCGAAAATGACAAGCGAAGATTGCGATTATTTATTGCGCGCCATTCGTTACATGTTCCCATCCGTTCATTTGACGCAACAACATATTGAATCAAGTTGGGCTGGATTGCGGCCACTCATTTATGAAGAAGGGAAAGATCCATCTGAAATTTCACGGAAAGATGAAGTTTGGCAATCGCCATCGGGTCTGATTACGATTGCCGGGGGAAAATTGACAGGTTATCGAAAAATGGCCGAAACGGTCGTCGATCTTATCGCGAAACAGCTAGAAAAGACGTATCGCCCTTGTCAGACGAAACATCTTCCTATTTCTGGAGGTGATATAGGTGGCGCAAACGAATGGCATACGTTTATAGCGGAAAAAGTGACAGAAGGAATGAGTCTCGGCTTTACCGAAGAACAAGCGAAACAGCTCATTCAACGATACGGGACGAATGTCGATCGTTTGTTTGCGTTTGCCCGCACATATGATCGAAATAGCGCGTTTCTTCCGATCGACTGGTACGTGATGTGTATGTACGCCCTTGAATATGAAATGGCAGTCACCCCGCTTGACTTTTTTATTCGCCGCACAGGGGCGCTCTTTTTCGATATTCATGCCGTTCGGCAATGGAAAGGTGCAGTCACTCAGCTTATGCAATCTTATTTCAACTGGACGGACGAACAGCGAAACGAATATGAGCATCAAGTAGACGTTGCGCTTCACGACGCAATAACTCCTTGCGACGAAGCAAAACATTAGTTAGGCGGGTTCTCCTGCCTTTTCTATTTCTTTTAGCTTTTCAATAATGCGCCGTTTACGATAAAACATTGCGCCAGCTTCAGCGATGTCGGCAATCATTGCTTGATTTGTCCACGCGCCAAACAGCATCCCTACTATTGGAATGGTTTGAAATAGCTTTTTCCAACCGTATTGGTCGCGAAATGCCCAAACGATTTCTCTCCATCCTTGCAATTGAGCAATCGTTTGTTGTTCGTTTTTCATCGACCATTCGTTTAAAACAGCTTGTTTTCCAACGACGTCCGCAAGCGCAAACTGCAGACATTTCACAATAAATAACCGTTCCTCTTTTTGATGAGGATGAAATCCGTATATGATCGCAATCTCTTGCAACGTTTTTAAAGCCGTTCCGAGAACGACAACAACGTCAAGTAATAACGTGAACGCCCCTCCAAGGCCTGTCGTTGCCCCTTGATATGTCGCGAATGTTTTACGCTTTATGATCAGTTTTTCACAGGCATCGTTCATTGTTTGTAAAGGAAGTGAGCGAACAGCATCTAACGTCACATTCCCATAAAATGATGATAAAACAGCTTTTTCATTTACTAAATATTGTCCACCTGTTTGAATATATTGTCCGAGCTCATCAAGCAATTGCGCCATTTTTTTATGTATCCATGATGGCGTTAAACGGTCAAGTAAAATAAATGGAAGACGGCTTATTTTCTCCCAAAACCAAATGTCTTTTTGTTCTTTCTCCCATTGCTCAATATGATGGAGTTGCTCAATTAAAAACGATTTATCATCCATTTCCCTCACCTCGTGTATACATACGTATGAAAAAAAGAAAGTTTCACGAAGAACACCGGCGAGTTGCCGGTGTTTAATGAAATTGTACGTCAATTCGTTTTTTGCCGTCCGCTTGGGCTTTCGGGATGCGAATTTCAAGCACCCCATTTTTATACGATGCTTGTACGTTTTCGTGCGCTGCAGGGGAAGGGAGAGGGATCGTGCGATAAAACCGCCCGTAAAACCGTTCCTGCCGATGCATATGCTCATCGTGTATATCGTGTTGTTTACGCACTTGTCCGCTAATCGACAACGTTTGATGATCAATACGAATATCGACATCTTCTTTTCGTTCTAATCCTGGGATGTCGCAAGTAACAATCATTTCTTTTTCGTTTTCATGCACATCGACCCGCGGCATACGAAAAGCGTCGTCAATATGTGAAAAAAGGGAAGGGAAGTTTGAAAACATACGTTCAACATCCCGGCGCATCACATCTAATGAACGAAATGGATCCATCGTAAAGCCTCCTCGTATCATATTCGGTACGTATTTTGTGCAAACGGCAGGATATTATACAAAAAACTTGCCTTAACGGGAAGGCAAGTTTTCCAATTGCTGTACGTATAAACGAACGAGTTCGTATTGTTGTTTCACATCAAGCGATGATGTTGCAATGCGTTTTATAGCTAATGAAAATTTTTCATAAGGCGACTTTCTTAAGCGCGGATGCGTCATTTCATCTAGTAAATCACGTCGAATGGCATCGAGTAATACGTCCTCCGCTTCATTTTCTGTTGCAGGCAATGAACGGTTCGACCATAACGACCGATATGCGTCTAGCAGCTCCAAAACAATCCCCTCCCTTAATCAATCCGTTCAACCGTTTCTGCCATTTGTAAAAACGGATCTAGTTCATTTTCTTGTTGTACAAAAATCGTCAGCCGCATCGGTGTTCCATTTTTTACGACAAACACGTATACTTCGCCATCTTCAATCGCGCTTTTATATACGTCTGATCCGTTTAAACGCGCTCCTTTCGTCCATGTTATTTTCTCGACATGTCCATCTTTACTGCTCGCTTTCACATATTGTTCGGCTTGCTCGGCGACAAGAGACCAGTCTGCCCCTTCATCAATGAGCTCGACAGTCATCGACGCTTTTTCTTCATCAAGGAAAATCATATCTTTTCCTGGCTCGATTGCCTCAGCCATATATCCGTTTAAAATATTTGCTTGAAACGGTTGATTGCTACTTTTATATGTGAAAAATTGTTCTTTCGTTTGTTCATTCGTTTCAGTCTTTTTCCGTTCGATCGTCTTGGCCATCGTCATAAACGTGTCCAACCAATTTTCTTCTTTTTTTGTAAACACCGTTAAAAACATCGGCGCATCTTCTGTTACTCCAATGACGTAAACGACACTGTCATCAACATGTGCTTCATAAGCGATCGCATTTTCAAACGGTAGTGTGCCTTCAAAAAGGACAGCTTGTTCAGATATCGCTGCTGCTCGCTCTTTTGCATACGTTTCCATTTCGTTAGATGCATCTTTCGGCAACAGCTCAATCCGCATCCATTGTTCTTGTTCACTCTCATGCATAACGACATCTTTTCCTGGTTCTTCTGCTTCTAAACTAAATTTTGGTAATAGCGAAATGCTAAACGGCTGATTTGTGCTTTCAACGAGTGTGAAGTCAACTGGCGTTTGTTCTTTTGTTTGCTCTTTATTCGCAACTGGTTGTTTGGCCGGTGCTGTTGTTTGCTCGCTGCAGGCAGAAAGCAAAGCGACAGCCGCTACGATGCTTATCCATAACTTCGACTGTTGTTTCATCTTTGTCGCTCCTTTAATTGTTTTTACTTTTATTGTCGTATAGTTTTACGTTTCATGCAAGTATTCCTTTTTATACACGACCGTTCGATTTCGTCCTTGTTTTTTCGCCTCATATAAAGCAATGTCTGCTTGTTTAAACAAATCCGTTTCATTTGCTGCAAACGTCGGGAAAATTGAAATGCCGATGGAAACGGTAATATGGACCGTCTGTTTTTGTAATAAAAAGGGGTGATGCTCAATTGTAGTGCGCAACTGTTCGGCAAATTGGAACGCTTCCTGCTCACAACCCGACAATAAAAATGAAAACTCCTCGCCACCATTGCGAAAAGCTAACCCATGCTTCGGAGTAAGTGAACGAATGAGTTCGCCAAGGTCGCGTAAAATGATGTCACCGCCATCATGTCCATATAAGTCGTTAATGAACTTAAAGCGGTCAATATCAAATAAAATGAGCGATAAACAACTGTTTTTTTGCTTCACTTGTGCTATGTTTTCATGCAGTAGTGTATGAAACTGGCGAACGTTATACAGCCCGGTTAAGAAGTCGGTCGTTGCCCAAGTTTTATAATGTTGCAATAAATGTTTAGATTGGCGAATATCTTTGCAAATATGAGCGGCGATATATGTGGCGATCATCGAGATGGGCCAAAAAACAAATAGCGTTTTCATGTAAATGTCGAGGTCTCGCACATTAATAAATAACGCAAGCGAAATGAAACACATGCTGTAGACGTTCATCCAAAACGTTGTCATCAGTAGATGTTGCTTTAGCGAGCGGCTCATTAGTCCACAGCCGATTGCAATAATAAGCGAGATAAAAAAAGATGTGATGGATGCAGATACATTGCCGAATAAAAATCGTCCTGTTCCCATCATCATGCCTGCTGCGAGTGCGCTTGGCATACCTCCGTAGTAGCTAATGATCACGAGCGGAACGTGGCGCAAGTCCGCAATCACTCCATGTTCGAGCGGAATCGAAAAAAACATGAGCACGAGGCTAAGTAAACCGCAAGAAACCCCTGCGAGTAGGCGTATATGAAAAGGGGACTGTTTATGAATAGTTGCAGGAAAAAATTTGCTAATTAAATAAAAACCAGCAATCAGTATGCCGCTATTTGCGATAAACTGCTTGATCATCGTCCGCTCCTCCTTCCTTTAGCCAATATATGCGGACGAGAAAAAATGTTGCGGACAAACGCCGCAACATTTTTAAATCGAAATGGCCCACTCGCCGTTTCGCATAATCGGCTCGCGAACACCGTCTTTTGTGACGCCGTCGACGTTCAATTCATGAGAACCGATCATAAAATCTTCATGCACTAAACTATCGTTCGCCCCACGCTCAAGCAACTCTTCGGTGCGCATATGTGTTCCGTTTTCGATATTTGTCGGATATGCCTTTCCGAGCGCTAAATGCGACGCCGCGTTTTCATCAAATAACGTATTATAAAATACGAGATTTGATTGTGAAATAGGTGAGCGGTGTGGAACGAGCGCAATTTCTCCTAATCGGCGAGCCCCTTCATCTGTATCAAGTAAATGTTTTAACGTGTCATAGCCGACTTCTGCCGTAAAGTCAACGACTTTTCCATCTTGAAATGTAAGCGTAAAGCCGTCAATAATATTGCCGCCATAGTTAAGCGGTTTCGTATTTCGAACGACCCCGTTCGTTCCATCTTTATGAGGCATCGTAAATACTTCTTCGGTTGGTATGTTTGGATTAAATATAATGCCATCTGTGCTCTTCGCTGCACCGCCAGCCCAAATATGCCCATCTGGAAGCTCCACCGTTAAATTTGTTCCTGGCCCGTTATAAATGAGCTGTTTATATTGCTTATTGTTTAAATAATCAACGATGCGAGCTAATTTTTCATTGTGCGCTTTCCATGCTGCAATCGGATCGTCTTGATCGACGCGCGTCACTTGGAAAATGACATCCCATAATGCTGCCATTCCTTCTTCTTCGCTCATATGTGGGAACACTTTTTTTGCCCATGCTGGTGTCGGCACAGCAATTAATGACCAACAGTTATGATCGGCCATTAGGCGACTACGGTAGTTTTGCAGCGCCACGTTTGTTGCTTTTGTTGCTGCAGCTACCCGTGAAGGATCAATATCTTTTAATAAATCTGGATTTGGTGCATAAATGCTTAAAAACGCCCCACCTTTTTCGGCCACTTCTTCCCGTCCTTTAGCAAGCCATGATGGGTATTCATGAAGTGCTTCTTCGGGCGCATGTTTAAACTTTATGTACGTAATTTCTTCATCGCTCCACTCCACATGCACATGTTTTGCTCCTGCTTCGTATGCTTTTTGGGCGATTTTACGCACGAGCGGAGCGGACGGAAGCGGTGCGTTAATAAACAACGTTTGTCCTGGTTGAATGTTGACGCCGACACGTACAGCTAATTGTGCGTATTTTTCCAATTGTTTTTCTAACATAACAAAACCTCCTTATCGTAAAGCATACTACCATTCTAACAAAACGGATGATGTTGTGAAAACATTTTCGCCTGTATTATGATGAAGGAAGAAACATAACTAGAAAGGGAATGACTTATGGAATGTGGTGACCAACAATTATTTTATGTTGAAGGCATATTTATTCGTGCTTATGAACGAACAGTTGATGTGCAAGTGAAGGGAGAAACGCTTACGTTTACGACGAACGAGCCGATGATCGGCTTTTGTGCCGGTGACGATGTTGGGGTGGCGTTTTGCGAAATCGAAGGGGAAAAGAAACTGATTTCAATGGAACGAAAAGACGGTTCAGCACTTTCGTACGTCAATGGAGAATATTTTGCCGACATCATTTTTATTCGATGGGTAAATGAAACGTCGTTTTTATTTGATATGTATCGCTCCCCTTATCGAGATTATGAAATGATGACGACGAATGAATCGTTTTTATGTGAACGTGGAACAACGATGACTGTTTTGTTCGTTCGCCAAGACGGAAAAAATATATTGAAAAAGGTTGTTGCGAAATGAAAGTTGTCATTGCACCAGATTCATTTAAGGGAAGTTTATCGGCACATGATGTGTGTACCGTAATCAAAAAAGCGTTTTCCGATGAATATCCGGAAGCTGCAGTCACGACCGTTCCGATGGCAGACGGAGGCGAAGGGACGATGGAAGCGATCGTTTCAGCGATGAATGGCTTCGTTCAACCGGTAACGGCCCGCGGCCCACTTTTTAATACGCAGCAAGCAGCATACGGTGTTGTCGGTGATACAGCGGTCATTGAAGTAGCACAAGTCATCGGATTGCCGCTCGTTCCAAATGAAAAAAGAAATCCGCTCCATACGACAACGTACGGTGTAGGTGAAGTGATCATAGCGGCGCTTGAGGCAGGCTATCGCCGTTTTGTCATCGGGCTTGGTGGAAGCAGCACAAACGACGGAGGGTTTGGGATGTTATGTGCACTTGGTGCAACATTTACAAACGCATACGGGGAACGGTTGCCCCCGATGCCGTCTTCGCTACCTCATATTGCACACGTCGATATGACATCGGTTGACCGACGTGTGTATGAAAGTGAGTTTCTCGTTGCTTGTGATGTCGATAATCCGTTGTATGGCGAGCGCGGTGCTTCACACGTATTTGGTCCGCAAAAAGGGGCGGATCGTGAAACGGTTCGCATATTAGATCAGTGGCTACATACGTATGCACAAAAAATCGAACAACAAACAAATCTTTTTTATGCACAAGAGCATGGAGCGGGAGCGGCAGGAGGATTAGGATTTGCTTTTTTATTGCTTGGTGGAAAATTAATACGCGGGGCGCAACTTGTTGGCGAGACGGTGCAACTGCCACAAAAAATGAAGCACGCTCATATCGTTATTACCGGTGAAGGACAAAGCGACGAGCAAACGTTATATGGAAAAGTACCATTTTATGTCGCGCAATTAGCGAACGAATATCACGTTCCTGCCTTTTTGCTGTCAGGAAGTCTCGGTGACGGCTTTGACAAGCTATATGCATATTTCGTCAGCTGCGATGCGATTGCGACAAAGCCGATGACGTTAGAACAATGTATGCGTTCAGCAACCACCCTTCTTTATACGAAAGCACGCAACATCGCTCGAATAATTAAGCGGTTTTCTTAGTCGAAAACCGCTTGATTATGATTCTGCCTGTTCTACTAATTCGGTAGATAAGGAAGATAAGTGTTTCATGACGCGATGAATGTCTTCAATAGAGCGTAAAATATAATCGATTTGTTGTTGGCTTTCCCTAAACAGGTCAATATGGTGGTCGAGCTCCATTTTCGAAGCGACCATCGTCCCTTTTGTTTGCTCCATTTGACTAGCTGCTTCTTCTGCGATATGGCTCATCCCGTTCATTTTTTGTACAAGTGACTCGACTTGTCGATAATTCGTTTCGATCCCTTCAATAATGTCTGTACTCATTTGTTTTGTATATTCTGCTAGCTTTCGAACTTCATCTGCTACGACAGCAAAACCTTTTCCTGCTTCCCCCGCTCGTGCTGCTTCAATCGCGGCATTTAAAGCAAGTAAGTTCGTTTGATCAGCAATCGCTTGAATTTGAGAAGATGTATTTCGAATCATGTCTGATGAATTTGACAAATTTTTTAAGATAGAGAGCACATCGTTCACTTTATTGACTACTTCATCAAACGTTTTGCGCGTTTGCTCGACTTGATGTTCTGTTGTGTTCATGAGAGCGGACAAGTTTTGGCTACTTCGTTCTGTCATTTCTGTTTGTGTTCGTACATGTTTCGCCTTTTCTTCTGCTTCACTTAACCCTGCTTCTGTTTGCTCAATCGAAGCAGCAAGCTGTTGCCCCATATCGTGCAACCGTGAATGGATCGTGGCTTGTTTTTGATTTAATTGTTCTAGCTCGTTCATTCGATCATCCATGTAGGCACTCATAATGATTTGCGAATCGAAATTAATAAGATGAAAAAGGGCAACGAGCGTATGCGTCCATTTATCGAGGCGACCTTCTTGTTGCGCATATCGTAATAAATGTGGAATAAGCGATGTAGCGATTGCCTCGTACGTCGCAATCATCCATTCGATCGGTAAGCCACGCTCATGATGATTGCTGCCTAGCCGTTTACGAAAAACGATGTAATCATCATTAATTGTCGCAGAAAGTAAAGAATCAATATATTGGATAAAAACGTGTTTCAAACGTTCTCGCGTCGTTTTGGAGCTCGCGATCGATTGTAATAGTGGGAACGAATACAAATGATTAAGCACATCGTCAATCACCTCATCGATATGCTCCATTACGAGCGGCTTCACTTCGCGTAATAGTTGTAAATGCCCTTCTGTCACCCCCATGTAGCGTAATCGCTCTTTTATATCATCCGCTGTATGTACGAAGGCAACTCGCTCATCTAAGTGAAAAGGTAAAAGTGTTTGCTTCCGTTTAGAAAAAAACATAAAAACTCACTCCCTCTAAAAATGTTGATATATCAAGGTTTCTTGGCATCTTAGGGGTGCCAAAAAAATATTTTTCGACAAAACTCATCACATACTTTTTCATTTTTGTTTATATCTAACAACCCATAGGTACGCTTCGCGACCACTGGTTATTTTTGTATGTTAAAACCAATGGAAAATACATATGCGATGCACCTTGGATCTCTGCATTGCTGATGAGGACGAACCCTCCCATGTCTCTGGGCATCCTTGTGCCAAC